>JAKEFD010000309.1 GCA_022616245.1 Gemmataceae bacterium
ATTCCACCCAACACCGGCAACATCGCCCGGCTATGCGCTGCCACCGGCGCTGCGTTGCACTTGATCGGGCGGCTGGGATTTCGCCTGAACGATCGTGCGTTGCGCCGCGCGGGTTTGGAGTACTGGGACGAAATCGAAAAGCATCGCCACGACTCGTTGACGGATTTTGAAGCCGGCTGGGTCAAGAGCGATCACGATCCCGAGCGCATCTTCTGTTACAGCGCCAGGGCGACTCGGCAGTATACCTCAGTGAAGTATCGAGCTGGCGATGCGCTCTTGTTCGGCGGCGAGACGGCGGGATTGCCGGAAGAAGTGATCGCCCGTTACGGCGACCGCGCGTTGCTCATTCCAATGCCGGCTGGAATCTCAATTCTCGCGTTTGGCAAGCTAGGCACTCCCAGCGCGCACATGCGTGAGGAGTCGCCGTGCCGCGGCAACGTCCGCAGTCTCAACCTGGCCAACGCCGTCGCCGTCGTTTTGTACGAGGCGTTGCGCCAGTTGCACGACTGGTAAGTCCGCCACTTTAATCCTTCTTAAAAGACCATGTCCCGTACATCTCACGCTTTCGCTGGTCGATAAAGTTACGCGGGAACGCAACCGCGGCAGAATGCGGTGACTCCTATCCAAGCTCCCCTTGCTCGCGCTTCGGGCTAATGCATCCAGCCCCTACTTTCATTGCGGAGGTCGCCAGGTCGTATGAACCGCGTGGCCAACTTGCCTACCTTGGAGGACTTGACCAACCATGTTCTGGAAAAACTCTGCGAAACCGACAAACTGGATCCCAGTCAGACGCCGCTGCGCCAGTCGCTGATCCTGCGCCGCGGCCGAGTGTGCGGCCTCTTCTTCCTCGTTCAAGGGCCGCGCTTGCTCAAGAACTACGCCGTCTGGGCCGGCGAGGAAAATCGCATCCTCTTTTACAATTGTTCCGGCGAGCGCGTCGCGGAAACGCGCCTCAGCGAAGCGCCCGACCCGCGCCGGCTGGAAAAGTAGACACTCCGCGAATAGTTGTCCCCACGCGGAGCGTGGGGATTGCTCAGACCCAACGCGAAGCGTAGGGACTACTATCCGCGTGGACTACTTTTTCGCCAGCACCCCTTTCTTTCCCACATTCGCTCTGCCATAATGGATTCCGGTTGCAGCATGGGCCATTTTGGAGAAATTGGCGTTGACAGCGATTTGTCCTGTCGGCATAGTCCGCGCCTCACTGTCGGGCAAAAGGTAGTGTTGGCTCTGCGCTCCAGAAGCGTTCGCGGGGAAGCCCTCAACTCCAACCCCTCTCCCTGAGGGCGAGGAAGTTCCAACGGGGCTTTGACGCGCTGGAAGAGGAACAGACCATGAATACCATCGGCAAGATCCTGGTAATCCTCAATTTGGTGTTTGCGCTCGTCGTCGGGGGTTTCCTCGTCGTCGATTTCGCCACGCGCACCAATTGGAAAAAGGCTTACGACGACCTGAGCGCGGAAATGAAGGTCGCTGGCGTAAACACCACGGTTTCCGGCGACACGCTCACGGACCTCAACAAGCAAGTCAAACAGGCTCTCGCCGATCTTGCCGCCGAAAAGCAGAAGCTGGTCGATTTCCAGCAACTCGCCAAGGCCAAGGAAGAGAGCCTGCAGTTGATGGGGTTGGAAAAAGACCAGGCTGCCAAAGACGCCGATTTGAACTATCAGAAAGCGCTAGGCGAGAAGGAACGGCTCAAGGATGAAGTCAAGAACCTGGCCGCCACCATCGCCTCGCGCGAAAAGACTATTCTAGCAATGCAGGACGACAACAAACGGCTGCGGACCGAGGCCATCGCCAACGAAAACATTGCCAAGAGCATGCAGGAGCGCAACGAGAATCTCCTGGGTCAACTACAGGACATGACGCGCAAGCTGGCGCGGCTGGAAACGGGCGGCGGCGAGTCGCCGGTCGGCCGCGACCCCAGCGCCGCCAATCCACCCACGACCTTCGTCAAAGGACGCATCGGCAAAGTCGGCGGCGACAAAAAAGACCTCGTTGAAATCACGGTAGGAAGCGACCACGGTTTGGCAAAACACCACACGCTGGAAGTTTATCGCCTGAGCCCGCGCCCGGAGTACCTGGGCATGATCCGCATCGTGGACGTCACTCCCCATGGAGCGGTAGCCCGGCTGGTCCGCACACGCGTGGGCGGGCCGAAAACGCTGCAAGAAGGCGACATCGTCGCCAGCTCGCTAAGCAACAACCCGTAAACACACACCGTTGTGGCAGGCTGCCAGCCTGCCGCACAAGCAGCAAGCTGGCAGCTTGCTGCTACGAGGACTAGCCATGGCCAAGAAAGACGATTCCGACAGCTCGCCCGCCCTCAACGACGCCTACACTGGCATGCTCGCCATTTCTTTGTTGGCGCTGATCGTCGGCTGCGTCATGCTCTGGCTCGACTACAGCCAGTATTCCGGCACTCTGCCTACGTCGGTGCCCAAAGCGCCGCTCGTTGTTCAACCCCAGAAGTAAGTTGGTGAGTGGTGAGTGGTGAGTCGTGAGTGGTGAGTCGTTAGCGACTCCACTCACCACTTTCCACTTCCGCTACAATAACTGGATGAAACCGCGTGTGGTGTTGGCCATGAGCGGCGGCGTGGATAGTTCCGTCGCCGCTTGGCTTTTGAACGAACAAGGCTACGACGTCGTCGGCTTGTTCATGCGCACCGGCGTACATGCGCCGGAAGACGCGCGGGCGGAGCACAAGAAGGGCTGCTGCTCGGCGCTTGACGCCGGGGATGCGCGCCGCGTCGCCGACCGGCTCGACATGCCCTTCTACGCTCTGGACTTTGAGCACGACTTCGGCCGCATCATGGACTACTTCGTCGATGAGTACGCGGCCGGCCGCACGCCCAATCCGTGCGTTGTCTGCAACACCTGGCTCAAATTCGGCAAGCTTTGGTCGTACGGCAAACAGCTCCAGGCCGACTTCGTGGCGACCGGCCATTACGCTCAGGTGGACCGCGACGGCTGCCCGGTGCGGCTGCGCAAAGGCGCCGATCCGGTCAAGGACCAGTCCTATGTGCTGTTTGGCCTCAGGCGCAGCTTGTTGCCGCACTTGCTATTCCCGATCGGCGGCCTGGCAAAAGACGAAGTGCGCAAGATCGCACGCCAGGCAGACCTGGGCGTAGCCGAGAAGCCGGACAGCGTAGAGATCTGCTTCGTGCCGGACAACGACCACGCGGGTTTCATCCGCGGGCGTCGGCCGGAGCTCGCCAGCGCAGGCAACATAGTCGATATAACGGGAAAAGTCCTCGCGCCGCACGACGGCATCGAGAACTTCACCATCGGCCAGCGCAAGGGCCTAGGCTTTGGCTCCGCGGCCCGGCGCTATGTGCTCGAGATCGTGCCCCAGACGAATACGGTCGTCATCGGCGACAGGGAAGAACTGCTCGCTCCGGGACTCATCGCGTCGCGCGTCAATTGGCTGATCGAACCGCCGACAGCGACGCTTCCTTGCGAGGCGAAGATCCGCTATCGCCATACGCCAGCGCCCGCCGAGGTGTCCGCCGCGGACGACGGCAGCGCCCGCGTCGTGTTCACCGAGCCGCAGAGCGCGATCACGCCGGGTCAGGCGGTCGTCTTTTATGATGGGGACACCGTGCTGGGCGGAGGCTGGATTGAGGAGGCGATCCGCTGTTGACGCGGAGTTGCTCAAGCTCTATGCTTCGCATTCCTCTTCTGCGGAGGGATGATGGAGCGTCCCGGCCAGCACATTCCATGGCATAGTTCACGTACCTTTCTCACCGCAGCCTGGATCGGCTTATGCCTCTTCTTTTTGTTCTGCGTGGTAGAGGGCATTGCCGATCGCGACAACGATTTCTTGTGGCACCGGCAGCTCGGCCAGCGCTTTCTGCAAGGAGAGCTGTATTCGGGCTACGGCGAGCACTACCTGCCCGCGCGGATCATGATCGACTCCTGGTCCGCGGGCTTGCCCTATCGCCTCGATCGCGCGCTGTACTGCGTCCTGGCGCTGGGCGCCCTGGCGCTCACTGTCGTTTTTTGGGACCGGCTGGCACAGCGCGGACACGGGCTGGAACGGCGCGTGCGTGCGGCCGCGGCGGCGTTGGTCCTGGCGCTCATGGCGTTCTATTTGTTGCGCGACTTTCAGGAATGCGGCTTGCAAATACTCCTGTTGTTCTTTCTGTCGGCGGCGCTCTTTTCCCTTTATGCGGGACGGCACTGGCTGTGCGGGTTCTGGCTCGGCTTCGCCTGCGTTTATAAAATCACGCCGGTCTTGTTTCTTCCGTACCTTGCTTACAAACGGCAATGGCGCGCCGCCGCCTGGTCGGTCGCCTTCCTGATACTGTGGTGCTTGGCGCCCGCGCTTTGGCTCGGCTGGACTGCGAACATCGACAAGCATCGCGACTGGCTTACTTCCTTCACATACAATCTCACACTCGACGATCCCTCCGAGAACGGCATCGAGCCGCCCAATCCGCGTAACCAGGCGCTATCCCTGGCCATCGCCCGGTATTTGCAAACCCATCCGCCCGGCCACCGCTTGCACCTGGAACACCTGCTGTTCGCGCAGTTCGGCGACTTGGATCCCGCGACCGCCAAGCGCATGGTGCAGGGCGTGCTTATGTGCTTCGCGATCGTTTTGGCGTGGCGCTTTCGCAAGCCGTGGCGCCCAGATTGTGGCGACTCGTCGCTGGCCGAAGAATGGAGCGTCGTGTGCGTGCTAGCTGCGATTCTTTCACCGCTGTGTTGGCAGCAGCACCTGGTGCTCGTGTTGCCGGCGGCGTTCGTGTGGATGCGGGAGCGCGTCGCGCATGCGACTCAGCCGCGCTGGCGGCAAATCGCCGCCGTCCTGGCGATAATGATCATTGTCGTCGTGCACCGCGACTTTCTTGGACAGCGGTTGTTCTTGGTGGCGATGTCGTACAAGGCGCACACCGTGGCGGCGCTGGCTTTCATCGGTTTGGTTTTGACATTGTCGAGAGAGCGTACTGATGCTCGAACAAATGTATCAGGGAGCGTCGGACTTCTCCGACGTGCGGCGTAAGAGAGTTGTCCGCGAGTGGCAAGCAGAATCATTTCGCGTGCGCGATTTCTCTGAGGTACTTGAGATTGTTCTTGCTCTTCTTGACCAGGCGAAGGTAGTGGTCCATCGCTTTGTTTTGTAGCAAGCGCCCTCTTTCCCAACGTGAAATTGTGGCTCGGCCGATCCCCGTTAGTTCGGAAAACTCATCTTGGCTAAGCCCCAGAGATTCGCGCAAGTTGATGATTTCGTCTGAGGTGAGCAATCCAAGGGCGCGGCAAACCGCAGCGTGCTCAATTCGCGCCGCTTGCGGTCCGAAAAACAACTCTCCGCAGTTGGTGCACTTTTCGGCGGGTAGCTTGACGCGGATTCGCAGCGTCTTGCCGTCGTCCTGATAGTCGATGTCGCGCGACACGGAGGCAGCGCGCAAATCGCCTCTTCCGCAAAGGACACATCTTTTCTTGTTCATTCTTACTTGCGTTTACTGTGTTTACTTTTGTGAAAGCTGATGATCCATGCCAAATCATCTTCAATGACGAGTTCGATGTACAAGTCGTTAATTCCTTGTTTGCTTACATTCATCACGTATCCAACACCGCGCGAACCCGGTGGCTCACCGCGCTGGATTTCGTGCATTGGCTCATTCTGCTTCAAGCAATCAGTCACAAACTCGACGATGGCAAACTGTGAGGGAAACCCCGTGACCGAACTCAGAATCTCCTTGCCATCCTTTTCCGCTTTGTTCGTCATACTCCAATCATCGTTCTCGAACAAGTCAACTAACTCACTTCGAATGTTTTCGAGTTTCATTTCATGGTAAACTTTCTCCAGGTCAATCCTGAATCGTATGATTCAAGCGTCGATCAGTCAAGTGCTGTTTGAAACAACACGCGAACGCGATGCTATTTGACGATCCCCAGTTCCTTCCCCACCTGGGCAAACGCCGCGGCCGCACGCTCCAACTGCTCGTCCGAATGCGCCGCCGAAAGCTGCAAGCGGATGCGCGCCTGCCCTTGCGGCACGACCGGGTAGCTGAAACCGATCACATAAATGCCTTTGTCCAAGAGCCGGTCGGCCATGCGGCTGGCCAACGCTGCGTCGCCCAACATGACCGGGAGGATGGGGTGGCTTCCGGGCTTCAGGCGAAAGCCCGCGCCTTCCAGGGCGGCGCGGAGTTTCTTAGCGTTGGCGTGCAGCTTGTCGCGCAGCGCGGCGCTTGTCTGGACCAGCTCTAGCGCCTTGGCCGCGGCGGCGACGATGGGCGGCGGCAACGCGTTCGAAAACAGATAGGGCCGCGACTTTTGCCGCAAAAACTCCACGATTTCCTTGGACGTGCACGTGAACCCGCCGGCCGCCCCGCCCAAAGTCTTGCCCAACGTGCTCGTGATGATGTCGATGCGTTCGAGCACGCCCAACTGCTCCGGCGTGCCGCGCCCGCCCGCGCCCAGAATCCCCGTGGCGTGGCTGTCGTCCACCATGACCAATGCGTCATACTTATCTGCCAAAGCGCAAATGTCGGGCAGCGGCGCGAGCGAGCCGTCCATCGAGAAGACGCCGTCGGTGGCGATCAGTCGAAAACGGCTGTCCCTCGCTTCTTGGAGACAGCGTTCCAGGTCGGCCATGTCACAGTTCTTGTAGCGGAAGCGCTTCGCCTTACATAAGCGGATGCCGTCGATGATGCTGGCGTGATTTAGCTCATCAGAGATAACGGCATCGTCCTCGCCGAGGATGGTCTCGAACAGGCCGCCGTTGGCATCCCAGCACGAGCTGTAAAGAATGGTGTCGCTTTTGTCGAGGAAGCGGGCAATCGACTGCTCGAAGTTTTTGTGGGCTTCCTGAGTGCCGCAGATAAAGCGCACCGAAGCCATGCCGTAACCAAGTTGCTTTAGCCCATTGGCGGCGGCCTCGACGATGGCTGGATGGTTGGCGAGGCCGAGGTAGTTGTTGGCGCAGAAATTCACCACGTCCTTGCCGGCGACACGAATCGCCGAGCCTTGCGGGCTTTGCAAGAAGCGTTCTTTCTTAAACAGCCCTTTGCTTTGAATGTCGTCGAGTTGTGCTTGCAAATGACGATTGATTCTGTCGGCGCTCATGATTGCCTTCTCCATGTAGGCCATTCGGCGTCATTGTCCCTCTTACGCCGTCGGCATACAAGAATCAACATTGTCTCCCCTCGCCATCAGGGAGAGGGGTTGGGGGTGAGGGGTGCGCGGGCGACGTTGTTGCCCGCTGCCGAGGAGCATCTCTACATGGAAACGCCGACACCGCCGCCGACACAAGAGCAGACTTTTAGCCTTAACGGCTCGGTCTTTCTCTATCGACTCCTCGTCGTCACTTTGACGGTCATTCTCTTGGCGCTGTTGTATGTCATCTTGCGCGAGCTGCGCGTCATCTTGCAGCCCTTGTTCATCGCCGTCTTCCTGGCCTATCTCATCTTGCCGGTGCATCACTGGATCGTGGGCAAAGGAGTGCCCTCGATTGTGGCGTATTTGACGATTCTGATCGGCGTGCTCTTGTCGTTGTTTGCCGTTGGCACGCTGGTGTTCTCCAACGTCGAACAGCTTATACTCAAATTGCCGACGTACGAGTTGCGCCTGAACAAGATAGTGCAGAGCGTGGCCGCCATGTTTGGCGTGGACAGGCAGATTTCGATTGTTCACGAGTTGCAGGCCTATCAATGGGACATTCTCGCTGCCGTCGGCACGTTTGGCGACTTCTTCACGGGCCTGGCGGTCACCTTCGTGTATCTCATTTTTGTGACCGCCGAGCACGTCAGCTTTCCCGAACGGCTGCGCCTGGCCTTCGGGGAAACCCAGGGCACGCAGGTGCTGGCCGTGGTGGAATCCATCAACCGCGCCATCTTCGAGTATCTGTCCGTCAAGACCTTCATCAGCTTCCTGGCCGGCGTATTTTCGATGGCCGTGCTCGCCGTCTTTGGCGTTGATTTTTACATCACCTGGGGACTTCTGATTTTCCTGTTGAACTTCATCCCGTATATCGGCAGCCTGGTCGCGATCGCGCCGCCCATCGCCCTCAGCTTTTTGCAGCTCGACTTATGGCAAGCGATTGTGGTCACCGGCTTCATCATCGCAATTCAGCAGGTACTGGGCACAGTCGTCGAGCCGCGCATGGCGGGGCAGCGCTTGGGCGTCAGTCCGCTCCTCATCTTGTTGTCACTGGCGTTTTGGGGCCTGGTGTGGGGGATCGTCGGCATGATCCTGGCCGTGCCGCTCCTCATGATCCTCAAGATCGTGCTGGAGAACATCAAAGAGACGAAGCCCCTGGCGCTGCTGATGTCCAACCGCTGAACCGCCCGTAGCCGACGCTGCCAGCGTCGGCAGTCAGTACGCTCCGACGCAAGCTGCGTCGGCTACGGCTACGCTGTTTTGGCACTTGCCGCCGATTGCAATCCCAACTCCTCAACAGCGATTTCGCGCATGCGGAACTTCTGCACCTTGCCAGTCACTGTCATGGGGAAAGCGTCCACAAACTTCCAAAAGCGCGGGACTTTGAACGTTGCAATTCTGCCTTTGCAAAACGCGCACAGGTCCGCTTCCGCAAGCCCCGCACCAGGTTTGACCTTGATCCAGGCCATCACTTCCTCGCCAAACTTCACGCTGGGGACGCCGATAACTTGGGCCTCGCTGATCGCCGGGTGCGTGTGCAAGAACTCTTCGATCTCGCGCGGGTAGATGTTCTCGCCGCCGCGGATGATCATGTCCTTGATCCGGCCGACGATATTGACATAACCTTCGTCGTCCATGGTCGCCAGGTCGCCCGAATGCATCCAGCCGGCGGCGTCGATGGCGGCGCGCGTGGCTTCGGAGTTATTCCAATAGCCAAGCATGACGCTGTAGCCGCGCGTGCACAGTTCGCCAGACGCGCCGCGCGGCACGACTTGCCCGGCGGCATCGACAATCTTGATCTCCACATGCGGCTGCACTCGGCCCACCGTGCCCACGCGGCGATGAATGGGATCGTCGTGCGCGCTCATGGTCGAAACCGGCGAGGTTTCCGTCATGCCGTAGGCGATGGCGATTTCGCCGATATGCATCTTGTGGACGACGTTGTTCATGAGCTCGACCGGACAGGGCGCGCCGGCCATGATGCCGGTCCGCAGCGACGACAGATCGAACTCGCCGAAGCGTGGCTGATCCAATGCGGCGATGAACATCGTCGGCACGCCGTAGAGCGAGGTGCAGCGTTCGGCTGCAACAGCTTCGAGCACTTTCAAAGGATCGAAAGCCTCGGCGGGAATGACCATGCAGGCGCCGTGAATCGTGCAGGCAAGGTTTCCCATGACCATGCCGAAACAGTGATAAAGCGGCACGGGTATGCAAACGCGATCGCGCTCGGTGTAGCGCAATGCCTGGCCGACAAAGTAGGCGTTGTTGAGGATGTTGTGATGCGACAGCATGGCCCCTTTGGGAAAGCCGGTCGTGCCTGAAGTGTACTGGATGTTGATCGCGTCATCGAATTGCAGCTCCGCTTCGCGCTTCTCGATTCCCTGCTCGGTAATTGCTTGGCCCATATCGTTGAGCCGTTGCCAGTCATCGTCGATCACGAATGAATGGCGCATGGCCGGCAACTTGGGCCGCACTTCCTCAAACATGGGTACATAAGCCGACTGGCGAAAGCCGCGCGCCAAGAGCAAGACGCTGACGCCGGACTGGTTGAGGGCATATTCCAGTTCGGCGGTTTTGTAAGCCGGGTTGATGGTGACGAGAATCGCGCCCAGCCGTGCGGTGGCGTATTGCGTGATCACCCATTCGAAGCGGTTGGGCGACCAGATGCCGACGCGATCGCCTTTTTGCACGCCCAGAGCGAACAGGCCGCGCGCCAATCGGCTGACCTCTTCCCAAAGCTGAAGATACGTCGCCCGGTAGTCCTGTTGCCGCACCACCAAAGCTTCGCGGTCGCCGAAGCGGTCGACGGTGCGGCGCAGGTTCGCGCCGATGGTTTCGCCCAAGAGCGGGACCGCGGAGATGCCGGAAGCGTATGCGAGGTGAGACATCATAGAGGCTTGAGAAAGATATTCCGGAACTCGACGCGGAAGTTGTAGCTCTGAAAGCCGATGTGGCCCTTTTCGCGCGTCAGGCCGGGATGCTTCTTGTAGTGCTCCTTTAACTCGTCGAGATTGGCGTCCACCAGTATTTCGCGGTTCTGCTCAATGAGCACCTGCCGGCCCTTGGCGACGATGCGCATTGTGTTCCATTCGCCGATCTCGCGGTTGTTGACCTTTTTTGCCGGGACCACGTTATAGATCGATCCGGTGTGCTGCCAGGTCTGAAGACCTTGCCAGTTTTTGTCGTCAATGAGCTGGATCTCCATGCCGACGTAAGCAGGGTCGCCCTGAGGCGGCGTCCGCAACGCCACGCCGCTGTTGCCCTTCATGGGCATCTTGTATTCCAGGCGCAGCTCGAAGTCGCCGTATTCCGCCTCGGTCAAGAGCCAGCCGCCGCCGCCCCCTTCGACGTAGAGGATTCCTTGCTTTTCATCAGCGCCCCAAACATCCTTCTTGCCGGTCGATTTCCAACCGGAAAGGTCTTTGCCGTTGAACAGAGCTTTGAACCCTTCGGGGGGAGTTTGGCCCAAGGCATTGGCAGAGAGGGCAAGGCACAAACCAAAAACCAAAGCGGCGCGACGCATGAACAGTCTCCTTGATGTCTGGATTCGGCTTCTAGATTAATGCGCCGCACCGGCAAACCCAAATAGTTTTTCCCTTGTAGGTTAGGATTCCGTTCCTGACCAAACGCCTGAACGGTCAGGAACGGAATCCCGACACATTCAAGAACTTTCTTTGGTGTCGTTCGGTCGGCTGTGATCGGTTTCGCGAGGGCTTTTGTGCGGCTTATGTGGCTTG
>JAKEFD010000310.1 GCA_022616245.1 Gemmataceae bacterium
ATCGGGCTCCATCCCGAAGGAAACAAGAGTGGTCAGCTGCAGAATCATAGTAGGACTAAAGACTTACATTGACCGAAGTTCTTGAATGTGTCGGGATTCCGCTCCTGACCAAGACGCCGCAGACCGAATTCAATCAGGTAGGACAGGAACGGAATCCTATCCTACGCGACGGAAGTCAGCGTCCGATCTCCAAGAGCGCGTCGCGTGCGGCGGCAATCGTCTGATCAATGTGCTCCTCCGTTTGCGCCGCGTTCAGGAATGCCGCCTCGAACTGGCTGCACGGCAAGTAGATTCCGCGCTCGAGCATGGCCCAGAAGAACTTGGCGAAGCGGGCGGTGTCGGACTTTTTCGCGGCTTCGTAATTACTGACCGGATCGGCCGCAAAGAACAGCGTCCACATGCTGCCGACGCGCGCAATCTGGTACGGCATCTTTGCCGAGCGGACGGCAACCGCCAAGCCATCAACCATTTTTTGGCCCAGCGATTCGAGGTAGGCGTAAGGCGGCCGCTCGCGCAGCTCCTGCAACGTCGCCAAACCTGCCGCCATCGCCAGGGGGTTGCCGGATAATGTGCCGGCTTGAAAAACCGGGCCTGCGGGCAAAACCTTTTGCATGATGTCTCTGCGGCCGCCGAATGCTCCGACCGGCAAGCCGCCGCCGACAATCTTGCCGAGCACGGTCAAGTCCGGCGACTGCTTGTAGAGCTCTTGCGCGCCGCCGAGGGCCAGGCGGAATCCGGTCATCACTTCGTCGTAGATGAGAAGCGCCCCGTGCTTGTGCGTAAGTCCGCGCAGCTCCGCCAAGAACTCCGCCATCGGAGCGACCAGCCCCATGTTGCCGACAACCGGCTCAAGGATGACGCCCGCGATCTTATCGCCATGCTGCCGGAACGCCTGGCGCAATCCTTTCACGTCGTTGAAGCGCAGCACAAGCGTGTCGGCGGTGCAGCCGCGCGGCACGCCGGGACTGTTGGGCACGCCCAGCGTGGTGGCGCTCGAACCGGCGGCGACCAGCAAGCTATCGACGTGGCCATGGTAGCAGCCGGCAAACTTGCCGATCACGTCGCGGCCGGTGAAGCCGCGAGCCAAGCGGATGGCGCTCATCGATGCTTCAGTGCCCGAGCTGACCATGCGCACCATTTCGATCGAAGGAACCAGCAATACGACCAACTCGGCAAGTTGCGTCTCCAATTCTGTCGGAGCGCCAAACGTCGCCCCGCGGCCAAGCGCCTCCTGCACGGCCTTGACGACACGCGGGTGACAGTGGCCGAGGATGAGCGGGCCCCAAGAGCCGACGAAGTCGAGGTAGCGGTTGCCGTCGAGGTCAAAAAGATAGGGCCCTTCACCGCGGGCGAAGAAGACGGGCTGGCCGCCGACGCCGCCGAAAGCGCGGGCGGGGCTGTTGACGCCGCCTGGGATGACTCGGCAAGCGCGATCGAAGGCCGCTAGACTTTGAGTGCGTTTCATGACTATTTCTTCTCGCTCAACTCGCGGAGTTTCTGGGCGGCCAACAGATGCCAGCGGCGATTCTCCGGCTCGTTTTTCGTGTCCTGCTTCAAATCGCTCCAGATTGACACTGCCTGAGGATTGCGAACCGCCTCCAATGCGAGGCGTTCCGCCTTCGATTCGCCGAACAGCTTTTTGCCGGTCTTTGTCTCTTCGTCGACTTTCTGCACGATTTGTTGATAGAGCGCGTCCACCGACTTCAGCTCCGTGCGATACTTGCGGCCCAAGAGACCCCAGCCGCGATTGACCTCGCCCGTTCGGTCGATGTACTTTTCGAGTTGCTGCCAAATGGCGCCGGCGTCGCCCAGTTTGCCCAAGTCTTCGCTGTCGAGCGCCTCAAAGGCGAGTCTTTCCGCTTCGTTCTCCGCCGCAAACCCGCTGCGCCGCCGATTGAGCATGCTGCTCTCGCAGACTTCTAAGTCGTACTGGTCCGCCATTTCGCGCATCGCGCTGGCCAACGCGTGATCCTTGTAGTGCTGCAAGAACTCGTCAATGGCTTGCCGGCCTTCTTTGCGATCTCCGACCGACGTCGACTTTAGCAAAGCAATCGCGCGTTCGTGGTACGATTCCGGGCTGGGCGTCTTCAGGAACACGGTGTAAAAGCCATAGCCCAATCCCACCAGAACGAGGACGAGCGCGAGCACGGTGAACCAGCCCTGCTGATAGAAGGGAACCGCTTTCTCCTTTTTCTTCTTGCCCAAGAGCGAGCGGGCGGCATCCTTGTCGGCTTCGTCGAGAGCGACGTCGCGCGCGGTCTTGTCGGCCCGGCGGCGCTTGACGGCGTCGATGCCCGCGCTTTGCTGTGCCAGCACTTTCTCCTGGATCATCCCGAGCGATTGGCTCACCGTTTCCGCGTTGAACGGCCGCTTGTCCGGCTCCTTTTCCATGAGCTGGCAGATGAGCGTGTCGAACCAGACGGGGATGTCCAGGACGATTCGCGCCGGTCGCTCGAACGGGTCGTTCATGTGCTTCAAAAAAACTTCCATGGCAGAGTCGCCCACGAACGGCTTTCTGCCGGTGACGAGCTCGTAAAACATGCAGCCCATGGAATACAGGTCGGACTTGAAGGTGATGTCGCGGGCGCCCTGGCATTGTTCCGGCGACATGTAGGCCGCCGTGCCCACGGTGGCGTGGGCGCGGGTAATGGCTGTCCCATCGAGGTCCTTGGCGATGCCAAAATCTGTGAGTTTGACAGTGCCGTCCTTGAGGACCATTAAGTTCGACGGTTTAAGATCGCGGTGCACGATGCCTTTTTCGTGTGCGCACTGCAAGGCAGCACAGAGTTGCTGGCCCAAGGGCACGATTTCCTCCCAACTGATCCGGCCGCGCCGTTCCATCACGTGGTCGAGCGACTCACCTTCGAGGTACTCCATGACGTAGAAGGGGGACTTGCTCAGCTTACCCTTTCCCTTGTAACTGACGATATTGGGATGCTTGAGCTTCTCGAGGACTTCGACCTCGCGGGTAAAACGCTTCATGGCGGCGTCGTTGGCGATGAGGGCGGGAACGATCATCTTGATGGCGACGCGTTGCCCTGTGGTTTTGTGCTTGCCGCGATACACCGTACCCATGGCGCCAGCGCCAAGCTCCTTGTCAATGACGTAAGGACCGATCTCCTTGCCGACCAGCATGAGTCAACTCTTGGTGAGGTTTGCTTGCTGCAATTCCGAAATTCGAAACCACAAACAAATCCGAATCTCGAAATCCGAAATCCGAAACAAATCCGAAATCCGAATCTCAAAATCCCAAACAAATCCAAGATCGAAACACTGCCGACACTGCCGACACGCTTTGTCTTCTTTGAGTTTTGAATTTGTTTCGAATTTCGGATTTCGGGTTTAGGATTTCGAGATTCGTGTTTCTTATTTGAGCCACTGGGCGACTTCGGGGGCGAAGTAAGTGAGGATCATGTCCGCGCCTGCGCGTTTGATGCTCGTCAGGATCTCCAAGGTCACGCGTTTTTCGTCGAGCCAGCCCTTCTGGGCCGCGGCTTTGACCATGGCGAATTCGCCACTGACGTTGTAGGCCGCCACCGGCACGCCGAAGCGCTCCTTCACCCGGCGAATGATGTCCAAGTACGCGAGCGCCGGCTTGACCATGATGATGTCCGCGCCTTCTTCCAGGTCGAGGGCCACTTCGCGCAAGGCTTCGTCGCCGTTGGCGGGATCCATCTGGTAGCCGGAGCGGTCGCCGAACTGGGGCGGCGATTCGGCGGCGTCGCGAAACGGGCCGTAAAAGCCGGAGGCGTACTTGGCGGCGTAGCTGAGGATCGGCGTCATCGTGAAGCCGGCTTCGTCAAGGCCCTTGCGAATTGCGCCGACCATGCCGTCCATCATGCCGCTGGGCGCAACCACGTCGGCGCCCGTGCGCACGTGGCTGACGCACTGCCGGACCAAGAGCGGCAGCGTTTTGTCGTTGTCCACATCCATCCGGCCGCGGCTTTCCTGCAATACGCCGCAATGGCCGTGATCCGTGTATTCGCAAAAGCACTCGTCGGTGATGAGCAAAACATCGGCATGCGCCATGCGCAACGCCCGCAGCGCCTGCTGGATGATGCCGTCGTCATCCCAGGCGCTCGAACCGGTCGCGTCCTTGCGCTCGGGGATGCCGAAGAGAATGAACGCTTTGAGTCCAAGGTCAACACAAGCGCCGACTTCCTCGACCAGGCGATCGACGCTGAGCTGGAAGTTGCCGGGCATTGAGGCAATTTCTTTCTTGACTCCTTTGCCGGGACGGACGAAGAGTGGCAGGATCAAGTCATGGATCGATAGCGAGGTTTCACGAACCAAGTCGCGCAGGACGGGATGCTGACGCAAGCGGCGCAATCGCGTGGCGGGAAACATAACCAGGTCCGAGAATCGAGGGTAACCGTCACTCTACCAAAAGCAAAAGCACATCGCCATGGCGCGGCGGTACTGTTGTACTGCCAGCCGGGCATCGGATACACTGAGCCTAAGAGCACGCTAGCCCGAAGCGCGAGCAAGGGAACTCCGAGGTAACGCCATGCCGGGACCGGGAGACTTAGGACGTTTGAATTCCACAGATTGGAATCAACTGCAGGACGCCGCAAATTCGCTGGAAGAAGCCTGGAAAAAAGGCGACACTGTGGACCTGGCCCAGTACCTTCCTCCGTCCGGCGTCGCCACGCGCACCACCATTCTCCAAGAGCTAATCAAGACCGATCTGGAATGCCGATGGCGGCGTGGCCAGCGCGTCGGGCTCGATTATTACCTGGAAAAGTTTCCTGCGGAATTGGGCACCACGCAAACGGTGCCCGCAAGCCTTATCCATGAGGAATACCGCGTCCGCAAAAACTTCGGCGACCGGGCGCCGCTCGAGCAATACAAGGATCGCTTCCCTCAGCAATTCGAGGAACTGCAGCGCCTTGCGGAGCAGGACTCGGTGCGGACCAACGCGTCGGATCGACTCGCGGACACCAATCCAGGCACGATTGCACCGCAGCCTGCTCCAGCGCGCAAGAAGGCGGACGAGCTTCCGCTCGCAGGTAAAGGCGGCAGTTCCGCCGCAGCCTCACTTTCCAAAAAGCCCGCGATGCAAGTGGCCGGCCATGACTTGCTGGAACGCATCGGCATGGGCGGTTTTGCTGAAGTCTGGAAAGCGTTGGCGCCCGGCGGCATTCTGAAAGCCATCAAGATCATCATGCGGCCTTACGACCAGGCCGAGGCGCAGCGCGAAAAGGATTCGATGGAGCTGATCAAGAACATGCGCCATCACTTTCTGTTATCCACCCACTCGTACCAGGTTGAGAACGACCGACTCGCAATCGTCATGGATCTGGCCGACGGCAGCCTGCGCGATTGTTTGAACACCTACCGCAAAGAAGGCAAGTCGGCGATTCCGCTGCCTGAATTGTTGAAGTATTATCGCCAGTCGGCCGAGGCCATCGATTACTTGCACAGCAAAAGGGTGCAACATCGCGACATCAAGCCAGAAAACATTCTTTTGGTCGAAGGCAACGTGCGCGTCGCCGACTTTGGTTTGGCCAAGGCGACCGGCTCGATCGCGCTCAAGAGCGCCACGTTTGCGGGCACGCCGCTTTATATGCCGCCCGAAACCTGGAACGACAAATCGCACCCCAACGGCGATCAATACAGCCTGGCCATCGCGTATTTCGAGCTGCGCACCGGCCGGCGCTTGTTCAAGGACGGCGGCTTGCCCTCGCTCATGAGAGCACACCTGGAAGAATCGCCCAATCTCGATCCTTTAGGCGAGGCGGAGCAGAACGTCCTGAAAAAGGCGCTGGCAAAGAATCCCGAAGACCGCTACTCAAGCTGCTTGCAGTTCGTTCAGGACTTGGAACGTGCGGTGGCGCACGAGTTGCCGGTGCAGTTTTCGGCCACGCCTTTGGGGCAGTCTCCTTCGGTCGCGGACACGCAGCAAAACACCATCATGCCCGGCGGAAAACGCGGGCAATCGTGGACGAAGCCCGATACCTATCCGGACCTTGGCCCGCACATGCCGCCGGCCGTAGCGCAGCGCTCCTGGACGGGACGCGTGTTCGGCGTCATAGCAATTTTGGCTTTACTCGCTTGCGTGTCCTATTTCGCCTGGCAGTGGTTCCGGCCGAGCTCGTTTGCGCTGTGCCTGCCCACCGATGCCGTCACGGTGCACGCCGGAGCGGCGACAACGCTGGATATCGGCATCCAGCGCGACAATTTCACCGAACCGGTACATCTAAAGTTCTCGTCGAAGGAAACGGGGCTACACTTCGAGGAAGCGACGATACCGCCCGGCGACTCGAGCGCGCGCGTGACGGTGAAAGCGGACGCCAAAATCTCTTTGGGCGCCGTGAAGGTATCGGTGCAGGCCAGCGCGCAAGGCCATGATTCGGTGCCAGGAGAGTTCGAGCTGACAGTCGCGCCGTTTCTGACACTGCCGCCGCCATCGCCCGCTGGTCCATTCCGCCCCGTGGACGGTGAGGTTGTGGCCGTCGGGAACAAGAGATACTACAAGCACATCGAATGCACGGTGGACGGCAAGCCGGTCAGGTTCGTGTTCATTCCATCGAAGGAGGCTGCCAAACGCTCCTACTACATCATGGTGGACAAGGTCTGGAACGGGCTGTTCGCGAAATTCGCCGAAAGCCAACCCGAAAGCGCGCGCGCTTCAGCGTGGCAATGGGGCGCGCGTCTGGATAGCGACGCGGATTTCTATTGGAATGAGCTCGTCTTGATGACGGGCGATCCACTGGCTTTTTTTTACTATCAGGTTCACAAGGAACTGGAATACTTGTTCCTGCATCCAGGCGACGTCGGCGTCGCGGACGCCGATTTGCCGGTGCTGCGCGTGGACATTCGCACCGCGCATCAATTCGCTCGATGGTTGGGCGGCTTTCTGCCCACGGTGGAGCAGTGGGATACTGCCGCCGGGCGCTATGAGGAGAATCGCGGCGAAGGACCCTTCCAGAAAGACTGGCAGAAAGGGGAAATTGCCATCAATCGCAGAGCGCTGGGGCCGATGAAAGTCGGCGAGGCGACAAAAGACCGCAGCCTTCTGGAATGCAATGACATGGCCGGGAATGGCCTGGAATGGACCCGTTCCTTCCGAGGCAACGTGCCGGATTTCGTCGGCGATTCGACGACGGTTGCCGAAAAGGCGCGCCTGGTTTTGCGCGGCCGGGACTTCGCAGCGGAAAAGCCGCTAAAGTTCGAAATGCTGGAAGATGAATTCCAGAGTATTACGCTGGAGTTCTTTCCGCATATAAGGCCAATCGGCAGCCGGCTCGTATTGGCCCACATCGGTTTCCGAGTGGTCATCGAAGTGGATTGACCGAATAACCCAGCATAGAGAAAAGAACTAGCGCTGCATGTTGCCTCTTTGTCTGTCTCTGCGTTCCTCCGCGCCTCCGCGGTTACGCATTGACTTTCCGTTCACTCCGCCTTCATGCCCATTAGTTCCGCCTGGCCGCGAATGCGCTCCATGAGCCGGCGGATCTTGCGGTCGGAGATGTCGAGTTTCTTCGCAATTTCCAGGTTGTTGTAGCCTTCCATGCGCAGCTCGAGAATCTTGCGATCCGTCGGTTGCAGCGAGCGCAGAAAATTCTCCAGGTGATCCACGAACTCGACGGCTTCCTCCGGAGTCGGTCCGTCGGCGAGGCGATTGAGCAGCATCTCTTGCGGCTCGCCGGTTTCCGCGGCGGCGTTGCGCTTGCCGCGGCGGTGGAAGGCGATTTGCCGAAATGTCTTGTGCACGGTGATGCGCGCGAGAAGCTTGCATAGATCTTCCGGCTCCTCGACGCGGAACTGGCCTTTCTTGGCGCGCGTGAAAAATGTGCGGAACACCGATTGAGCGATGTCGTCGGCATCGACGCGGCTGGCCATCGGCCTGCTCAAGTGCCGCCGCGCCAGCTTCATTACTTGATTGACGTAGCGCTCGAACAGTTTCTGTGCCGCCTCTTCGTCGCCCTTTCGAAAAAGCTCGAGATAAGAAAGATCGCTGGTCGTTTCAGACATGGCCGCGGACCTTCGCTTCGAAAACCCCACTGGCACGATAGCTATCCCAAGGGCAAAAGTACAATGAAATCTCGGTTAGGGTCCGTGGGACGAACTCGAACGACGGACAGGAACGGAATCCAACCTTACGCGGACAGGCTGGAAAGCCTGCCCCACTGTGGCTATCTTTTCATAGTGCGGTTTGCTTGCAGTTAAGGAGCCATCAATTCATGACCGTCCCGTCCGTTCACTGGCATGAAGGCATGTTCCTCTGGCCGCACCAGATGCAACAGACCGAGCGGTTCCTCGCCGATCAAGTCTATTTGAACTCGAAATGGAACACGCACTACAATTGGGGATTGCGCTCCATTGATGTCGATTTGGACGCCCTTGGCAATGGTCGCTTTGTCGTCAAGGAGCTAAGGGCCCGGGTCGGCGACGGCGCCCTTGTGGCAGTCCCCGACGACGGCAATCTGCCGGCCTTGGACCTCAAAGACGCGCTGGCGAAATCAAACAATGTCACCGTATTCTTGGCTATTCCCAAGCCGCGCGTGGGCAAACCGAATTCCTTGGAGCGCAGCGCAACGTCGTCCCCAGCGTCCCCTTCCGAAGGGGCGCAGGGAGCGGACGGAACCGGCGATGCGCGTTTCCTCGTCGATCTACGCGACCTGGAAGACGAAAACACAGGCGAAGACAGCCAACCCATCGGCGTGCGCGCGCTCCATTTCAAATTGCTTGCCTCGACACAGAATCAAGCCGGCTATGCGCTTTTGCCCCTGGCGCGCGTCAAGAAAGCCGCTGGGCCCGACGCCAAACCCGAGCTCGACGCCGATTACATTCCGCCGCTTTTGGCTGCCGACGCTTGGAAACCGCTGCGCAACGGCGTGCTGCAAGTGATTTATGACCGCTTTGGCCGAAAGATCGCCAAACTGGCGGCCCAGGTGGTCACGCGCGGCATCTCGTTCGATACGCGCAACGCCGGCGACGCGCTGGTGCTCGCGCAACTGCATGCCCTCAATGAAGCTTACGCATTCTTGAAGGTGATCGCCTTCGCCGACGGCGTGCATCCTCTTTGGGCGTATCTGGAATTGTGCCGGCTGGCAGGCAAGTTGGCGATTTTCGACAAGAACAATCCGCGCGCCCCATCCTTGCCGGTCTACGATCATGACGATCTGGGCGGCTGCTTCTACCGCGTCAAACTGTATCTGGACAGCATCGACATCACCGAGCCGATTTACGAAGAACGGCCTTTTATTGGCGAAGGCTTGCGCGTGCAAGTGGCGCTCGAGCCGAAATGGCTGGAACCTTTGTGGGAGATGTACGTCGGCGTGCACAGTCCTTTGAAAGGCGAGGATTGCATTCGCCTGTTGACGAAAGCCGGCCACCTCGACATGAAGATCGGCAGCTCCCAGCGCGTGGATGAGATTTTTGACCGGGGCTCGGCCGGTCTGAAGTTCACGCCCAGCCCGACGCCGCCGCGCGCCTTGCCGTCGCTGCCCGACCTGGTTTATTTCCAGGTGAGCCGCGAGTCGCAGCAGACGGAATGGCAAGACGTGCAAAAGACTCTGACCTTGGCGATTCGATTGAACCAGCAACGCATCGTTGGTACCATCCAGGGGCAAAAGATCCTGACGATCAAGACGGGCAGCCAGAATACCACCATGCAGTTCGTCCTGTATTTAGTGCCGCGCGAAAGCTAAAGGAATTCCGAAGCTCGAATGTCGAAATCCGAAACAAATCCAAATATCAAAGAAGAAAACTCGGAAGAAAAGCCGGCGCCAAGGTTGATCTGACTTTGATTTTAGATTTCGGTTTTAGGATTTCGGATTTGTTTCGAGTTTCGGATTTCGAGTTTCGGATTTGGTTCGGTTTTCGAGCGCCAAGTCCGGGAGACCATAATGCGTGAGGAAATCGCCAATCTCGTCTATCCCGTGCTGACTCATGGAATCCGTTTGAAAGAAAAGCTGAGCGACGAGGATCATCCGGAATTCGCCACGGCGCAGAAAGAGCTGCTCGGTCTCTTGCAGGTTGCCGGTCAGGCCCAGCGCATGGCTGATTTCGTCGGCGATCGCGGCTCGGAAGAGAGCGTTCGGTCCCTGTCGCTCAAAGGCGACAAGTTTCTGGGCATCCGCTACGCGCTGGTTTGCTGGCTCGACGAGATTTTCATTCTCGATTCACCTTGGAAGGACCTCTGGAACGAACAGAGCTTGGAGGTGAAGCTGTACAGCCAACGCGAAAGAGCCTGGAAGTTCTGGGAGCAAGCGGACTGGGCCAGCGCCCGGCCCTCGACCGACGCCCTGGAAGTCTTCTATCTGTGCGTCATGCTGGGCTTTCGCGGCGACAAGGCGCGCAAGCCGGAAGAACTGGCCGCCTGGTGCGAACGGGTCAAGACGCAGGTCGAGCAGGCGCAGGACTCGGAATTTCAGTTGCCGGTCGAAGGCCAGCCGCGCACCTATGTGCCCGTGCTCAAAGGCGCGCGGCGCCTGCAAAACATGCAGGTCGTCGCCGGCGTCACCTTGCTGCTCTTGATCCCCGCTCTGATGTTCATCCTGGTGCTCATCATTCGCAATATCTGAGAATCGCCATGTTGGATTATCTCACTAGAATCTGGTACGGCTTCATCAGCTTCCTGGCCATCCTCTTGCCGTTCGGGCAGGACGTGAGCACGATCAAGATCGGCTCGGGCCTGCGCTGGGCGCTGCACATTTTCCTTTTGCTGCTGATTCTCGTCGGCTTGTATTTCCTCAACAAGCTTTTCTTTGCGTCCAGCGTCTACGTCGGCTGGGCCCAGGATTTTTGGCTGCCCATGCTGTTCATTCTGATCTATTTCCTGATCTGGACCGGCTGGTGGACCTGGAAGCTTTTGATGGCTGCGCCGCCGCCTTCGAATTTTCCGGACATCGACGCGGCCTGGGAGGAAGGCATGCGCGCGTTGGCCCAGGGCGGAATTCGCGTGACTGACATGCCGATGTTTCTCATCTTGGGCCGGCCCGAAGCGCCCGAAGAACATTTCTTCAATGCCGCCCAATTGCAGTTGGTCGTCAAGCAATCGCCTCCCGGCCCCATGGCGCCACTGCACGTCTACGCCAGCCGCGACGCCATTTTCGTCACCTGCGCCGGCGCCTCGCTGTTGGGCAAGCACGCGGCCAATGTCGCTCTGGAAGGCATCGACCAATTGGGCGGCGGCACAGAAGGCGGCGGCGAGAGCCCCGAGGCCGACAAGACCATTCGGCCCTCCAAGAAAGAAAAGAAGGTCATCAAGCAACTGGCGCAAATCGTGGGCAGGCAGATGAACGTCGTCGAGCGGCGCGCCGCCCGCCGCGCCTTGGGCATGTCCATGCCGGAAGACATCACGCGCAACCCTGCCCAGGTCGAGCTTTGGCAGGCACGGCTCGCCCATCTTTGCCGGCTCATGGTCCGCGACCGTGATCCGTTCTGCGCCATCAACGGCATCCTCTTGCTCGCTCCCATCGGCGGCACCGACTCCGAACACGACGCCCAGCAAACCGCCGACGCCGCCGCGCGCGACCTGGCCACACTGCGCCGCAGCCTGCGCATGCAATGCCCCATCCTCGTACTTGCTTGTGACCTCGAGGCGTTGCCGGGTTTCGCCGACTTCATCCGGCGCGTGTCCGCCAAGGATCGGCTCGGACGGCTGGGCCAACGCTTCCCACTGGCATCGCCCGATTTGGCCGGCGAGCGTCTCCAGGCGAAAATCGACACCTCCATCCATCACTTGTGCAACAGCTATCTGCGCGATTGGGTGTACCGCTCGTTCATGGCGGACGAAAAGGGCTTTACCGATGCGGAAAAGCAAACCACCACTACCAACATCGGCTTGTATCTCTTTCTGGACGAGATGCGCGCCCGCAGAAAGCACCTGAGCCGGATCGTCACGCACGGTCTGGCCAAGGAAGGCCCCACGCCGCTCTTGTATGCGGGCTGCTACCTTGCCGCCACCGGCGCCGATGCGGCCCGCGAGCAGGCCTTCGTTCCCGGCGTCTTCAAGCGGCTCTTGGATAACCAGAATCTCGTGTCGTGGACCAATGAGGCCCTGGCGGAAGACCGCCGCTGTCACGCCCGGGCCCAATGGGGCTACACGCTTCTGGCGGGGTTGGCGGCGGTGGTGGTCGCGGCCGCAAGCTACTACATTTTCTTTCGGCGCACAGCCTGATACTGGTGCGTGAACCGCCAAGGGGCACGTCGGCGATTCTCCTATCCTCTAGCGTGAGCTTTTGCTCACGGTGAACGTGAGTCGCAATTTGGTCGGCTTCTTGTCGGCGGGGCGTTCATCCTTGGGCCAGTTGGCCTCGAGCGCCTTGCCGTCGCCGTCGAACTTGGCGAACACCAGCGGCTGAATGATCCACTTCGTCTCGTACTTGCCCGGCTCCAGTTTGCCCAGGTTCACGGCGATGACTTGGTAATAAGTGAAGTTGCGAAAATACTTGCCTTTCCACTTCGCCTGGTTAAGGGCGACGGTGATCTCTTGGCCGCGCCGCTCGATGCGCTCGACCCAGACGCGGTCGTTGTCGTCAAGTTGCGCGGTGCGGAAGATGAGCCAGTTGTCGTCCTTGTCGGTCAGCTCGACTTTCTTTTTCTTGAGTTGATCGCACCAGGCGTCCAGCGACAACTTGGCGGGCTTCTGCGCGATCGGCGGGGCATGCTGCAAGAGGGCGTCCTCGTTCCATTTGCCGCTGTCGCCGCGGACGAGCTGAGCGCTGTCGTGCAGGGCCGCGCGTTTGGCCCGATCCTTGGATTCCTTGGTCCAATCTTGCGCGCACAGCGGCATAGCAAGGATGGCGAGCGAAACAAAGATCGGTCCTCCTTTAATCATGGCCTTCTTCCTTGCAAGGTTCAGTGCGACCAGTCCTCGATCACTAAGCCCGGTACTTGTTGAAAATCACGAACGTTGATAGTGACGACAATCGCTCCATGTTCAAGTGCGGTCGCCGCGATGCGGAGGTCGGTGCGGCCGATCTTCAGTTTCAACTTCAGCAGGCTTTGGTAACGCTTGATGGCTGACTCGGTAAAGTCGAGGATTTGCATATCGGCCAGGAAGCGAACGCATGCGGCCAGCCGTTTGTACGCGTTGGCGAGTGTGTCGGACTTCTTCGCCTGGCGCAGTTCCGTATACCAGCCCGACAACTGCTCCTCGACGCTCAGAACGGTAGTGGCGATTTCCTGTTGAGGATTGCTGCAACACTCGTTGGCAAACGGTCGGATGTCCCTTTTGGAAAAGCGTCAGGCTGTCCGTGTCCATCGCGTACAGACTCATGGAATCTCCGGCCCTTGATCGACATTCCGGCGATACTCCGTCATTGCGGCTTCCCAGTCCTTCGTCAATGCATCGTCAGGGAACATGCCGGCGTACTTAGCAAGCGGATGCGGCTCGGGTCCGATTTCCAGAGTGACGATCTCACCCCCGCCCCTTATACGGGCTTGTACCTCGTCCTTCAATCTGGCAATTGCTTCCTGACGAGTTGCACCTTCGGCGCTAACGGCAAACGGCTCCGTGCCACTAGCTCGAAAGCCGTTTCCAGGCATTGGTTCAACAAAAACGGCGATCCGCATGATTCATCTCCGTCCAGGGCAATCTTACATTGTACGCCCGAATGCAAGTAAGCCATACAGCATCTTCACACCTACGGCCACCGCGTTCACTTGATGTTGGTACTTCTTTGCAACCGCCGGCGATCGACGCCGGCCTTAATCCTCCATAAGGGTTCATTTCTTTGTCTTTTGCAGCCGGTACAGTTTGGTATACGTCCGCATGAACAAGCTGCCGCGCGATATGGCCGGCGTGGCCCAGGCGAAGTCGTCCAGTCTGTTCTGGCCGATGATGTTGAACGTGGGCCCGTCCTCGACGACCCATGTCGTGCCGTCTTCATTGAGCAGAAATACCTTGCCGTTGTAAGCCCACGGCGACGCATAGAAGCGGCCGATGCCTTGGTCCAGACGCTCGCGCGGGAAAATCGTCGCGCCCGTCTTGGCGTTTGAGCAGGCCAGGAGTCCCGAGTCGTAGAGAACGAA
>JAKEFD010000311.1 GCA_022616245.1 Gemmataceae bacterium
AAGGACATCATCACTTTCGACGGCTGGTTTGAGCAGCCGAAACAAGCCCCGGAAAACTCGCCTTGGACTTTCCACGCGGTGCAATTCTCCAACGCCTACGGCGGCGCGGAAATGCACGCCTACGACGTGGACGGCGACGGCGACAACGACATCATCACCAGCCTCGCCGCTCACGACTACGGCCTGGCCTGGTACGAGCAGGACAAAAGCGGGCCGGTAACCGTCTTCCGCGAACACCTCATCATGGGCAAGAATCCCAAACAGAGCCGCTACGGCACGCTGTTCACCGAGCTGCATTCGGTCGCGCTCGTAGACATCGACAGCGACGGGCTGAAAGACATCGTCACGGGCCGCACGTTCTATTCGCATCACAAGCAAAGTCCCATGTGGGACGCCGGCCCCGTCGTCTATTGGTTCAAGCTTTCGCGCACCAAGGCGGGCGTCGACTGGCTGCCCTACGAGCTCGACGGCGTATCCGGCATAGGCCGGCAGCTCAGCATCGCCGACGTCAACGGCGACAAGCTGCCCGACATCGTGGTCGGCGGCATGGTCGGTTCGCACGTGCTCGTGCAATCGCGACAAAAAGTGAGCCGCGACGTCTGGGAGAAAGCCCAGCCCAAACCGCTGAGTGAGCTGGCGCGGCCAATCAAGCGCGGACCGTTCCCGGCAATCGCCAAGGACACAGGCAAAGTCGCGGACGCGCTGGAAGCAGAGGACCTGGCCGTCAAAGTCACCGGCGGCAAAACGTCGGTGCAAGCCATGAACGCATTCACCAAAGACCGCTGGAGCGGCGGCAAACATCTCTTCTGGAATGGCGCGAAACCCGGCGACCGCTTGGAATTGACTTTCGAGGTCAAGGCCAAGGGCAAGTACGCCGTCGCGGCCGCCTTCACCATGGCCCGCGACTACGGCAGCGTCCGCGTTCTGCTTGACGACGTCCCGCTCGGCGAAAACATCGACCTTTACAACTTCCCGGACGTGATATCCACCGGCGCGTTGGCGATTGGCTCGAAAAAGCTCGAAGCCGGCAACCACCGACTCACTATTGAGATGACCAGCGTCAATCCGGCGGCGGCGGGAGGCGACAAGCTGGGGGTGGATTACCTGCGGTTGACGGCGGAATAGAGTCCTATTACGCGCTACGGCACAATGCGGCAACCGGGTTCCTATTGGCGCTGTTCGAAGAGTTTCTGGAATTCGGGCAGTCGTCGAATGGGATCCCAGTCCGCGCTCGCCGCGATCTGAGCGGCATTTTTTTGCTGGTATCCCAAGTCGAGCGCTTGCTGAATGTTCTCGATGGCTCGAAGTGCATAGTTTGCTACAAGGTCCTTGCTTGTTGTCCGGTCAAGCGCGGCGACCAGCTCTACGTAACAACGGGCGACTTGCAATCGGAGAAAGGCGTTTTTCGGATCGCTTTGCGCCAGTTCTTCGGCCATATTGGCTGCGATGGCGTGGCGTCCCTCGCGCGCGAGTGAGCCGGTCAGTGTCACCGCACCCTCGATTGCGTCCAAAAAACTCCGATTTGTGCTGCACACGGTTTCCAGATCCGTTAGTCGCGAATGATAGGCTGGGACTGTTTTTGCAGTCGCCGGAGCGTCCCGGAGAACTTGCAACCCCCGCTCAAACCAAGCAGTCTCGGCAGCGAGATCCTGTGTCGAAGCGCTTTCCAAGTGGCCCAGATTGGTCAAAGTTTGCGCCCATTGCAGCCAGGCTTGGACGTCGTCCCGATCGGCTTGCACCGCTTCTTCGCCGAACGTGACGGCCTTGTGAAAGGACGCGCGGGCGGCATTCCATTGTCCCATGTCTTGTTGGATTTGCGCGAGCTTGGTGTAAGCCAGCGACAGCCGGAGTTTCGTCTTGGGCGGAACGGGATGCACGAGGGGCGTTTGCAGAAACTCAATGGCTTGCGTGGAAAACAACAATGCTTGGTGCGGAGTCCCAGTCTCTTGAATTTTCTTTTCCAGCACGGAAGAAAACTGCTCCCAGAAGCGAGCACGCTTTCCCAATGTTTGCGCAAACGCCTGATAGGCCGTTACGGCCGGGCCTTCGACTTTGCGACCGGGTAATCCCAACTCCTCGATTTCCTTGGCAGTCCGCACCATTTGCTTTTGATACGCAAGAGCGTCTTTCAAGTCTTCTTGCTGCAACGTCTCGACAGGATTGGCTTGAAGATCTTGTTGGAGAAGAACCATGGCGATGATCACAGGAAAAAACGAGCCCAGGTTCTTTAGCTTTGACGCCTCGGGATATTGCTTCTGCAACTGGTCATGAAGCGCCCACGCCTTCCGCCACGCGGCAAGCGCCGCGTCGAGGCGTTCCATCGCCTTGCCGGCAAGCGCGATTTGCGCGGCGATCAGCTTGGCCTCCGGCTCTTTGCGATGTACATACTGGCTGTGCAAAAGCTCCGCGAGCAATCCAAACAAGTCCATGGACGCCGGTGCCGGCTTGGTCAATTTCGCATCGGCGTTTGAAAAAACCGAGGCCAATTGCGGGTCGGGGGGCGCCTGGATGCGCCGTTCGGCGGCATCAGCGTTTTGGCGCAACCGAAATTCTTCCCGGATACGGCGGACTTGCTCCTCAGCCCATTGGGCGGCTTCGCGCTGCTGGTCCGCCTCGGTTTTCAAATTGTAAATCAACAACACCAAGAGCACCAGCGGCGTCACCCAGAGGACGAGCTTGATGGGCTCAGCGTTTTGCAAGAGGAACAACCGCAACCCGCTCACCGAGGTCGGCATGGGGCTTGACGGCACGGCAGCGTCGGTGGTCAACACGGCAATCCATTGCTGCATGAAACAGTCGCTCGGATTTCGTTGGGCGTCTTGAAAATAACCGCTGTGCCCGAAGCAGTGAAAGCGATTCGTCAGGCTCTCCCCGGTCATGCCGGTAAAGCCGGTCAGGCCGGCCATTCCGGTGCCGAGTACCAGGAGCTGGTTGATTACCAACACCCAGTCTTGCGTGCCGCACTCGTTCAGCACCCGGCGCACCTTGCCGTCGCGGATCAGTTTGCCCCACGGGAAACCGTTCTTTAAGACGCTGCCCGCGAGCACGATCGTGTTGATGCTGGGGCGTTTGTCCTCGGCGATGCCCATAAGCCCCCAACCGACCAAGTGCGTGCCAAAACTGTGAGCGACAATGTCGATGCGAGCCTTGGGGTAGTTTTTCAGCTGCTCCTTTAGCTCGTGACGGAACCGCCGCGTAACCAACCACCGCAGCAGCGGAATCAGAAACGCGATGACCGAAAAGTAGCCGTATTTGTAGTGAAAAGTCTTGATCTGCGGCTCGCGCTGTTGGAGCAGAATGCCGAGCCGTTCCTGCCAATGGCCGACGGTGCGAATACCGTGTACGGTCACCACTAAATGTGGTTGGGACGGCCCTGGGTCGGTCGCGGCAAGGGTTGACGCGACAGCATCGACTTGGACTTGATCGGTAGCCATCGGTATCTCTCCTAGGCAAAGGAATCATACCCGGCCGATCCCGACGTGCAAGCATATGTTGGAAGGCTGAAAAGGCAGCCGGTCCAAACAGGCTCAAAGAACAAATAGACTATCCCTCTAGCGAAAAAGCGATTCTCGCAATGGTCCGAGCCGCGACCGTGAGAAAGCGGGGCACCCACACAAGCGGGGCCGCTTCTGGCTACGCACCATGTAGCGACAAGCGGCCGCTTGTCGGCTCCAAGACCACCCGCGGACTTGTACGGCGCGAAACTTGGCTATTGAATGATCTCGCTCACCACGCGGCCGGACACGTCAGTCAGGCGGAAGTTGCGGCCCGCGTAGCGGTAGGTGAGCCGCTCGTGGTCGAGGCCCATGAGGTGGAGCATCGTGGCGTGCAGGTCGTGCATGTGGACTTTGTCGTCAACGGCAAGGTGGCCGTAGTCGTCGGTGCGGCCAAAGGCGATGCCGGGCTTGGTGCCGCCGCCGGCGAGGAACATGGTGAAGCCGCCGGGGTTATGGTCGCGGCCGGTGCCGTTGCGCTCGGCGTAAGGTGTGCGGCCGAACTCGCCGCCCCACCAGACAATCGTGTCTTCCAAAAGCCCGCGGCGCTTGAGGTCCGCCAACAGCCCGGCGACGGGTTTGTCCGTGGCCAGCGCATGGTCGGCGTGCTTGGGCAGATTCGAGTGCTGGTCCCAGGCGGGATTGTCGGTGTTGTCGCCGTAAGTGATCTGAATGTAGCGGACGCCCGCTTCGGCGAGTCGCCGAGCCATGAGGCATTGCCGGCCGAAGTTGTCGGTCGCCGTTTCGCC
>JAKEFD010000312.1 GCA_022616245.1 Gemmataceae bacterium
GATGTCTTTCATCCTTACTAGAAGTTCGCAAAGTGCCTTCGCCATCTCACCGGAAGACGCCTCCGTGAATGCGTTGATTACGGCTCGGCGCATTTCTCCGTGGGTCTGTCGATTGGCGAACAACGCTTCGGCAATTCGCGCACCCAGCTTCTCTGGCTGTTCGACCTTGCCGGGCACGCCTTGGATCTTTCCCACTAGTCCATACGGCTCAACTCCGAGTCGGAGAGGCAGGACCAATACGCCACGGCCCAGAGCCCAACCCATTTCTTGATCTGTCCATTTGCTTGCGTGAAACTCAGGCGTAATCAGCGCTGCAAGCGCATGCATTGACCGAAGGGCCAGTTCAATCTCAGCTTGCCATTCGAGGCTGGGTTCGATGTCTTCGTGCGCGACAAAGCCGTGAATCCCGCGTAACCACAGTGCATCTTTAAGCGATGCGGCCACCACCTTGTGAATCGCAACGTGACTTAAGAACAATCGAAACCGCCCATCGCTCCATAAACGACGCACTTCGAGCTCGGACGGAGCCAATCGTTGGCCGAGAGCTGATGCTCCCGCTGCAATGGGGGAGATAGTCACCTCATTGAGAAAGTCATTGGTGTGTTTGCGACTGAAATGAATCAGCTTTGCAGCAATTTCCTTTTCAATATTTGAAAGGCGCGGTTCAACAGCGGCAAAGATTTGCACGGGGATTTCGAGGCGCAATGCCCATGTGTAAGTGCCGCCGTTCCAGTTGTCGAAATTGATTTCATCGAAATAGGCGTGCGCGCTTTCGAGTAACTCGACGATTTCCCGCCGTCGTTGATGCCGGAAAAGCTCGACGAGCGTCGCGACAACTTCGCCAACAGGTTCTGGAAAAGTAGATCCAGCCATGACAGTTCGATTCCATTCTTTGCTGCGCGCTAGCTACGTTCGTCCTGCTCGGCGGATGGCACGGACTGACTCTTCGAAGGCCGGGCCAGACGTCGCCAGCCTGTTATCTGGAATTGCATATCATCGGTCAACGAAAAAGCTGCCAACCAATTGACCAACATTCTGATTCACCTTGAGACCGCATGAAACGACTCGCCATCGGAATTATGGTTTCCGAATCTCCAAGAAAAACAGTTAATGGAGTCGGAGCGTCATTCTCCGCATCGGCCAGGATACGTCTAGCTTCCATTTCGATTTGGTGCCCAAACAAAAGTTGTGGTCTTTCGGACGTCCGACAACGGTAGCGGATTTCGCCTCTTGAGGGCAACGTACTGATCCGAAAAAAGACCGCGGGCAAATTCGCGAGTTCCAAAAGTCGCAAGACAAATGCCATTGTAGAGACTCGGAATCGCCGACGAATTTGCCACACCAGATCCCACGAACCTTGTCTTGTCCGCAAATGGTTTCGTACCAACGTCTCTGGCATGAGTAATTCGGCGGCGATTCGATTGACGGCGGCTTCTTCTGCGTTGCTACCGCCGGCGATACGAAAGGCTGGATCCGTTACATCTGAACCTTGGACGCGGGCAAGAATAATGTGTCCAATTTCATGAGCAACTGTAAAACGCGCACGTTCCCGAGAAACATCGTTCCTGTACCGAATTAGGAGTCCCCCTTCGACGGTCTTGCCAAGATAACCATCGGCGCTCATTTTTCTCGACTCAATTCGTGTTACCCCGAAAGTTTGTGCGATCGACTCGATGTCAACGGGGAGGGCTGCTTTGCCTAGAGCCTCCGCATGCTTCCTTGCCAACAAAATCGCGGCTCTTAGATGGGAAGAGAGTATTCGCATTTTCGCGCCTCCCATTTTAGAAAAGACCCAGCCTTGTGTATCGCTCTTGCCAGCCTTCAAGCGTCACCACGTTGGCCCCTTTCGAGCGATGTCGAATTGCGCCCTCGAACTCTTCTTCGTTTTCTTCAACGTACTCTCGCCACACCCTCCGAAGAAAGTACTCGCCAATATCGACGGAGCGGGCCAAGGCATCAATGGTAATCGAGTGCAGTATTCGCTGCTTGAAAATTAGTCGGCCGAGTTCGACATCGCAAATATCCTCGATAAAGGGTCGGCGCCGCTTTGCCGACTCCAGCGTTTTCCTTGTGATTTCTGGCAGCTGCTTGGATAGCTGTGCCTCATAGTCAGCGTCGTTCGCATATTGGATGGCACCCACCGTTGGCGAGAAGAGACCCAAGAACATCCTACTGACTCGCGCGTCCTTTTTTGAAACCACGACTCTTGGAACTGTGGCACCGGCGGCGATTTGCGCTTCCATCCCTACACCCAGGGAAGGACCGTTTACATGGAAGATCACCAGATCAGCGTTCGCCGTTCGATTGTGATCCGTCAAATAGACCTCTTCGCTCGTATGTTCAGACCCGGGCGGAGTCACCTCCGCCGGATCGTAAACCTCGAACCGTATTCCCAAATAGTCGTAGTTCTCAAGAATGCGCCTGGTCATTTCGCGAACCAAACGACAATCGTTGCTCGTTTCGGGATCGGAATTTGTCAACGGGCTCGCAAGGTAAACTCTTAGAATCGAAGGATCAATCATCGGGGTCTCCGCTAGGTTAAACGGCATTCTGTTGGCAGAGTCAAAGTCTATGGCGAAGCTATCGCTGTCCTTCATCGCCGCCTCCGTTTTTGTTCCGGCTCAGCGCGTGTCGCATAGTAGGCACCGATCGCGGCACCTGCCAATGGACTGACAATCGCGTACCATTTGTCAAAAACGGATGCCAACACCTGCGAGGCGTCGGGATTCACCAGGATGGCTGCCATGTACAAGGGGAGCGAAATCAGCAATCCCGTGATCAGCAAGAGCGCAACCAAGTTTGCGGTTCGAGCCCTCCCACGTTCGATGACCGCTGGCGATTGGCTGAGGTAGCTCTCAACGCGGTCCAGGTCCAATTCAAATGATTCACCGTTTTCGCCTGGCATGCCTACTCCTTGGCCACCTCAAGAACGGCGACCGGTAGCTCAATTCGAATGTCCCGCCCACTGCCAGATGGATCAACGATTTGCAGTTCGTGGCCGCGCTGTTTTGCATCCACGTAGATTCGGAAAAGACTCAGGGCATAGCGGAATACGTCGGCAGTGGTTAACCCAGTAAGCGCGCGGAGGCGATCCACTTCCGATGCCGCGGCAGCTGTGAGGTCAATTGTGACTCGGCGCCCCTTGGTGTCTGCGCTCGCCTGAGGTTCTGCTCTTGACTCTTGGATTGGTGTTTTCATGACTAGTCCTCGGTCTTCTTTAATTACACTGACAAATAGTAGCAAAGTTAACTGATAAAGTAAAGACTAAATAAAGAAAATTGTCTGCATAGAAGAATCGACACGGCGCAGGCACGGATCGCGAGAATTCTTGCCCCTCAAACGGTCAAACGTGTCCTCGCCCGCCTTTTCTGAACGGGAGGTTTGGAACCAGGTCGAACCGGCTCATGGCTTTTGCAACTCTCCGGGCGGCGCAGGGCGCCAATCGCGCCGCTCGAATATATCCAAGCAATCCCGCCGCCTCCAACCGGTCAAACGTGTCCCCCTTGTTCTGAAAGTTGTCGCCCTTGAATTCACCGAGTGGGTTAGAACTCCGATTCTGACATACTGCCTCAAACCGGACAGAATCGGAGTTCTATCCCACGGTCTTGGGATTGAATTCTTGAAATCGGGCGCTGACCTTCGCCCGGCTTCTTCCCCAGCGTCGCCGACACCTCCCGGAAGGCGTAATCGAGTGTGGCGATGAGTTCGAGATGATCGGGCTGCGGGCGAAGTACGCTGTGCAGCGTTTCAACGTGATTCCAGGTGGAGTGCGAGTTTGGCCACCACTAGCTGGTTGAGACTGACGCCTTCCGCCGCCGCCTCGCTGGCTAGGGCGGCGTGCAGCGTCCTGGGCAGGCGCACGTTGAACTTGCCGCTGTATTCCCGGCGCTGCGGGCCGACCGGCGGTTCCGGCAGGCCGTCAATCAGTTCATCGATCTCCTGGCTTTCCTTTGTCTTGGCAAACTCCGCGCGGTCGGCCGCGCGGGGAAAGAGGCGTCCCATGGGTCCGGCAGGGCCATAGATCGCGTTGTTCGCTTCGACCCAGGTGAGGCCGGGGGATTCCGCCAGTTTGCGGGCGAGTGTGAGAAGATCCTGTGCCCGCTTCTTGATGCTTCGTTTCGACATGCGACCTCCCGTCAATCAAGTTCGATGATCTCGCCCTCGTCGCGAAGACCCTCACCCCCGACCACTCTCCCTGAGGGCGAGGGGAGACTTGGAGATGGCTCGTTGGCCAAGCTGTTTGCCAAATTGGATGAACAGATCACGCGCTTCGCTCACGCGCTCGGCTGGAACCAGCACTTCCAAGCGATAGCTCGTTTCTTCGTATGTTCGACCGTCTTCCGCCAAGCGTTGCGTGATTTTCGCCCCGTTATTCCGGTGGGTTGGAATGCGCGTGATCACAAGCATTGCGATTCCTCAAACCCAGAATACGGAAATCACTCTCCTTGGGTATAGTACCACATTCAGTACCGTGTGCCAACGGAGGGTGCGGGATGCAGAAGTTGAAAGCGACACAGCCGCAAGAATTGCAGGAAAGGAACGGCCGGTTCACGCGATCGCAGTTAGCGACCGCTTGCAATATCGAGGGGGTATGCCTATGCACGAGTTGGCACTAACGGTGATTCTCATAATTGTAAGTTATTCATAATCAACCATTTATAGTCACGCTCTCGTCAGTGCCACATGGTCGAAAAATGTGGCACTGACGAGCCGTGCGTGCCACTTCCAACATCCTCAATTGGCAAGCTGTCAAACAAGAACTGCCGACGAGATCCTCGACAAGCGGGTGAAGGCCGGGAGTTTTTTTTCGCCGGCGTGGCCGCCTTCCTGGCCGGCCGGGAATGTCCCTTATGGGCGGCCTTCGGGCCGCCGGAACCGGTTCGTCCGATCCTTTTTGCGACCCGAGGTGCGACATGACACCACCGATGCATTACGCGGCGCGGTATTACTCCCTCCCGGTCCCGGTCGTCGCCGACGAGAAGGTGACCCGGTGGGAATCGGTGCGGCTGGACCGCTACTTGCTGATCACCGGCCTGGACGAGAACGGGGGGATGGTCTGGGACAAGTTCCACCCGAACAACAAAACGGCCCTCAACGCGATGCTCGGCCAGCTCCGGGCCCACTTCGCCAAGAAGGGGGCAACGCTGACCGTGCACGTGACGGAGAGGGACGGCACCCGGGCGCACACAGAGTTCGACGCCTGGTTCCCGCTCTGGTACTACGCCCGCAAGGCGTTCTTCGGCAAGGGCAGCCCGGAGGCGGCGGCCATCACCCTGCAGCTGGCCGCCCGGTTCAATCTGCTGGGCGGCCTGGACCTGCAAGCGTACTGCGACAAGTACCTCGGTCTGGACTGCAATGGGTTCGTCGGCAACTACCTGGTCCACGGCCGCAACGGCAAGGACTGGGAGCTGGCCGAGCCGCCGAACGCGAAGGACGACTACCTGGCGAACCGGACGATCGACGCGATCATCAAGCAGAGCGCCACCGCCGTGACGAAGATCGAAGACCTGCAGCCGACCGGCAGCTACCTGCTTGGCCTGGTCGGTCCGAGCGGGCGGGTGATCCCGCAGATCGAGGCCGGCATCTTCGGCCATATCGTCGTCACCCAACCGGGGCTGGGATGGAACGCGGCCTACCCCGAGGACAAGAAAAAGGGCAAGGCGTGGGCCCTGTACGCCGTCGAATCGACTGGGGGGGTTGGGCTGGTGTCGGCCAAGTGCCAGTTCGTAAGTGTCACGGCCGACGGCATCTTCACGGTCAAACGGCACTCGCACCCGCACATGCCGCCGTTGCGGTTCCGGGCGTTCCGACTCAACTAACCGTCGCGACAGTGGTGGATGGCAGCGATTGGTGGAAACGTTAAGTCCGTCGGCTTGGTCCGACGATACCGAGAAGATTGCGGGCAACGTTATCAGGACGTTCGCAAACGAGGAAGAAGGCGCAATGGAATTCTCGGGCAATAGCGTGTTCGCTAAACATCCCCTATTAGGAAAGACATGTTTTCGTGACGGAGCGGACCAGAAATCTTGGGCTCGAAGAGAATTGTCACAAGTTACAATCGAGTTGGTCAAATCGTGGCGAATCGGGCGGTCACGGCGCCGGCATGCTCAGAGTCGCTTCGGCCTCACGGCGAAGCAGCGCAAGCTCCAGCCGATTGGACCAAAGGAGTGTGCCGCTTGCGCCTTTGCTGGTTCTTTGGTCGATCCAGCGCGCGGCCCGATCGAGATTCGACTTGGCAAGGTCGGCCTGTCCGAGGCGGTGGTGGGCCATTGCCAGGAACAACCAATCCCAAGGCGTGTCCCCTTTGCCCCAGACCTTGATTGCTTCGTCCAGTTTTTGGACGGCGTCGTCGAAGCGGCCGGCACGGTACAGGGCGGCGCCGAGCGTGAGCAGGCGGGCGTGGTTCTGGGGACTTTCTTTGACGGCACGTTCGGCGATCGGCACCAGCTTGGCGCCTTCGGTGTGCGGGACGGCGCTCAGTGAGCTTGTCCAAATCGCCAGTTGAGCGGCGCTCGGGTCTGTCGCTGGCCCGAATCGAGCAAGCATGTCGGCACTCACGCGTCGGTAGGTGTCCTGGTCGTTCAGATGAAGCCGCACGAGCGCATGCCGGTACCAGTAACGGTAGTTGTCGGCGGCAAAGTTCGTGGCTTTTTCGAAATCCGCAGCTGCTTGGTCCCACTGCCCGAGCTCCGCATGGGCGCGGCCCTTGCGGGCGATCAGATTCGGCCGCTCCGGATCCAGCGCGGCCAGCCGCTCCAAGTGGGAAAGAACGGCCTGCCACTGCCCGATCCTCTCGCTCGCGCGTGCTGCCTCGACATGCCAGGTGATCTTGTCCGTCGTTGTCGACATGAAGTCCGCGGGAGATTTACGGCGCAGTTCGTCCCAAGCGGCACGCAATTCGTCCGGCCCCAGCGGCACGGGACGGCCACCTTGCGCGTGCATGCGCGTGCAACTTAACAACTGTGCCAACTTGAGCCAGTCGTCGGCATCACGGCCGTCCGCGGTGAGTTGCCACACCCGAGCCGCGCGGTCGCTGGCTGTCAACAAAAGCCGGTCATCTGGGCTGAATGCCACGGACTTCACCGCTCCTGGGTGGCCCAAGTTTGGCGTGACAGGATCCCCAGTGGCCGCATCCCAAATCCGCACGCCGACAGGTTGGCTAGTCAGCACGACAAGCCGGCCGTCCGAGCTGAACAACGGCGGCCAACTCTGGCCGGCGTGCCGGAATTGCAGCGGGGTTGGCACAAGTTCGCCGCTCTGCGCGTTCCAGAGTTGGACCGATTCGTCGTCGTTGGCGGTGGCCAGCGTATGACCGTCCGGGCTGAGCGCCGCGCGACGAACTGCCGCTCCCGGTTTGCGGAAGGAACGCACCGTGCGGCCCTCGTCGATGTCCCACAGGCGCGCTTCGCCATCGCAGACCAGCAAGAGATGTTGGCCATCCGGGCTGAAGGAGGCATGGCGGAAGGAGAGCGACGCCAGTTCTTTCCACGGGCCGACTGTGGCCACGAGCTTTCCGCCGTTAACCTCCCACACGTTGACCGTGCTGGCCGCTTGGATCAGCCGGAGGTGACGGACCAGCGCGTGCGGCGGCTCGCCGGTGGCGCCCAGCGCGCGGACTGTCAATTCCGGCAGGAACGTTTCGGTGAGCACGTAGCGTCCATCGGCGCTGAATGATACGCCCGTCACCCCCGATCCGAGTTCGAGGATCTGAGTCATTGGCTTCTGTGCGGCAACGTCCCAAACCTGGGCGGCGCCGGCCCGGTCCACGGCAAGCAGCCAGCGTCCATCCGGACTGAACCAAGCGCGCCGGACGGTGTCGTCGGCTTCGGGCACGCCCTTGACGCGCTGCGCGGTCGCGCGCCGGAAGAGTAGTTTGCCCGCTGCGTCCCAAACACTGGCCTCTCCTTCACCGCGCGAGTTATTTTCCCCGGTGGTTACCACGCGGCCGTCTGTGGTCAATGCAGCGTAAAAAAGCTTGTGGGTGTGCACCAAATCGACGCCCTGTGCCCGGCCGGAGGCCACGTCCCAAATGCGCGCGATACGGTCGCTGCCCCCAGTGACTGCGAGGCGGCCGTCCTGGCTGAACGAAGCATGTACAACGGCATCCTCGTGATCCAGTGGGGGAGTCGCGAGCCGACCTGAAGCCAAATCCCAAAGGCGCACGGAACCGTCGCCGCCGGCTGTCAAAACCATGCGGCCGTCCGGGCTGAACGAGGCCAAATGGAGCTTGTCCCCATGCCATAGCGGCGGCGTGATCGCATTGCCGGTTGCCGCGTCCCAGACGCGCGCCGTCTTGTCGCGCGCCGCCGTGACCATGTACAGACCATCCGGACTGAACGCGACGTGGTCGACTGCGTGTGTCAACGCCCGCCCATGGCGAAGTATGGCAAGTTCCTTGCTCGAAGCGATGTCCCAGATTCGGGCCACGCCGTCGATGCCGGCCGTGGCCAGGCGGCGACCGTCCGGACTGAACGCTAAGTGTTGCGGCAGCTTGTGCGGCAACTTTGCTATTTCCTTACCGGCGGCGCAGTCCCAGACGCGCGTGGCGCCGTCCGCAACGGCTGCCGCCACGCGGCCGCCGTCGAGGCTGAAGCGTATCTGGGTGACCGCAGCCGGCAATTCCCGTGCTTCAAAGGCCGGTCGGGCGCCGGCAACATCCCAAATGGTCAGCACACCCTTCGACTTTACGTAATCGGCAGTCGCCGCGAACCGGGCGTCCGCACTGACCACAATGTCCGACAGCGTGCCCGCCGTAGTCGTCACTGGCGCAGAAGCCGGCGTCCCCGTGAGTACTTCCCAAGTCTGGATTCGGCCCTGGTCGATCGGGCCCCGAGTGGCTGTCAGCAGGCGCTTTCCGTTTGCGCTGAACGCGACTCGGACCACCGCATCCTGAAAGCTCAGCAACGGGCCGAGACGCTCGCTATTGGCCGCGTCGTAGACTTGCACGGTCTTGTCGTCCGTCGCGATCGCGACACGTTGGCCGTCAGGACCAAGCGCGGCCGCCGTGATCATTTTTCCCTGGACCAGCGACTTGGCTGCCTCCGCGCCGGTGCCCGCGTCCCATAAATGCGCCGTGTTGCCGGCCACGGTGAGGACACGGCGTCCGTCAGCGCTGAATTCAGCTTGGCGCACATCGGCGTCGTGCGGCCAAAATTGCGCGAGCCTCGGACATTGCCGCAGAATGGATGTCAGGCGGAGACGGTGGATGTCGGCACGCTCGAGATTCTTGTGATCCAGGGAATAGGCTTGGGCAAACGGCAGCAAAGCGGCGAAAAAGTCGCCGTCGTCCAGTTGCCGCGCGCCGTCCGCGATCAAGGCCTGGACGAGCTGTTGCCGGCGCTGCTCGGATGCGGTCTCGGCAGCTTTCCGCGCGGTGTTGGCGTCAGAGAGGGCGTCCTGAAGCCAGAAGTTGTAAAGTGCCACCGCAACCAAAGCCGCCGCGCTTACAGCGTACAGTAATGCCAGCGCCGGCCGCCGTCGCGCCCATTTCCAAGTGCGTTCCCAAAACGGCGTCGGCCGCGCCAGGATCGGCTTGCCGTCCTGGAAGCGGCGCAAATCGTCGGCCAGGTCCGCGGCCGACGCGTAGCGCTTGTGCGGCGACTTTTGCA
>JAKEFD010000313.1 GCA_022616245.1 Gemmataceae bacterium
CGAGAGGCTTCGTCCGAGGTGCACTTTCATCGTAGCGCGGCAGTCAACGGAGGCCACGCAAAACGCTGCATGGATTTTGAAGTGACGGTAATGAAATACCAATTCGGGAGGTATGCCCGCCTATGTGTAGTGGGCGCTGATGGTGGAAGGTGCGCTGTGGAAAGTCCAAGTCCCTGCGCGAACGAAGATTTCGCTGTTGACGAACTTCAAAGAAGGAGGCATACTATGCGATCAGGTCGGAGATCATTTTTCCTCGCGCTGGTGTTTGCTGCCCTGTTTGCCGGCCAGGCTTCCGCGCAAAACATCATCCTCAACGATGAGGGTACGACGGACGAAGCTAAAAACGTGACTCTGAGTGCAGACACGGGCGGTGGAAAGCTCCTTAATGGTTTGAGTCCTTGGCTCTTGGAACTGACGATTGGAAGTACCAAAATCGACGTCAGTAAATGTGCACTTTTAGTCACCAACAACACGAGGGGACATATTATAGCGCCGATGAATCTGAAGGCGGGAAAATACAAAGTGAAAATCAAGGTCCAATTCGCCGATGGAAGCACAGGTGTCGATGAACGGGACGTCACATTCGACAAGACTCAGGTCGAATGCTTGTCTCCGCGTCCGCGCCCAGTCGAGTGCTTGCAGTTGACAGCCTTCTTGCGATCGTACAAATTGTCAATTGAGCCAACGCTGTCCGGTTGATCCGGCACTACGGGCGGCGCGACGAGACTTCGCATCGGAGTTGAAGGCCTGAGGACTCCAGTCATCAACAAGGGATTGGAAGCGAGGTATCGATGCGTAAAGGATTTACTCTAATCGAAACGCTCGTCCTCATTGGCATCATAGCCATTCTCATTGGGCTATTGCTTCCTGCAGTGCAAAAAGTGCGCGAATACGCGTTGTTACTCGAAAGTCACAACAATCTAAAACAAATCGCCCTGGCACTTCACGGTCTAGCCAGCCTAAACAAAGGGAAGCTCCCAGGAAGCATGAGAAGCGAATCTCCGTACGAGCATGACACGTTGGTCGCCTTGTTGCCACATATAGAACGAGAAAGCCTTTACAATTGGTACCTGAAGTCTTCGCCCGGAAGGCTGGACTATTTGCGGATGCAGATTCCGGCTTACGTCAATCCACTTGATCCTTCGATGGGGATGAGAAATCCGGCGTTCGTCTGGGGAAACATCAGCCCCGTGCGACTGTCGGTTTCGAGCTACGCGCTCAACGCGCAGTTTTTCGCGTTTTACCCGCGCATGAGCCGAATGACTGACGGCGCCGCGCAGACGATCTGGCTGTCGGAGCATTACGCTTGGAATTGTAACCGGACGACTTTCATTTACACGATTGGCGCGTCGAACAAGTGGGATACTCAACCGCCGACTTTCGCGAACGGCGGATCGATGGGGGGTCGCCCCGCGCCGGGTGATTACTATCCGATCACTTCGGGCAACCCGCCTACTAGCGTCGCCGCGGAAGGCAAAACATTTCAGGTGCGGCCGACGATTGATGGCTGCGATCCGCGCCTTCCGAATGCCAGCTCCACACGTGGCCTGCAAATCGCGCTTGGAGACGGTGCCGTCCGCATCCTCGCGCCTTCCATCAGTCCCCAAATCTTTTGGGGAATGGTCACCCCGGGCGGCGGAGAAGTCGTTGCTCTCCCTGACTAACTCGAGATTTGCACTCATTAGCCTTCCGGCTTCTTGACCGCTTCCGTCTTATATACCCGAATGGAATTCAGTGTTTTGAGCACTTCGTGGAAGTTTTGCGGCCGGTCTTCGCGTTTTTTGGCCAGACATTGCAGCACGAGCTTGGCGAATTCGTCGGTGATGTCCGGGTTGTGATATTGCGGGCTCACTGCTTTCTCCGTCACATGCTTTTGCAATAGTTCCTGGCTGGTCATGCCCCGGAAAGGAGGGCGATAAGTCGAGATCTCGTAGGCAGCCGCGCCAAAGCTATAGATGTCGGCCCGGCCGTCGAGCGGTTCGCCCATGATCTGCTCCGGCGACATGTAGCTGCGCGTGCCGGCGACCTGCGCTTTCTTGCGAAACAGTTTGCCGAAAAAGGACGGCTTCTCGATGCGCCGGGCGAGGGCGAAGTCGATGATGCGCAATTCGCCCGCGCTGTTGACGAGCATGTTGTCCGGCTTCACGTCGCGATGGACCCAGCCGCTGGCCGTGATATAGGCCAGGGCGGTGGCCGATTGCTTGAAGATGCTGTGGGCCCGCTCCTTGATGAAGTCGTACTGCTTGCGCATGATGCGCAGCTTGAGCGAGCCGGCGGGAAAATACTCCATCACGTAGTACGGGTTCTTGAGATTCTTGCCGACCTGGACAATGCGGATCACATTGGGATGGGCCATTTGCTTGCCCACGTTCGCTTCGTGAATGATCGAGCGCCTGAGCGCCGCGTCGTTCACTTTTTCCGGCAAGAGCAATTTCATGGCGAAATGGCGGTGGCTCGAGACCTCGACCACTTCCCACACCTGGCTCGACTGACCCGTCGCCATGCAGTTTTGCAGTTTGTAACCGTCGATGACTTCGTCTGCCACGCCGAATCTCCTCACCACTAACCACTCACCAATATTCCTCAAAGTGAATATTCCCCTTCATCTTAACGCTCGGCTGATCCATGCGAAACTGTCGTTTCTCCAGAATCTCGATGACGCCCAGGGTTTTTGGATAGATGGTCTGGCCGGTGGCGCGGTCGGTGGTCGGCACGCCGATCATGTTGGGGTTGCCGCACAGATACACGTGAGTCTTGGCGGGATCGAGCGTTTGGTCAAGCCGTTCTTCAAGCTGACCGCTGGTCAAGAGGTCCTGGATGTAGACTTTGTGGCCGGCGTTTTGCGCCTCGCGCGTCGTCAGGGCCAGATAAGTGTAGTTGGAATGCCGCCGCATCAGATCATCGTGCAGCGCCAAATAGGCGAGATCGCGCTGATAGCGTACGCAGCAGGCAGCGAGGATGCGGCCGGTGTGCCCGCGTCTTAACAGTTCCCAGAGCATGTAATTGTGCGGCGCTTCGCCCGTGCCAGTCGAGAGAAACAGCACGGTGTCGCCGGGCTGCACCGGGTCGAGCGTGAAATGGCCGGTTATCTTTTCGCCCAGGAAGATGCGGTCGCCTTCGTTGAGCACGAACAGGCGCGGCGTCAACGCGGGCGGCCCCTTGGCGGATTCGCGCACCAGGACGATGTAGAATTCAACCCAATCCTGCTTCTCCAAATCGAAGAGTTGACCCTGCTCGTCGAGCACGGAACAACCTAGCGAATAGGCCCGCCGGATGAGCTTTTTCTCCTCACCCGGCTTGTCGATTTCCGGCTGGCAATCGGGATGGCGCGGCTCCCAGTGTCCCAGGCCGAGCGTGCCGTACTGTCCCGGTTTGTGCTTGGGCACCGGGAAATCCGGACGCACGCGCACGATCATGAGGTCCTCGTGCACGCGCTTCAGCGTCGCCAGCGTGGCGTTGTACTGCTTTTGGCGCAGCTCGGCGATTTCGGCGGGCGTCATGCGGCGGCTTCTCCGGGACGGATCACGATGGTGTTCCTAATCCCTATCTTACAAATGCATTCGCTTTAGGCTTACTCGAAAACAGCCGTCGCCGCACGGCCCCCAGTCCCCGAAACAGAAACGGCACGCACGCCGCGATGACCGCCACAAACAGAACCCGCAGCCACGGTCGCTCAAGAGGAAAGTCATAAAGCAGCACCGTATTGTCGGACATGACCGCGAGAGTGCGTTCATCCTGCGAGAATTGGCCTTTGCGCATGTCCCGCCATACACCTAGCTCCGCGCCGCTGTCCAGATCATGAACGTACACCCGAGCAACGCCATCATTTGGAGAGGAAACGCCGAACCACTGTGTAATGCGCTTCCAAAGCGATCGCGGTCTAATCACACCACCTCCGAAGGTGGAGCTGACAAGAAACCGGCCATCTGATGATAGATTAGGTTCGAAACTGCCTGGAATCTCCACTCGCTTGTAGGATTTGGAGGGAAGCTTCCAAACATCCGCCCAGTAAGCGATTCGGACAAGCGTCTTCCCGTCCCTCGACAATGCGAACTCATCACAGTTTGGGTTGCTTCTTACGCGCAGAGTTGGAACCTGGATCAGTTTCTCAAAAGACGGCACGGCTATGACGGTAGTCATCTCCTGCCCGCACATGACGAGAGCGCCCGGGATTCGCCTTCCGCCGGACGACTCATGTTCGCAGTCGAAGCTGTTAAGGAAGCGTGCGTCCTCAATCGAAAAGAGCGTGGTTTTTGGGAAATCCCTTCCTAAGAAGTAGAATCTTCCGTCAGTGCCTCTCACCGTGTGGCCCCGAAATGGGATATACCATTCTTTCACCATGTGGCATTTGCCGAGTTCGTCCAGTTTCCAGTGCCGAAACTTCTCGCCTTCTGGCATCAGGCGTGCCTCGAGAATGGTTTGCGTCTCGACGAAGTGATAGTAATGAACCGGTATACGTGGGTCAGGCGGATAAGGCCCGTCATCGCTCGCGAAAACATGAACGCGCTGTTTGGTTTGGAGATCCCACAGCCCGCGAAAAGTCTTCGGATCGCGCTGTGAAATCAACAGGGTGCAATCGGGCGACAGCGTCTTGATCGATTCACCTTCCGGAAGCGTCAACTTGGTTCGAGGCCAATGCGGCATTTGCCACCAGGCGACAACTCCCGCTCCGATGCCCAGGACGAGCGCCCAGCGCACGCTGCGGTTCTGCAGAATTCCACGCCAATTCGCCATCGCTCCAACTTAAGCTTTTTTCCTCGATTCCACAATTCCCTTGGCACGGTCAAGCGATTACCATGCAGTGCAAATTGTTCCGAACCGCACCCGAGTTGTTCCGAGCCGCGCCCGTGAGGAAGCGGATACAGCCGGCCCCCCGCTTCCTTGCGGGCGCGGCTCTGACAATTCGGCGGCTCTGACGGAGAACCAAGCATGCGCTGCCGTTCGCGTTCCTTCATCTTGTTGATCACCGCGTTCGCCCTCTTCGCCACCACCGCGGTCTGGCAGGCGACGCAGCCGCCGGCCGATCCGCCGCTGACCCGCAACGGCCCGCCGCGCTACTGGAAGGGCAATCTGCACACGCACTCCTTCTGGAGCGACGGCGACGACTTCCCCGAAATGATCGCCGACTGGTACAAGCGGCATGGCTACGACTTCCTCGCGCTCACCGACCACAATATCCTCGCCGAAGGGCAGAAGTGGATCGACGTGCCGCCGGCCCACGCCACCCGGCCGCTCGCCTTCAAGAAATACGTCGCGCGCTTCGGCGACGGCTGGGTCGAAGAGCGCATCGTGAAAGACAAGGACGGCAAAGACAAGAAGCAAGTGCGCTTAAAGCCGCTCGCCGAGTATCGCAGCCTGCTCGAAGAGCCCGGCAAGTTTCTGCTGTTGTCCGGCGAGGAAATCACGCATCGCTACGCCAAAGCGCCGGTGCACATGAACGCCATCAACCTGCGCGACCTCGTCACTCCCGCGGACGGCGGCAACGTGCGCGAGACCATTCAGGTCAACCATCGTCTCGTCGCCGAGCAGAAAAAACGCACCGGCTGGCGCATCCTTGCCTTCCTTAATCATCCGAATTTCGGCTGGGGCATCCGCGCCGAGGACATGATCTTCGCGGAGGAAATGCGCCACTTCGAAATCTTCAACGGCCATCCCAGCGTCCGCAACTACGGCGATGACCTGCACCCAAGCTGCGAGAAGATGTGGGACATCGTGCTGGCATTACGACTGGGCAAGCACAATTTGCCGATCGTTTACGGTTTGGCGACCGACGATGCGCACGGCTATCACACGTACGGCCTGGGCAAAGTGAATCCCGGCCGCGGTTGGACCATGGTGCGGGCCCCGTATTTGACCGCCGAAGCGCTCGTGAAAGCGCTTGAGGCGGGCGACTTCTATGCGTCCTCGGGCGTGCGCCTCAAAGACGTGCGCCGCAACGGCGGCACGTATTCCTTGACGATCGAGCCGGAAAAGGGCGTGACCTACCGCACCGAGTTCATCGCTACGATGAAGGACGCGCCGCTCGCGTCTAAGCCGCGCCGCGATGAGCGGGGCGACATTGTGCCGGTGACAGAGATCTACAGTGATGACGTCGGCAAAATGGTCGCGGTGTCGGAGGACTTGCAACCGAGCTATCGGCTGACGGGCCAGGAGTTGTATGTCCGCGCCAGGGTGCTGTCGTCCAAGCCGCATCCAAACCCCTACGAAAAAGGAGACAAGGAAGCGGCCTGGACGCAACCAGTTGTTCCTTAAGGGATAAAACGAACCGTGTACCAAGTGGCACGCACGCTGGTCAGTGCCACATTTTTGCACCCATGTGGCACTGACGGGATAACTGCCATAAAGTATTTGTTGGAAATGGCTTGCAAATCGCGCAAACCCTCGTCAGTGCCAACTCGTGCAAAGGCACACCCCCCCGATTGTTACTATTCACTAACAATGCCCATTGACTCAAACGTCCGATGATCAGCGCCTTGACTTTTGATTTCATAATGATATCATAATCATATCACGACCAGCACTGGGAAAGGGAAATGCCATGACACGGGAATTGCCCATCAAAGTAAGTTCGGGTTGGAGCATGTTGACGCTTGTGGTGTTGTTGTTCCCCGCGGCGGTGGCGGTGTTCGTCTTCGGCTGCATCCTGGCGGAACAACGCATGCCAGCGATCGGCGTCCCACTGATCATCGTGGGCGCCGTCGTCTTTGTTGGCGCGATTCTGCTTTCGATCGGCTTCTTTACCCTGCAGCCCAACGAGGCGGGCGTTCTACTTCTCTTCGGCAACTACAAGGGCACGGTGCGCGACAGCGGCTTTTTCTGGGCAAACCCGTTCTTCACCAAGAAGAAAGTGTCCCTGCGTGCCCGCAACATGGAAGGCGCCAAGCTCAAGGTCAACGACAAGCGCGGCAATCCCGTGGAAATCGGCGTGGTCGTGGTCTGGCACGTGCACGACACCGCCCAAGCCAGCTTCGACGTGGACAACTACGAGCAATATGTCCGGCTGCAAACCGAGTCCGCCCTGCGTCATGTGGCGAGCATCTACGCTTATGACCACGGCGAAGACACGGAACCCGAGATCACGCTCCGCAGCGGCCAGGAGGAAGTGCTGGCGGCAATGAAGAAGGAATTGCAAGAGCGCGTGAGCAAGGCGGGCGTGGTCATCGAGGAAGCGCGCCTGACGCATCTGGCATATGCCGCGGAAATCGCCGGCGTCATGCTGCGACGGCAACAGGCCGAGGCGGTCATCGCGGCCAGGCAAAAGATCGTCCACGGCGCGGTCAGCATGGTGAAAATGGCGCTCGACGATCTGGCCCGCAACGGCGTCGTCAGCCTCGACGAAGAGCGCAAAGCCGCCATGGTCAGCAATCTCTTGGTCGTCCTGTGCGGCGAGAACGAAGTGCACCCTGTGGTGAATACCGGAACGCTTTACCACTAATACACGGAATGAAAGAGCGCAAACCCTTTTTGCTGCGGATCGATCCGGAGCTATTTGCCGAGCTGGAGCGCTGGGCGGCGGACGAGTTCCGCAGCGTGAACGCGCAGGTGGAGTACTTGCTCAAAGACGCAGTGCAGCGCAGGAAAAAGAATCAACCCAAGGATGAGGGAAAACCTTCCGAAACGGCAAACTAAACCAACACTTCACGAATGTTCTCTTCCCGGACCGGCCGAATGATCCCTTTCTCAGTGATGATCCCCGCGATCAAGGCCGCCGGCGTCACGTCAAACGCCGGATTGTAGACCTTGATGCCGTCCGGCGCGATTTGCTTGCCGAGGCCGTGCGTGATCTCCCTGGGGTCGCGCTGCTCGATGGGGATCGCATCGCCGCTGGAAAGGGACAGATCGAAGGTGCTCGACGGCGCTGCGACATAAAACGGTATGCCGTGCGCCTGGGCCAAGAGCGCCACGCCGTAGGTGCCGATTTTGTTGGCAGTGTCGCCGTTGGCGGCGATGCGGTCGGCCCCGGTGACGACCAGGTGCACGCGCCCCTCGCGCATGACCTGTGCTGCCATGTTGTCACAAATGAGCGTGACGTCGATGCCGCGCTGCTGCAATTCCCAGGCGGTGAGCCGCGCCCCTTGCAGGAGTGGCCGGGTTTCGTCGGCGAATACGGCGAACTTGCGGCCCTGCTCGGCGGCGGCAAACATGACAGCCAGCGCCGTGCCGTAGTCGGCAGTGGCCAAGCCGCCGGCGTTGCAATGGGTCAAAACCCCTTGCCCTTCGCCGATGAGTGCCGCGCCGTGCGCCCCGATGGCCCGGCACATCTGTCGGTCTTCGTCTTCGATGCGCAGGGCTTCCTCAAGGAGCATCGTTCGAAGCTGATCCGGCGGCAGTTTTTCCAGGTGCGGTGCGGCGTGCCTTGCCATGCGGTCCAATGCCCAGAAGAGATTGACCGCAGTGGGCCGGCTGGTGCGAAGGTAGTCCGTCACTTCGCGCAGGCGTTCGACCGCGCTTGTCCCTTTTGCCAAACTCTGCATGCCCAGAACGACGCCCATGGCCGCCGCGATGCCAATGGCCGGGGCGCCGCGCACGCGCAGCATGCGGATCGCTTCCCAGATCTCTTCAACAGTGCGGCAATCGCGATACTCCACCCGCGTGGGCAGAAGCGTTTGATCGAGCAGACGGACAAAGCCGTCGGCGTCGCCGATCCATTCAATAGTCCGCGGCGCCTGATTCATGGCTCATTAAGTATCCGCAAAGCAGTGTCGTGAAGCGTTTCATTGGAAGCCAGGACGTCCGGGGAGTCGAGATTCACCTTGCCTTGCCAGTCGGTGATCCGCCCACCCGCTTCCTGAACAATCGGAACCAAGGCGGCCAGGTCCCAAGGCTTGATGCCGTGTTCCACCATCAATTCGCCTGAGCCTTGCGCGACCAGGACGAAGCCGTAGAAGTCGCCGAAGCCGCGCTGCCGCCGCGTTTGCTTTGCGAGTCGAAGAAACTGCTGTTCGCGGCCGGCTTTCTCGAACCAGGCGATGCTGGAGTAATAGATGTCGGCCTCGTCAAGCTTGGCGATTCTGGAAACATGAATCGGCCGATTGTTGCGGAAGGCGCCGTCGCCGCTAAGCGCGCGATACGTCATCCCCTCACCCCCAACCCCTCTCCCCCCAGGGGCGAGGGGAGCAGTAAGCGCCGGCGACGCGACGACGCCGCCGATGAGCTCGCCCTTGTATTCCAGGCCGACGAGGGTAGCCCAAAGCGGAATGCCGCGGACGAAGCTGCGCGTGCCGTCGATGGGATCGATGATCCAGCGGAAGCCGGAGTCGCCCGGAGTGGCGCCGGATTCCTCGCCCAGAAAGCCGTCGCGCGGGAACTTGCCGAGCAACGTCGTCCGCAACAGCTCTTCCGCGCCGCGGTCGGCCAAGGTGACCGGTGACTGGTCGGCCTTCCATTCGACGGCTATGTTTTGGTCGAAATGCTGAAGCGCGAATTGGCCGGCTTGATGGGCGGCTGCAACAGCTGTCTCGTATCGTGACCGCCATTCCGGGTTCACAGAATTCTCCTCGCGTTTACGTTTCGCGCTCGCAGTATCAATTGCGGCAACGGATACCACGAGCGCGCAGCGCAATAGGCGGGCTCGAATAACGAACACAGGTACAGCTTATTTTAGCCGAAACTCTGACGTGTTGGGGGTCATTGCCGGCGGCGTCTCGTACGGCAGCGCCCTCAAAAACTCCACCAGATCGTCGATCTGGGCCTTGGCGAGATGGCTGGTCTTGCCGTGTTTGTCGTCCTTGTTGAAGGCGGTCAGCACCTCGTGCAATGACTTTGCTTTGCCGTGGTGCAGATAGGGCGCGGTCCGATAGATGCCCAGAAGCGTCGGTGTGTCATATTTCGGCCCCATCTTCTCGGTCGGATCGTCGTTGCCAGTGCCCACGTCGTGCAGCTTGTACGGCTTTTGCACGGTGCTGTCGGTGAAATACGGGCCGCTATGGCAGGTCGCGCAAGCCATGTCCTTGCGGAAGAAGAGCGTCTTGCCGCGTTCGGCTGCTTCAGTCAGCTTGCCCGGCGCGGCGGCGTGCGGCGACAGCGGAAAATCAAACGCGTTGGTGTAGATGGCGAGCGCGTCCAGGTCCTTCGATTTGCCTGACGTAGTTACATCAAGCTCGACCGGTTCAAAGCCTTTCTTCGCCTTGAGCGGCCCTGGCATAAGACCCCTGCCTTGCATGAGCTGGCTGCGGATAGTGAACTCGAAATCCTGTGTCTCGTCACGGTCCGCCGACCAGTGCAAGGGCTGTGTATGGGCCAAACCCAAAAGTGCCGTCGTTTTGCGCTTGCCTTCGGGCTGCTGCCAGACGCGCGCGTCGTGATTGCCGTCGGGATGGCACGACGAGCAGGCGATCCAGCGCCGGCTGGTCATGGGCGATAGCGAGGAGTTAAAGAGGATTTTGCCGCGGACCCATTCGGGCGTCTTGGGCGGCTCGCACACGGGAATCGTCGCCAGCTTTTTCATCGAGTTCACCGCGTAAGCCGTGACCGCGAAATCCATGGCGTTGTAGATGTACAGCGTTTGGCCGTCGGGGCTGACGCGAACCGCGCGCGGGTTCTTGCCGATCTGCGTGGGCAAGTTGTCGCGGTCGATTTCGTTGTAATCGTCGTCGATCACCGTGCACACGTTCATGTCGTTGGTGCCGGCATAGATGACATACATCTTCTTGCCGTCCGGCGTCATGGCCGCTTCCCAGGGATTGCAGGTCACGTAGATGCCGTTAAATGTATCCATGCGAAAGGAGGTTCGCCGCTTCTCATCGCCCGGCTTGAGGTCGATGATGGAAAGCTGCGGAAAGATAGACCCGGCGCCGTGGTTGACTGTGACGCGCGAGCGAATGTGCGCCAAGTACGCCTTCGGGCGATTGGGATGCAAGAGGACATGACGGCACAGATTGTCGGTGTCATGGCCCGACCAGGAATCGACGACTTTGCCGCCGGCCAGATCGACGGCGCGCAGAATGCCGGTGTAAAACTCGCTCACGTAGACGCGGTTATCCTTTGGGCTGTGGGCGATGCCACGCACGTGCGCGCCGACTTTGATCTCGCGAACCACGCTTTGCTTGTCCAGATCAACTTCACTCACGATGCCCGGGTATTCGTGCGTGACCCATGCGGTCTTGCCTAGAGGATCGGCGACGACGCCGTAAGGTTCGTGCGCGACGGGAAGCTTCTTCTCCACGGCGCCGGTCGAGGCATCGAAGAAAACGACGGCATTGTCACGGTACAGCGTGACGATCGCGCGTGGACCGGCGCCGATCCAGGACACGCCTTCGGGCTTCTCGCCGACTTTGATTTCGCGCACGGCCTTCTTGGTCGCCGTGTCGACGACGGTGACGGTGCCGTTATCGGTATTGGCGACCAGCAGCCATTTGCTGTCGGGGGAGACGTCGAGCAGGCTGTTGCTGGAACCAGCACAGACCATGGAAGGAACAACTAGGACCAAGGCAGTTAGAAATGATCTCATAAACCCCCCAGATTTATCGTTTCGCGCTCGGTGAAAGTCGTGCCCCGTCGAGGCCTATTGTGAGCGCGAAACGATGAATCAATGACGAATCACTTGGATGCTGTCGCTGGCGTCGCCGCACGCGCGCGCTGGGCCTCCGTCTTTTTCTCACGGCGTTGCAGCGACGCTTGAATAAACCCGCGGAACAAGGGATGCGCTCGCGTCGGCTTCGACTTAAACTCCGGATGGCATTGCACAGCGAGAAACCACGGATGGTCGCGCAATTCGACAACCTCCACCAGTTGGCCGTTAGGGCTCGTGCCGGTCACTTCCAGCCCGTTGGCGGCGAATTGCTGGCGAAACTGGTTGTTGAACTCGTAGCGGTGCCGGTGCCGCTCGTGCACAAGCAGGCTGCCGTATGCCTTGTGCGCTTTGCTCCCTTCCGTCAGGTTGCAGGGATAACTTCCCAGCCGCATGGTGCCGCCCTTGTCCACGATGGCGTATTGATCGTCGAGCATGCACACGACGGGGTACGGGCAATTGCGGTCGAACTCCGTGCTGTTGGCGTCCTCGAGGCCCACGACATTGCGCGCGAACTCGATGACCGCGCATTGCAGGCCGAGGCAGATGCCGAAGAATGGGACCCGGCGCTCGCGGGCGTAGCGGATCGCGTCGATCTTGCCGCTCGAGCCGCGATAGTCGAAGCCGCCGGGCACGAGGATGCCGTGGAGCCCAGAAAGGACGCGCTCGGCCCCTTCGCGCTCGACTTCTTCCGCTTCGATCCGGCGTACGACCACTCGGGTCGCATGGGCGATGCCGGCGTGATCGAGCGATTCGTAAATGGACTTGTAGGCGTCTTTGTGCTTGATGTATTTGCCGACGACGCCGACGGTGACTTCGTGGGCCGGGTTCTTGATGCGCTGCAGCATGTCGCGCCAGTCGGCGATCTCCAAGGGCTTGGCCTTCAGGTGCAGCTTTTCCACGATCAGGTCGTCGAGCTTGTTTTCCACCAGGCTCAAGGGCACTTCGTAGATGCTGACTTCCTTGTCGCGCTCCTCGATGACCGCGCGTTTTTCCACATTGCAGAACAGCGCGATCTTTTCGGCATCCTCCTTGGCCAGCTCGCGCTCGGTGCGGCAGATCAAGATGTCGGGCTGGATGCCGATCTGTCGGAGGCGCTCCACGGAGTGCTGCGTCGGCTTGGTCTTGGCCTCGCCGGCGGCCTTCAAGAACGGCACCAGGGTCAGATGGATGTAAAGGACATTGGCTTTGCCCTGATCGAGCGCGACTTGCCGGATTGCTTCAAGGAACGGCAAGCCTTCGATGTCGCCGACCGTGCCGCCGACCTCCGTGATGACCACGTCCACGTCATCGGCGACCAGTTTGCGGACCGCGCCTTTGATTTCGTCGGTCACATGCGGAATGACCTGCACGGTGCGGCCCAGGTAATCGCCCTTGCGCTCTTTTTGGATTACCGAAAGATAAATCTTGCCCGTCGTGAAATTGCAGTCCCGGCTCAAGGGGGCGTTGGTGAAGCGCTCGTAGTGGCCCAAGTCGAGGTCGGTCTCCGAGCCATCGTCGAGGACGTACACTTCGCCATGCTGGTAAGGGCTCATGGTGCCCGGATCGACATTGATGTAGGGATCGAATTTCTGCAGCCGCACCCTGAGGCCGCGGCGTTCGAGCAAGAGGCCGATGGACGCACAAGTAAGTCCCTTGCCCAATGAACTCACCACGCCGCCGGTCACGAAAATATGCTTGGCCACGCCGGATTCCTCCATGCCCAAAGAAAAAGCCCATTGGGGGACGACACGCCCAAGAATCATCTTAGCGTGGAAGTGGGAGGCAGCCAACAGAACAGCTGGTTTACGTTGCGCCGTTTACGTTTCGCGCTTAGAAATTGACTTGCGTTGCATTACTTGTGAGCGCGAAACGATGAATCAAGCTGCTGTAGGGACCGTCATTCGATAGGTTTCCACGAAACGGCGGTAGTCCTCCGGCGTATCGACGCCGCGCGAAGCATGTTGGACGATGCCGACCTGGATGGATCGTCCCATGGCCAGCACCCGCAGCTGTTCGAGCTTTTCGATTTGTTCGAGTGCACAGGGCGGCTGCTTGGCCAACTGAAGCAAGAACGATCGCCGATAGGCGTACAAACCCAGGTGCTGGAGAAACCTTGGCTCAGGGGCGCCGAAATCGGGACTGCCGTCGCGCACGAAGGGTATCGGACTGCGGCTGAAGTACAAGGCCCGGCCAAGGTCGTCGCGCACGACCTTGACGCAGTTGGGGTCGCGCCATTGTTCCTCGCTTTTGATCGGTACAGCCAACGTCGCCATCGGAGAGGAAGTGTCTTTGCGCAATAGTTCCGGCAACAGGTCGAGCACTGCCGGGTCGATCAACGGCTCGTCGCCTTGCAGATTTACGATGATGTCCGCATCCAGTCCGGCGGCGACTTCGGCCACGCGATCGGTGCCGCTGGCGTGGTCGGCACGGGTCATGGCGACGCGGCCGTTGAATTCGCTAACCGCGCGGGCGATGCGCTCGTCATCCGTCGCGACGAAAACTTCCTTAGCACTGGACCGGCACGCTTGCTCGTAAACGTGTTGAACGAGGTATTTGCCGGTTTCCTTCAGCAACGGCTTGGCGGGCAATCGGCTCGACGCATACCGCGCGGGAATGATGATGGCGAACTGCATGGCGATCTCCTTGTCTTTTTGATCGACTCGAAGATTGTGCACTTTTGACGAAAAAGGGACAAGAGGAGCCTTGAGATCAACCAGTTTGATCGTCTTGCCGCCATGCAAATCCGGTCCCAAACACAGCTCCAGCCGCGGCGAAGAAACAGCAAAACAATGTCCCCTCGGGTGTAATCAGATTCCCAACGTTTCCACCTTGTGCAGCCACGATTATCATTGTTGGTATTCCACCCACAGCTACCGCTGCGAATTGGAACGCGAGAAGAGGCCTCCAGCCTCCGAGCAATACGTGTACGCCAAGCAAACATGGAACGTAAATGGCTGGGACACAGATAACGAAAATCAGCGAAGTCCAAATCACAACGGCTTCGAAATCTCCTGTACTAATTGCTTGGCCGTAAAACAAAAACAATGCCGCCAAGTAAGCGACGATTCCTGCCGCCCAGGAAACAGGCACGAGCAATAGGTAGCGCGTCATTCCAAAACTACCGAGTATTCCAGCTTGGGATAACGCTTACCTCTCGATTTTGCTCAATTGATCGCGAATCTTCTTGTGGGCTTTCGACTTGCCCCGCGCCAGCAGCCGCGCTTCGCCGAGCGTCAGGCCGGGATCGGGAAAGGGCAGGCGTTCGAGCGCGAGCGCTAAATCCTCCACCAGTCGATAGCGGCCTTGCGTCAAGGCGACTTCAATGCCGACCATGCGCAGAGCTTCCAGGTCGCGATAGAAGCCGCGCACGCCCAGGCGCAGTTTCTTGGTGATCTGCAGCCGTGTGGGCGCGCCGTTGCCGAGAAACTTGAGCAAGCGGTACAGGCGTGCGGCCCGCTCGGAAGTAACGGCGCCGGTCGCGGGCCCGCTGTTGGATTTTCGTTTGGCCATGGCGAACTGGTCCTGGGCGACATCAGCGAGTGAGCGAATAGCAAATGATGGTAGGCGGGCGCAAAATGGAAATCAAGCAGCGACGAAAGTTTCCATTCGCCGAGGTACAATGGCGATCATGCAGATGCCTTCCCAGCTTGACTACTTGATCATCGCCGCTCATCCGGACGACGCCGAGATTGGAGTTGGCGGGACCATCCTCGGCCTCAAGGCGCAAGGCGCTTCGGTGGGAATTCTGGATTTGACTGACGGCGAACCAACGCCGCACGGTTCCGTGGAGATTCGTGCCAAGGAAACGGCGGCAGCGACAGCGCTCCTCGGCGTCGATTGGCGCGGCAACTTGGGTTTGACCAATCGCTCGCTCCAGGCGGATTTGGCGTCGCGGCAAAAGTTAGCGGGTGTTTTGCGTCAAGTTCGCCCGCGCGTTCTCATCACCCACTATTGGGAAGACGCACATCCGGATCACGTAGCCGCGAGCGCGCTGGTCGATGCCGCGCGGTTCTGGGCGAAGCTGACCAAGACCGACCTGCCCGGTGCGCCGCATTACCCCGAGAAAGTCGTCTACTTTTTCAGCATGCACCTGCGTTTGCACGTGCAGCCGTCGTTTGTCGTGGATGTGACGGCCCAGCATGATCAAAAGCTGAAAGCCCTGGCTTGCTACCATTCCCAGTTCATCGCCGGCCGCCCCACGACGCCGCCCACCATTTTCGACGACGTTCGCGATAGGGCTCGCTACTGGGGTTGGACCGTTGGTGTCGGCTTCGGCGAGCCCTTCGTTTGCCGCGAGGAAATCGGCTTGCGCTGCCTGAGCGACCTTTTGTAGCGTGACCTTTTGTAGCCGCAGGCTTTAGCCTGCGGATTCCTCGCTCCCAAAAGAGTGCGGGTGCAACAGGATAGGCAAGTTATTCGGTCCGTCCGAAATGGTCGCTGCACTTTCCCAGCTTCTCTTCTCGCATCCGTAAAAGTCCCTTCGCCTTAAAGGTCGATAGTTAAGGAAAGAAATCGCCGTAAAGACCGGTAGGTGCGTCCCACGAATGAGCGGGAGGTGACCTTTGGAAGACTTCAACGTCTTGGCGCTCATCAAAGGTCAGGAGCATTACATCTTCGTCTACGATGACGGCAGTCAGGACGAGCTGGTCGACGCCTTTCGCGATCTCGCCGCCGATCCGCACCACAGCCTGAACTGGTTCGACGCCTTGGTGCTGACCAAGAAAGCCCGCGAGCAGAACGCCGAGCGGGCAGACGCGGGCTTGGAGCTGCCGAGGTCGCGCATTTGACCGAGTGGGGCAAAGTCAGATGGACGAAGCGTTGGCCGAATTCTTGCGTCACCTGGCATTGGAAAAAAACGCGTCGGCCTTGACCGTGAAGTCCTATCGCGAGGACTTGACCCAAGCCATTACGTTTTGGCAGCCGCAGTCCAAGCAGCCAGCCCAGGTGACGACTCGCCAGGCGCGGGCCTTCGCGGCCTGGCTGCACGATCAGGGTTACTCGAAAGCCACCATCGCCCGCCGCATTGCCGCTGTACGCTCGTGGTTCAAGTTCCTGTGCCGCCAAGGCCTATTGGACTCGAACCCCGCGGACGGCTTGCGCAACCCGCGCCAAGAGAAGAAACTGCCGCGCTTCTTGACCGAAGAGGGACTGGCCAAGCTGTTGCAAACTCCCGAGTTAGGAACGTGGTCCGGTCAACGCGATCAGGCAATTCTCGAGGGGCTCTACTCGGCGGGACTGCGCGTCAGCGAGCTCACCGGGCTCAACGTCGGCGATCTGGATCTTGAAACCGGCAGCGCCATCGTGCGCGGCAAAGGCAAGAAGGAACGGCTTGTCTTCTTCGGCCCCGACGCTGTTCAAGCGTTGTGGCGCTGGCTTGCAAGTCGCGAACGCATGCTCGCGCAGAAAACATCTGGCCGCAAACCGGCAGAGGCGCTGTTCCTTAACAAGAACGGCACGCGGCTGACTTCGCGCAGCGTGGGCCGGCTATTGGAAAAATACCTGGCGCTTGCGGGTTTGGACCCCAAGGCCTCGCCGCACAGCTTGCGTCACAGTTTCGCGACGCATTTGCTGGACCACGGCGCCGATATTCGCAGCGTGCAGGAATTGCTCGGCCATCGCAGCCTGGGGACCACGCAAGTTTACACGCATGTGACCACGAAACGCTTGAAGGAAAGTTACGACAAGGCCCACCCGCGGGCGAAGTAGCAGGAGTCAGGGGTCAGGGGTCAGGGGTCAGGGGTCAGGAGTCAGGGGTCAGGGGTCAGGAGTCAGGGGTCAGGGGTCAGGGGTCAGGAGTCAGGGGTCAGGGGTCAGGAGTCAGAGGCAGAAGTCGGGTACATCTTTTCGAGGACTGGTCCATGTTAGGCCGTCGAGTTGTTTGGATTGTGGCGTTTGTGAGTGGCACCTTGCAGACCGCGCCTGTGATTTCTCAGGAACCAATTAAGTGGCGTCCCGATTACAACGTTGCCCGCAAAGAGGCGCAAGACAAGGGCTTGCCGCTGGTTCTCGATTTCGGCACGCAGAGCTGTTACTGGTGCCGCAAGCTGGACGAGACCACGTTTCGCGATCCCAAGGTGATCGGCGTATTGAACGAGCGCTTTGTTGCCATCAAGATCGACGCCCAGCGCGAACCGGCGTTGACTTCGTCGCTGCGGATCACGGCCTTTCCCACGCTCGTGCTGGCCGCGCCCGACGGCAAAATCCTGGCCGCGATCGAAGGATACCAGGACGCCGCGCGCCTCTACGAAAGCCTGCACCGCGCGTTAGCCGTGCTTAGCCCACCGGAGTGGATGGAGCGCGATTACAAACTAGCGCTGCAATGGCTCCAGAAGGAAGAATATGGCCAGGCCACAAACGCATTGCGGAACATTGTCGCCGACGGCAAAGTCCGGCCGCTGCAAATAAACGCGCAGCGGCTGCTGGACGACCTGGAGCGAAAGGCCACCTTTCAGCTCGCCAAAGCCAGGGACCTCCAAGAGAAGGGCCAGAGCGAAGAGGCCTATAAAGAACTCGCGGAAATCGTGCGCAACTTTCCTGGCTTGAAAACATCCAATATTGCGGCCGAGCAACTGGCCAAGGCGGCGCAAAGATCCGAGGCAGGCAACGAGCTTCGCACCAGGCGGGCCGGCGAGCTCTTAACCCAAGCGCGCGACTTCTTCAAGAACCGCGAATTCATTCTCTGCCTTGACCGCTGCGAAGTGCTCGCCGCTAGCTACGGTGATTTGATTGAGGGGCAAGAGGCCGCGCGCATCGCCAATGAAGTCCGCGCCAATACAGAATGGCTGCAGAACGCCGCCGACACGCTCGCCGAACGGCTCGGCGGCTTGTATCTCGCCCTTGCCGACACGCATCTAAGGCGCGGCAATCACCAACAAGGAGAGTTTTACCTGCAGCGCGTCGTCCAAGCATTTCCCGGGTCGAGGCAAGCCGAGACGGCGCAGATTCGCCTCGGTCAGCTGCAGGGGAATCTGTCGTCGAACCCAAGCCCAAAACGCTAGTTTGCGTAGCGGAACTCGCCAGAACTCCGACGCCTAACGCCGGAATCTTGCGAATTTCGTTACGGATGTCGTTGGGCGTCAAGTTAGCGCAGCTTCAAACCAATTGGTTCCAAGGTTCGAAATTGGATCGGATACTGATCGAGTCCAAGTCGTGCAACCAACCAGTGCGGCGCTGTTTCACCAGGCACGATCCAGCGATCAAAGTGTCGCAAGACCAGAAGACTCGCTTGATCGCCGCGTGCGGTGCCTGTCGACAATCGCTCACCGGGAACCAGATCGCTGACGGCCTGGATGCAATTGACTCCCGTTGAGAATCCAGCATCATAGAGTTTGTAGGCGACAGCACCGCTTTCCAATAAGGCAATTCGCTTCTCAGCCAGATCGTACAGCTCTTTTTGAATCGGGAAGGGCCCCCAGGCGCTAACGCGCGCGCCCATCCTGGTCGCCCATGGGATGGTCTGATCCAAGGTGTTGTTGACTCCCGCCTCGGGCCGCAGACGTAGCGGAGCGAGAACGCCCGTGGCCGGAAGCCAACTGATCGTCCGGGATTGCACTTCCTGGTTCTGTGCACCTTGTTGCCCATCGTCGGCGGAATACTTAACAAATGTTGCAAATGTATGGGAATAGCGTGCTTCACCACCGGCAGTCTGAGAAGCAAACATGATGAGGCTGTAGCGATCTTCGGCCTGCACGCCACTGTAGTTGACGAATATTGCTAATGCCGTCGCCAAGCTGAAACTGTTCCAGCGCATGACTTATTCTTCCTTTCTGTTGCGAGGCGTCGCATGCGAGAAACCTCGACTGTAAGACCCCGTGCAATTGTCGTGCCCGATGGAATAACCGTGGCTGAAGCCCGCTGAGCAGTTGCTTGCACATGGATGAGCAACGAGCAGCGCACTAGTCACGCGCGAGTTGTACTTGCACTCGTTCCAAAATCCGGCATACTCAAATCGATGGGGGGATTTGCAGATGTCGTAGCCTAAGCGTTGTCCGGGGCCAATTCAGCGCCGTGAGTTTCTCAAGGTCGGCGCCGATCGCTGAGTTGATTTGATTCTTGGTCACATGCGTAACATCGGACAATTCCTGGTCCGACATCCGGGCTGGCTGGTCGTTCTTGCGATCGTCGCCGTCTTGGGCATTGTGATCAGTTTCGAGGTGCAAAAAGTCCGCATGTCGGCGGCGCGCGTGCAAGATATCTGAAACCTGAAGCAACTCGCGCTGGCGGTCGCCACCTACCACGATAAACACGGCCATTTGCCGCCGCCGTTTCTGGCCGACGACGAAGGCCGGCCGATGCACAGTTGGCGCGTTTTGCTGCTGCCCTTCCTCGAACACCAAGATCTCTACCAGCAATACGACTTTTCCGAACCCTGGGACGGTCCCAACAATCGCAAGCTGGCCGACCGCATGCCGCAACTCTTCTGCTTTCCCGGTACGCATCAATCCGGCAACACCATGACGAATTACTTCGCGGTAATTGGACCGCGAACGGTTTGGCCCGGATCGAAGAAAGTGACTTTGAAAGACATCAAGGACGGCTCATCAAACACCATCTTGATTGTGGAGAGCCAAAGCGCCCGCATTCACTGGATGGAGCCGCGCGACTTGTCATTCGACACGGTCAGCTTCGACAGGCACGATCCGCACGGCGTCAACAGCCCGTACGGTCCGCCGGCAGTGGCCATGCTCGACGGCGCTGTCCAGAGCTTGAATCTGAACCTGAGACCGGCAACTTTACGCGCGATGCTCACCATCGATGGCGGCGAAGAATTGGGGCCCGACGAAAAGGAAGGATTGGTTTTGTTGCCCAAGGGCAGGGAAGTTCCGCCGAATTGGAAGTAGGCATTACTTCGATTTCAACAGCTCATGATCTGAGCGGTCGCCCATTGCCCATCTTGCAAGACGGGACGCCGATCGCGGAATTGGC
>JAKEFD010000314.1 GCA_022616245.1 Gemmataceae bacterium
AGGGGTCAGGGTCAGGGGTCAGGGGTCAGGGGTCAGGGGTCAGGAGTCAGGGGTCAGGAGTCAGGAGTCAGGGGTCAGGGGTCAGGGGGTCAGGAGTCAGGAGTCAGGGGTCAGGGGTCAGGGGTCAGGGGTCGCCTGATACCTGACACCTGACACCTGACACCTGACACCTGACACCTGATACCTGACACCTGACACCTGACACCTGACCCCTGACACCTGACACCTGACACCTGATACCTGACCCCTGATACCTGACCCCTGACTTCTACAGCTTGCCTGATTTAGCCTTGGCGTAGCGCTCGCCCACTGCGGTCCAATTGACGACGTTCCACCAGGCGTCGATATAGTCGGGGCGCTTGTTCTGGTACTTCAAGTAATAAGCGTGTTCCCAGACATCGATGCCCATGATGGGCGTCTGGCCCTGCATGTAGGGGCTGTCTTGATTGAGGGTGTTGAGCACTTTGAGTTTGCCGTCGGCCAGGACGAGCCAGGCCCAGCCGCTGCCGAAACGGCCAACGCCCGCCTGCTTGATTTGCGCCTGGAATTGCGCGAAGTCGCCGAATGCGGCTTTAATGTCGTCGGCCAGCGGGCCGGTCGGTTGGCCGCCCGCTTTGGGCCCCATGATCTCCCAGAACATGCTGTGGTTGGCGTGGCCGCCGCCGTTGTTGATCACTGGTTGGCGGATGTTCTCGGGCACTTGATTGATTTCACGCAACAACTGCTCGATCGGTTTATTGGCCAGTGCCGCCTGACCTTCAAGAGCTTTGTTGAGATTGTCCACATACGCCTTGTGATGCCGGCCATGGTGGATCTCCATCGTCATGGTGTCGATGGTCGGCTCCAGCGCGTTGGCGGCATACGGCAGATTCGGCAAGGTGTAAGGCATGGTATCCTCCTCGGATGATGTGCTGCTTGGGAATCTGGGGAGTAGTTTATGACAACGAAATTCAGGGGACAGGGGTCAGGAGTCAGGGATCAGCCGCCGCCGCTGACCCCTGACTCCTGATACCTGACTCCTGACTCCTGATACCTGGCTCCCTTCCCCAACAGCGCGAAAACCGCTATGGTAGGGACAAGCGCGAAACACAATATCGTTCCTTCCAATAGACTCTCATGCCTAACGCGTCCGGCCCCTACCTGGTCGTTCGTCGCGAGGACGGATTTGGAGACGTGCATCCGCTCCAGCCGGGCCAGCATTTGACGTTGGGCCGCGCGAATACCAACCGTATTGTCCTCAAGGATGAGCTGTGCAGCCGCGAGCACGCCGAAGTGTATCTTGCCGAAGGTCGCTGGCGCGTGCGCGACCTCAAAAGCCTGAACGGCACGCGCATCAACGGCATGCCGCTCGACGGCGACTGGGAGCTGTCGACAGGCGATGAATTCGAAGTCGGCCGGACCAGGTTCGTATTTGTCGAAACGCTCGACGAATTGCCGGACCTGCCGACGACGCGGCCGGACGCCGGCGGCGTGTCCATCAAGAAGCGCCTGGGACAAACGCGTTTCCTGACGCCGCTGCCGGACGATTCCCCGGCGCCGAGCGGTCCCACCGTGGCCGGGGGCAAGCGCAGCCTCAGCCGCGATTTGTCGCTACTCTATCGGCTCGCGCTCGACATGGGCTCGGCCGACACCTACGAAGAGTTGGTCAAGATCGTACTCGACGGCTTGCTCGAAGCCGTGCCGGCGGAAGTCGGCGCCATTTTCACCATGAAAGAGGGCCGCGACCTGGAGGTGACCGCCCATCGCCATCGCGATCCCAGCATTCACGCCTACAGCCGGGTTTCGGAATTCGTGACCAACGAAGTGCTCGCCAGCCGGGAAGCGATCCTGGCGGAGGACGTGTCGCGCGACCGCTATCTGCGCAACCGGGAAAGCCTGACCAGCCTGGGCGCGACCAGTCTCATTTGTGCTCCGATCAACTTCGGCAACAAGACGCTCGGCTTGATTCACCTGTACTGCACCGATCCGCACAAGGCGCTGGGTCCGGAGGATCTGGAATTCACGGTCGCGGTCGCCAAACAGCTTGCCGCCGTCATACAACAGTTGCGGCGGCAGGAATCCTTGAGCTTTGAGAATCAGGCGCTGCGCGATCAGCTCCGGGTCGAGAGCGAGATTGTGGGCGATAGCGCGGTCGTCCACGAGATTCACGATCAGATTGCCCGCGTCGCGCCGACCAACGCCACGGTCCTGATCCGAGGTGAAAGCGGCGCCGGCAAGGAACTGGTCGCCCGCGCCCTCCATTATTCCAGCCCGCGCAAGGAAGGCCCGTTCATCTGCCTCAACTGCGCCGCCATCACCGAGACGCTCCTGGAAAGCGAGCTATTTGGCCACGAGAAAGGCGCTTTCACCGGCGCGACCGAGAAAAAAATCGGCAAGTTCGAAGCGGCCCATCGCGGCACGATTTTCCTCGATGAAATCGGCGAAATGGGCGTGCACACGCAGGCGAAGCTGCTGCGCATTCTGGAAGGGCATCCGTTCGAACGCGTCGGCGGCGGGCAGCAGATTCAGGTCGATGTCCGCGTGGTGGCCGCGACCAATCAGCCTTTGGAAAAAAACTTGCAGGAAGGCAAGTTTCGCCGCGACCTCTTTTTCCGCTTGCAAGTGGTTGAAATTCGGGTTCCGGGATTGAGCGAGCGCAAAGAAGATGTACGGCTGCTCGCGGACCATTTCCTCAAGCGCTTCCTGCGCGAAACCAGCCGCAAGATCCGCGGTTTCACGGCAAGCGCCTATCAGAAACTGGAAGCGTATCACTGGCCCGGCAACGTCCGCGAGCTGCGCAACGTCGTCGAACGGGCCGTCGCCTTGGGCCGAGCGCCCATGATCGACGCGAGCGACATCTGGCTTTCATCGATCGAGGCCGGCGGACCGCAACCCTCGGGCGACGGCACGGCTGTCTACCAGCCGCTGACGTTGGAGGAAATCGAGCGCCGCCACATCCTGCGGACGCTCGAGCACACGGAATGGAACAAGAGCCAGGCCGCCGGGATCTTGAAGATCGAGCGCTCGACGCTGGACCGGAAGATCAAGGCGTTTGAGCTGAAGCCGGAGGGGAATTAGTGAGTGGTGAGTAGTGAGTGGTGAGTAGTGAGTGGTGAGTAGTGAATGGTGAGTAGTGAGTGGTTTCATTTTCCGATTGGGTTTTCGGCGAAAATCCATTCTTTGATCGGCTTCCCTTCGACGAGATGTTCTTGCACGAAGCGCGGAATTCGGTCCGGCGTCATGCCGTTGTACCACGTGCCTTCGGGATAGACGAGCATGGTCGGCCCGTGGCAGCAAATTCGCAGACAGCCGACTTTGGTGCGCTGGCAAACGTTGGGCCCCGTGCTCAAGCCCTTGTCCTTAATCTCTTTTTTGAGAACTTCCCAAGCCGCCAATCCCACTTCCGGCGTACAGCAACTGGGCCCGGTGCACAGAAACACGTGCTTCTGATACTGGCCGAGATTGAGCTTTGCCGCCGCGGCTTGAAGATCTTGAACTTGATCTGACATCTATCTTCTCCACCGGCCGTTTACGTTTCGCGCTCACCGAATCCCATGCCACGGCAGGGCGCGCAGCGAGCGCGAAACGTAAACAATACACGTATCATTTTATCCCTTTTGCAGGTTGAGTCGTATCCGCCGCGCGACTTCCGCGAAGATCAACACGGTCGATGTAAAGGCAATGACGCCAATCCAATGCACCAGCCCAAGCGACTCGACCTTGAACACAGTGCCGCCGAAAGTCACGATCACGATCTGGCCGACGGCGACCGCGCCGGCGATCGTCAAGAATGTCGGGTTCTCCCAGATGCGGTGAAAGCCGCTCGTCTCCGGCGTCAGCGAACGGCAATTGATCTGGTTCCAAACCTGGAAGAACACGTAGATCGAGAAGAACAGACTCACTTGCAGCACTGTAAAAGCGATGGATACATCCTGACCACCGTACGTCCATTTGCCCTCAGCACTTTTCGCCAGGCCGGGATCATTCTGTGGGATTTCAAAGCGATTCCCGGCAGCCTCTGCGGACCAGGGACTCTGTCCCGCCAGTAATCCTGCGTCGCCAGGCTCGCCCTTCATCGCCACGAGAAGCGCGAGCATAACGACCACAAAAAAGCTGGCAGTGATAAAGATGTTCTTGACCATCGCCGGACTGAGGATATTCTCGTCGCGGCGTTTAGGGGGCATTTTCATCACGCCTTCACGCGGCGGCTCGGAGCACAACGCGATGGACGCGAAGGTGTCCATGATCACGTTGATCCACAATAGCTGCAACACAGTGAACGGCGCTTTGACGCTGAACAAGAGAATGCCGAGAAACGTGATCGTGAGCGCGCTCACGTTGATCGTGAGCTGAAACTGGATGAAGCGCTGAATGTTTTCATAGAGCGACCGGCCCCAATGCACCGCCTTGACGATGGTGGAGAACGCATCGTCCAGAAGTACGATCTTGCTGGCTTCTTTTGCAACCTCGGTGCCGGCGATGCCCATGGCCAGGCCGACGTCCGCTTTCTTGAGGGCCGGCGCGTCATTGGTGCCGTCGCCGGTGACCGCGACGACTTCGCCCAGCTCTTGCAGCGCCTTCACCATGCGGAACTTGTCGAGCGGTCGAGCCCGCGCCAGGATGCGCAGCTTTGGCAACTGTGCTTTCAATTCCTCTTCATTCAGCTCATTGAAGCGCTTGCTGGTGAGAATAGCGGCGTCGGGCTCGTCGATCGGCTCGTCGCGTTTTCCGACGAGGCCGATCTCGTAGCCGATGGCCCGCGCGGTTTCGACGTTGTCGCCAGTGATCATCTTGACTTCGATGCCCGCACTGCGGCACTCGGCGATGGCGTCTTTCACGTCGCCGCGCAACGGATCGCGAATGGCCACGAAGCCGCTGAAGACCAGGTTCATCTCGAGCGCCTCGCGCATGTCGTGCAAGTCGTCCTCGGCCTCGGGTGTGTTGTCCGGCAGGACGGCATGCGCAAACGCCAAGGTGCGCATGGCCCGGCTGGCGGCCTCGCGCAGCTGTCCGTGGATGCGCTCGCGCATGTCAGCGGACAATGCGCGCGTGGAGCCGTCCGCAAGATGATAACTCTGACATTGCTCCAAGACCCATTCGGGCGCGCCTTTGACAAGCACGACCAGCTTGGCGCCGTAGCGCGTCACCGTGGTCATGCGTTTGCGTTCCGAGGAAAAGTGAATCTGATAGATTTCCGGGAATTGCAAACGGAGCTGCGTGTATTCGATGCCGGCTTCCTGCAGCCATTGCAATAGTGCGCCCTCCGTGCTGTTGCCGATGGTCACGAACTTGCCTTGCTTCTCCTCCAGATTCGCGGTGGAGTTGACCGCTGCGTTGAGCGCCATCCAATCGAGCGGCTTGCCGTCACGCGGCCAGGGCAGATGGCTTTCGGGTTTGACCCAATCCGGCGTGTCGCGGTCGTACGACTTGTCCTCAAGCGCGATGCGATCGACCTGCATCTTGTTCTGTGTGAGCGTGCCGGTCTTGTCGGAACAGATAACGGTTGCCGAGCCAATGGTTTCGCAGGCGACCAGCTGGCGTACCAGTGAATTCGCCCGCGTCATCTTGCGCATGGCCAAGGCGAGCGAGACGGTAACACTCATGGGCAAGCCTTCGGGCACCGCGACGACGATGATGATCACCATGGTGACGAAGTAGCCCAAGAGTTCGCTAAACACCACGAGCAAGTCCGGGCCAAAGCCGAGCTTGGCGCCGGGCCAAAAAATCTCGCCCACGATGATGCCGCGCAAGAGTTGAGCGAGAAAAATGAGGATCGCGGCAATGTAGCCGACCTTGCTGATGAGGTCGGCCAGGTTGGTCAGCTTCTGTTGGAGCGGCGTCTGTTCCTTCGAGATGGTAAGCTTGCGCTGCACGCGCTTTTCCTGCGTGTCCGCGCCGGCCGCTTCCACTTCCTCCTCCTCCTCGACGTCGGCGGACAGTCGCCGGGCGATTTGGCCCAGATAGGTGGCATCGCCCACGTCGGCGACCATCATGAGGCCGATGCCGTCCACAACCTGCGTGCCGCGATAAAGGCAGCCGGGTTGGTCCGGGCCATCGGCGGTGTCGTCCGCCGGGCGCGCGGTCTTGCGCACCGGCTCGGATTCGCCGGTCATTAACGACTGATCGATGAACAACTCCGTGGCTTTGAGCAGCCTGCCATCGGCGGGGATTTCGTCGCCCATCTCGAGGATGATGACGTCGCCGACCACGACGTCCTCCAGTGCGATGCTGTGCACGTTGCCTTCGCGCTGAACTTTGACGTTGAGCGAATCTTTTTTTGCATTGAGCAATTCGAATTCACGGTCGCTGCGATACTCGCTGATGAAAGCGACGCCGGTGGCGAGTATGACCGCCACCATGACCGCCAAGCCTTCGACCAGAATGTGTCCGCTTGCCAAGCCGACGAAAAACATAAGCAGCGCGGAAACGAACAAGAGCGACGGCACCCAGCGCGCCTGCCCGAGGACGTAGGCGCCGGCCAGAACGACGGCAAACACGCCCAAGCAGATGCCGCCCACGATATTGCTGGCTTTGAAGAGATCGACCACCATGGACAAGAGCGCCGCCGCCAGCAGGATCTTGATGATGGGCTCGTCGAACTTTTCGAGGAACTTCTTCCAGATCGGCTCGCGCGGCAGCGGCGTGAGCACGTTGGCGCCGTATTGTTGCTTGCTCTTTTGCGCCTGGTCCGCGCCCAATCCTTGCTCGGTCGATACCGAAAGTTGATTCTGAATCTCAGCGATAGTTCGCATGTGTGCCCCAAAACAAAATGAAGAACCAAGAATGAAGAACGAAGAACGCTGTCATCATTCTTCATTCTTGATTCTTCGTTCTTCATTCTTCATTTATTTCCCGCTGGTCTATTGTTCCATCACTTCCTTTGATTTCTTGTCCGCCATCTCCGTGATCTTGTCCTCGAACGTCTTCAAGAGGTCTTGAACCTGTTCCTTGCCCTTATCACGCTCGTCTTCGGTCATTTCCTTGTTCTTCTCCGCGGTTTCGAAGGCCTTGTTGGCGTCGCGGCGAATGTTGCGGCAAGCGACCTTGGCTTCTTCGCTCGACTTTTTGATGCGCGCCACCATCTTTTGCCGCTGCTCGCCGGACATGGGCGGCACCTGCAGGCGGATCATCTTGCCGTCGTTGTTCGGCGCCATGCCCAAGTCACTGGAGCGGATCGCCTTCTCGATGTCTTTAAGAGTGCTGGGATCGAAGGGCCGAATCAGGATGGACTGTGGATCAGGCGTGTTGATTTGTGCAAGCTGTTTCAGCGGCATGAACGATCCATACGCCTCGACTTTCAGGCTATCTACCAGGGCCGGTGTAGCCCGGCCGGTGCGCAATCCGCGCAGTTCGTCGCGAAAGACGCCGACCGCTTTTTCCATGCGCTCTTCGGCGTCGAACAGGATTTCGTCGCTCGACATGATTTGTTCCTCATTCACCGAATTCAACGTAGGCTCCACGCTCCGCGTGCGGGGCGACTTCAAGCCCAACGCGGAACGTGGGGTCTACTCACATACCAAAGTGCCGATGGGATGCCCGGCAATGGCCCGTTCGATGTTTCCTTCCTTCTTGAAGTTGAATACGAGGATGGGCAGCTTGGCGCTCTTGCAAAGGTCGATGGCCGCCGCATCCATGACGCGCAAATTGTCACGCAGCACCTGCATGTGCGTCAATTTGTCATAGCGGACGGCGTGCGGATTGATCTCCGGGTCTTCGCTGTAGACACCGTCCACTTTGGTTGCTTTGAGGAGAATGTCCGCTTCCAGTTCGCGGGCGCGCAGGGCGGCGGCGGTGTCCGTCGTCACATAAGGGTTGCCGGTGCCGCCGGCGAGAATGACGATGCGGTCCTTCTCCAAATGGCGAATGGCGCGGCGGCGGATAAACGGCTCCGCCACGGACTCCATGCGAATGGCCGTCAGCAAGCGGGTTTCGCAGCCGATGCTTTCCAGGGCGTCTTGCAGGGCTAGGCCGTTGAGGATGGTGGCGAGCATGCCCATGTAGTGGGCGGTGCCTTCCTTGATGACGCTGCCGCCCGCGGAGAACTGGGCGCCGCGCAAGAGGTTGCCGGCGCCAATGACAATGGC
>JAKEFD010000315.1 GCA_022616245.1 Gemmataceae bacterium
CGGCAAGCCAATCAAATCAAACGTCGCGCGGCGAAGGAGTGTGCGCTTGTCGGCGGGCTTGGCGGGCGGCAGCTTGTTCGTTTCCAGCTTGGCCAGAATGAAGTGATCGATGGCGGTTTTCGGCCAGGCTTTGTCTTGCACCTTGGGCAGCGGCGGATTCGCGATCGGCTGAAAGGACCAGAACGCCCGGTCTTCCGCGGTGATCTGGAAGCCGGAGGATTTGGACGCCGTGCGCGAAGCCGCCACGGCCTGTGGCCAATGCGCTCCCTGTTTGATCCATGTGGTGAGGGCGGCAATCTCCTCGGCCTTGAGCTGGCCCTTAGGCGGCATCTTGAGTTCGTCGTCCTTGTAGTGGATGGCCTTGACGAGCAAACTTTCATCAGGACGGCCGGGAACGATAGCGGGACCGGAGTCGCCGCCGCTCATCATGGCGTCGCGCGAATCGAGGCGCAGACCGGAGCGTTGTTTGTCCTTACCGTGGCACTCGAAGCAGTTGGTCGCGAGCACCGGCCGCACCGACTTTTCGAAGAATTCAGTAGGTTGCGGCTCAGAGGCACACAGCGCCGGCAATGGCCTTGCGAGAATCCAGTGACCGACAAGAGCGAGGGCAAGAATCCAGCGGCAGCGCATGAGATCACCCAGGCAGATTTCGGGAGAATTTGTACTGCTAGCATAGCAAAACCTGGCCAACGGTGTCACATGTAATTGTGTTTTGCTCAGCTTGATTCTTGTGTCAGTCATTTCTCTTGACAGTGCGCCCCCTTTGCAAGTGAATATACTCCCAGCCGCTTCTGGAAAGGGCGATTGCCATGTGCCGCGTCCTGTCAATAGTTGCCTCTTTTGTTTTCGCGTTGCCGAATTGGAGTCAAGAAGCGTCCGCCGACGCGCTCTTGGTCAAAGCGAAAGCGGTGCTCGCGCCTCTGGACGGCGACATGCGCGTGCCGGGTTTGCGTGAGCCCGTTGAAGTGTTGCGCGATCGCTGGGGCGTGCCACACATCTATGCCAAGAACCCCGGCGACCTCTTTTTCGCCCAAGGATTTGTCGCCGCCCAGGATCGGCTGTTCCAGCTCGAATGGTGGCGGCGGCACTCGGCCGGCGCACTCGCCGAAGTGCTCGGCCCGTCCGCATTGCCCTCCGACCGCTTCGCTCGCCTCATGCGTTATCGCGGCGACATGAAGGCCGAATGGGACAGCTACGCGCCAGACACAAAGCAAATCGCGACGGCCTTCACCAGCGGCATCAACGCCTGGATCGACCACTGTGGGAAAAATCTGCCCATCGAGTTCGAGATTCTGAAGTTCACGCCGAAGAAATGGCGGCCCGAAGACATTCTGGGCCGTATGTCCGGCATCTATATGTCGCAAAACTTCAAGAATGAAATCACGCGCGCCCGGCTCATTCAGGCCGTTGGGGTTTCCAATGCGAACGCTCTGGCCCCCGTCGATCCGCCGCGCGACTACGCCCCCGCCAAGGGCCTTGAATTGGCCGGCATCGACGCGCGCATTCTAGCCGACTTTGAAGCCGCGACGAAGTTCCTGCAATATCAGCCCGCCAAGACCGAGAGCAACAACTGGGTTGTCGCCGGCAGCCGTTCGGCATCGGGCAAACCGCTTCTGGCCAGCGATCCGCACCGGGCCATCGCGCTACCTTCCTTGCGCTATCTCGTCCACTTGAACGCGCCGGACTGGAATGTGATCGGCGCGGGCGAACCCGCGTTGCCGGGCGTCGCGCTTGGACACAACGAGCACATCGCCTGGGGCATAACCATCGTCGGCGCCGATCAGGCCGACATCTATGTCGAAGAAGTGAATCCGAAGAACACGGACGAATACCGCGTCGGCGACGGCTGGCAGAAGTTCACGATTGAGCGCCACACCATCCGCGTGAAAGACGACCAGCCGGTCGAGATCGAGTTGCGCTACACCCGGAACGGTCCGGTGCTGTTTTATGATAAAGCGAAGAACCGCGCGTATGCGTTGCGTTGGGTCGGGCACGAACCCGGCGGCGCGGCGTACCTGGCTTCGCTCGCCGTGGATCGCGCCCGCAACAAAGAAGAGTTTCTCAAAGCGCTCGACCGCTGGAAAATCCCCGGCCTCAACTTCGTTTACGCCGACGTCACCGGCGAGATCGGTTGGATCGCGAGGGCAAAGGTGCCGATTCGCCCGAGTCACGACGGCCTGTTGCCGGTTCCGGGCGGCGGCGGCTTCGACTGGCAGGGATATCTGTCAATCGACCAACTACCGCAGCGCTGGAATCCGCCGTCGGGTTTCGAAGCGACTGCCAATCACAACATCCTGCCCAAAGGCTACAAGCACCAGATCGGCTATGAATTCGCCGCGCCGTTTCGCTTTCTACGCGTGGAGGCCGAACTCAAGAAGCGCGACAAGCACACGCTGGAAGACTTCCGCGCCATCCAGCACGACGATGTGTCGCTGCCGGGCTTGGCGCTCGTGCGCATGCTGAAGGATGTCGAGATTGCCGACCGTAGACTCTTTGCTCACCTGGACCTATTGGGGAAATGGGACGGCAGACTATCCGTCGATTCCCGTGCGGGCCCGCTCTATGCCGTTTGGCTGAAGGAGTTGCAGGAAGCATTCTACGACAAGGTTCCCAAAGACTTGCGCAAGTCGTTCATGAGCATTGCCAGCTTGCCCGCCATGATCGAAGCGCTCGAGAAACCCTCGCCCGGCAGGTTCGGCTCCGAAGCCGGCTGGGCGCGGGACAAGCTCGTGCTGGATGCACTGCTCCAAGCGGTGCAGAAATCCGCGAAGCTTCCCGACCGCTGGGGCGCATTGCACACCGTCACGTTTCGCCATCCGCTTGGCAAGACGGAAGCGACTATCGCTAAGACGTGGAACGTCGGCCCGTTTGAGCGCAGCGGCGACGCCAACACGCCCAATAACACGCGCTTCGACGAAGACTATCAGCAAATCCACGGCGCGACCTATCGCCAGCTCTTCGATCTCGCCGATTGGGACCGCGGCCTGGCCACGAGCGCTCCCGGACAATCCGGCCAGCCCGGTAGCCCGTTTTACTCTAACCTCGCGCCGCTCTGGGCCAAGGGCGAGTATTTCCCGTTCGTCTATTCGCGCAAGAAGGTCGAAGAAGTGACGGCGCATCGGCTACGCCTGACGCCCGACTAACAACTGTGTGGGTTAGAACTCCGATTCTGACCGACTGCCACAGGACAGCATCGGAGTTCTTTCCCCACCACTCCGTTTCGTACTCGCGATATAATCCATCAATAGACGTTTCCTGTCCGGTAAAGCCGGGGAGATTGTGTCATGACGGGACTGCAAGAAAAAACGGAGCAGCAAGCGAATGAGCAGCGTTTCCACCGCCTCGCCGCGCTTTGGAAAGCGGAAACGGAATTGTTTTCCAAGGTGAGCAAAAGAGTTCTCCACCCCGCGTATCAGAAGATCATCGGCATGGGTCCATCGGCCATTCCACTCATCCTCAATGAACTTTCCAAAAACGGCCCGGACGACTGGTTCTGGGCCTTGACAGCCATCACCGACGAGAACCCGATCACCAAGGAAATCGCCGGCAACATGTCCGCTATGACGGAGGCCTGGTTGCAATGGGGAAAGAAAGCGGGTTACCTGAACGATTGCCAGAATTCATCGAACAGCTCTTCCCAAAGTTGACCGAGTATCGCGTCGCGAGCCCGAAAGATCCCACCTACCTAAGCGATCGCGTTCATTCTTCGAATGGAAGTGATGGTTGGTCCGAACTTTGGCGCCTTCGTCCGCCTCGGATGCTCCTACGCGGCATTTGAGACTGCCTCCGCGCGACACTCTTAATGAAAAACTCAAGAGAGCTTCTCTTGCGTCGATAATGAATTCGGTATTGGTCAGTAGCTGGATCAAGTCTTTCTGCGAGGCCGATACTGACGAGAAACTCAAGGGCCTTTTTGATCCAGCTTCTACGGGGCAGTTTTGGGTCTCGCTCATCTTCTCTTCGCTTCGAGAATGCTTTTGCAAACTGGTCGTCTAACAGCGCAACATTACACTCGATATCTGAAATCGACTGTCGACCGCCCCTGAATGTGGTGATATTGATTTGACTTCCAAGGATATGATCCCACAAGATCGCAAGGATCAACGGCAATGGAGGCTCATGATCATAAATGCGGCAGGAGTATAGCGGAAGTACTTACTCTAACGGGACGGTCAAGGGGCCCAGGAATCTTCGTTGAAATGTGCCTTCGTCGAGGACTCCATAAGATAGCTCGAAAGCCATGAACTCACCATCGGCTTGCGAGAATCTTACAAAAGTAATCGCACTTAGTCCGCGCTGCATAACCAACTTTTCATCGTTAAGCGCCTTCTCAAGGATTCGAAGAACGTCTCCTTTTCGGGTATGATGCGAAAGGACTACGACATCGCTCTTGCCGACTCTTTTCGTTTTCGTATGCCAGCCCAACAAATCATCATCATATTTCATGAGCTGCTTCAAATCCTCATCTACATCGAATTCGCTCGTATGCCATGAAATCTTCGCCTCAACCACGATCCCGTAGTTAACGCTAATCGTTGTGGCCAAGTCAGGTGTTGCATCTCCATTTGGCTGTATTCTGTTCGCTGAACTGCAGGAGAATCGGCGCCCAAGCGAAAAGCGTGAGCCGGGTCTTTGCTTCTTAGTGTGATCATCCCAGATCAACACATGGCCGAGAACAATGAGCGCATCGACTGTCGCCATGTAATTGTCGATTGCGTGACGGAGCTTTCGTTGTACTGACTCAAGTGACACCGATGGCCTCCCGATAATCTTGCATGTCGCCTTCCGCAAATGCAGATAGAATATGATTGCTCACCCTTTCGATAGATGCATAGGTACAACGAAGTTGTGGAGTTAGGATGACCCGACTTTCAGACAACACCCACACGTCGTATGACGAACCATCGACGAAGTCCACCAGCGAAGCACGAAAATATGGATTGGCATGATAGACCGAAAGCCCCGCCTTTTCGAGCTTTCGAAGCACAGTCATTAGCCGTTCATTTTGACTCTTGTCCTGAAAAAGCGGTTCACCATACTCGATTATGACAGGCCTGGGGGACAGGTCAGCTCGCTCGTTTCTTCCGCGATCTCGCAAGAAGCGATTCTTTTCGGCCACCATCCCACTGAGATCTCGCGCCACTTGGCGAAAAAACCAAGATAGGTTGCCCTTAGTTCGAAATTGGCACGCACGCGAGACATTACTGCCACACCTTTGGTGCTGGTTACCGATCTTGACTCGGTATTTGAACGCAAGACTATGCAACCAGCGTCCACTCTGTTGGAGCAAATCAACAACTTGATCCAGGGACTCTTCCGTCCAAGTTCGCTCCGTTCTCGTTTTCCGTGTGCCGCGCCGGTGCTGAATTTGACTGCGCGATGCAAAATCGGTTATCACGAGATCGGAAACTCTCCGATCCGCTTTTGCGTGTTGCAAAAGTGTTACCAAGTTCGAAGAAGTGAGGAACGGAGTGGCAACCCACGGAGAAAGGGAAGCAAAAAAAGGACGGAAAGAAGCCCTGTAAAACGGCCCTGAATCCAACGTCATTAGAAAGGCAACTTCCGGATGGGCAGTTCTTAAGGACAGAAGCGTTCCTGTCGTGCCGTCTGATGCGTGCAATCTCACGCACGACGAAAACACGGTCGACCACAGAACTTCGAATTCGCTGCTTACTGGGTGCGCGGCTCTGAATTCAGTCGTGGAAGGAGCGTGCTCGTCGAGCAATTGCAAAAAGTCTGTCTCAAGGCAGACAAGCATGCCACGAGCAGTTGTAGTTGGTAACTGGAGGGCAGCATCGGCTCGCTCAAGAAGTTCGTCCAGATTCTCACTTTCCTGATAGCAGGCGAGAACTGGGTCGTACGTCGGCATGTTTGGTCCTGGATCTTGGAGTTCGACCGAATGACCTCGCTTGTGCGGGAATTCCGTTTTCCAGGTACAACAAAGTGTTCAGCTGGTGAAATAGTTTACAGCACTTACGGGTATTTGCAAGTCGATGACCTAGTATGTACAAATATAAGATAGTACATGTACTCGACTCGCGAAGGAACTGCCGTTGTCATAGGCTCAAGCAAGGCTCAGCAAAAACTCCGCCCGTTCCTTGTCAATGACCTCCGTTCGATTGAGCAAACGAATCGGAAACGGCTTCTCCGGCTCTTGCGCCACCCAGCGTTCAGCCAGGTGCTTCAGGCCTTCCGCGGTAACCAAGGCCATGTCCCAGTTGGTTCGCGCCTTGTACTGGTGGGCAAGTTTGATCGACTGCGGCGTGAAGGATGGCCCAATCACAAGGAAGGAAAGTGGCTTCTTGCCGCACTCGCGCTCCTTGCGCATGTAGCCGTCGAATTGGCCGTCCAGGTAGTCTTGCAGGTTGACTTCCTTTTCGTCGGACTTGCAGTCCAAAAGAATGCACTGCTCGTCCTCCAGCGGTAAACGCCCGTCCGCCCTGCTGTCTTTACGACTACGGTCGAATGCCACCTTCAACTTGACTTCGAAGAGGAATTGAGTCGCTTCCTCGAACATGTGTTCGATTTCCAGGTCCTTGTCGATCAGCTTCTTGGCCCGAAGCTCGGCGTACGAGCGCGCCGCGAGCAGTTCGTAGTTCGCGTACCAGACTTCGCGATTATCGCGCGTGACGCGCTCCTCAAACGTCAAATCGTCGTAGAAGTCGATCAGCCGTTCGATCAATTCAAGCTTGTTGCCCGAAGTTCGCAAGCCGACATAGCTGCACATTTCAGCAAGCTTGTTCCGGTCAAGGTCGTTCAAGACTTCCGAGGGCTTGATGTCGCTCACCACAATCCGCTCGATCAACTCTTCCTTCGTACCGGAGCGGTCCATGTTGCGTGCGATAAGGATGTTGCGCAAATCGCCGACCAGTATGCTGTCGTGATGGAGCAAGCGCCGGAAATTGGTTCGTTGCAGCTCCTGCTTGGCAATGTCCTTACGGATAACGGCGGCGATTTCCGTTGGAATAATGTCGATATTGCGGTTGCTTTCGTCCCGGTAGCCCCAAAGGACGCCGTCGCGCTGCATCTCCTTGCGTGCTTCGTTGACTTCATCGGGAGTGTGCAAGCCACATTTTTCCTTCGGGAATCGCTTCAGCATCGCGCTGATGAGCCAGTGCTCCTCCATCGAGATGTTGAGATGATCGCGCAGGACGCCGAGCAATCGCGCCTCGTCCGGTGAGATTTGCCCGTCGTTGGTCCACGCGGCTTCCAAGACGATTCGATAGGTGTCGTAATGGTGCCAGCGCTCCGGATCGTGTTTCTTCTGGTCAAAGAAGTCCAGTGTTTTGGAGCGCTTGACGAGTTCCTTCTCAAATTCGAGGACTTTTTCTTCAAGGCGGCTTTCTTCGAGGCTGTGCGTCTCCTCTTGGAGCAAAATATTAAGAACAATCAATTTCAGTTGGCCGCGCTCAAAATCTTGGTCCGGCGTGTTGAGAATGGAGAGGATCCGCGCACGGTCGGCAAGTTTTCCCGTGTCCTTCTTGATGATGTTGGTGAGGTCATCGTCTTCCAATCCGCGCGTCGATTCGAGGTATCGGCCCAAGACGCGCAATTTGACGGTCTTGAGCATGTCCGGCGCGATGTCGGTAATTCCTTTGCACAAAGCGCGTCGCCCTCGCAAACGGAGTTCGTCTGCTTCCGGCTCCGGGCGGCGACGGCGATGACGAACGCGCGTGCCGGTGGGTGTAGCTTCTTCCTCTTCGAATTCGCCCTCGTCGCCCACGTCCTTCTCAGAGGCTTCAGTTTCGTCAACCGTCTGTTGTGGTTGTTCCTTTTCGTGAACTTCCTGTTCTGGTGAAAGTCCGCTATCCCGAGTTGCTTGTGCTGTTGCATCGGCCGTGGCGGATTTGTTTTCGTTTTCCATGACTGCCTCGAAGTGACCGGCTGTTGAATGGACTAGGAGATTTGGCTGGATTATCTGCGGTCAATTTCTTGCTCGCAAGAAAAAACTTAGAATTCCATCTCTCCATGGGCACGTCGTTCCTGCGTTTCAGCCGACAAGGAAGAACGGATCAGGGTTGTCTTCGCGAAACGCGCCTTTCATCGTCTGGCGGGTGTCGTAAGGCGCAAGGTTCCCAATTTTCGTCCAGCCGATGCAAATGAAGCCTTCCTTTTGGGCGCGGCGAGCGCCGGGTTCGTGGTCGGCGATATGGACGACCCAGAGCCTGCTTTCGTTTTCAAACATGGGGAGTTGTTCCTACGACGCGGCCAACACGACGCTCTTAATATAGGGATGTGGGATGTTGAGGAGTTAGCAGGAATTCACGCCTTTTGGCTGGCCGAATGTCAGCGCACGAGCCGGGGGGAGAGTGGACAGTGTCACCCTCACCCCCGCCCCCTCTCCCCCAAGGGCGAGGGGAGAATGACGGGTGTGTATTGGGAGCACGCACAAGGCAAGTCATTAACCGCTTCTGCTGTATAGACTTGCGGAAAACACATCAATTGCGCGCAACCGGCATTCAGGAAACTCAAAACCTCGCGCAAAGACGCCAAGTCCAAAAAAAAGGCGCAAAGTAATACAGTGTCAAACTTTGCGCCTTTGCGCGAGCTCTTAAGCGGCTCTATCTCAAACTCCCCATTTAGCAGGGGGTGGCTAGTTGACAGTTAAAGGGTGAACAGCTGCAATATGCGTGTCTGATTCAAGGACCGCATGAGC
>JAKEFD010000316.1 GCA_022616245.1 Gemmataceae bacterium
CCGATGATGGCCGGCTTCCTTGCCGAAGCGAGCCAAGCACTGGGCGACGCGCGGCTGCGGGCGCTCGGCGACGAGTACGCCGCATTGGGCGCGGCCTGGTCCGAGTTGGCCGATGCCGCCTTGCCCGACGAAGTGCCGCTTTTGCGCAAAGCCAAAGAGCAGCACGGTCACTACGCCGAGTTGTTCACCAGTAACGGATCGGCGGAGGAGAAACGCGCTGTCTGGGTCCAGTTGGACGGACTGGCCGCCCAGGCCAAGGAGAAGTTCCCTCTGTCCGACAAGGATTGTGCCCATCTGCGCGCGGGGCTGCACCAGCGTCTCGAGCGCATCATCGCGGCGGAAGAAGCGGCCCTCGCTTCCCTGGCGCGCGTACTATCGTGATCTTCCATTTCCATCATTACACAATGTACAAGGAGCACTGTCATGCATTGGATATTCATTGTGTTGGCTAGCGCCGTCGGCTTGTTGGTCTTGGCCGCTGTCCTGATCCTGATTGTGGGCAGGTTCTTGCCCGAGCGCTACGAGGCGCAAGTTATCGTGGAATTTGACAGAAACCCGGAAGACATATGGAATGCTCTTATGAACGTGCCGCAAAACCCCATGACCGGCCGTATGCTGAAACGGCTGGAACCCCTGCCTGATGTGAACGGTCTCCCGTCCTGGGTCGAAGACATTGGCAGCACCAAGCTCGTCGCGACCACTGAACAGGCCGACAAGCCGCGGCTATTGCGCCGGCGACTTGCCGATCAGGTGGTGCCGATGACCGCAGACTGGGAAATGCGTTTGGAGGAGTTACCCGCAGGATGCCGTATGACGGCTGCGAGTGTCACCGTGGTACGCAAAGGGACCTGGCATGTGCCGTTTTTCCGGTTCATGCTCAAGGTCACGGGGAATGGCAAAAGCCAATTGCGCGGCTTTTGCAAGCGCCTGGCCGGCAATTTGGGAACCAGGGCGCGTTTTGTTTGATATTTTGCGGCGAACATGCTTGCAATGCCGCTACAGGCTGGGTAGAACATTGTCCAATCCCGTGCCTGCGCACGTTAGGCATTCTCGCTCGCGCGTCGGCAAGTGAAATGTCCCTCGCTCGCGCGTTGGCAGAGAAATGTCACTCGCTCGCGCTTCGGGCTTGTGTAATGGCCCTTGCTCGCGCGTCGGGCCAGGGCGCTGGTTGCGGGGCCCAGCCTGTTCTCTTTCTACCTTTGAGAAAGGATGTGACGCATGGAATGGTGGATGTGGGTGTTGATCCTTCTCTTGATCGTCCTGGTTGGCGTGCTTATTTACTTGCGCAATCAGCGTCCGGAAGAATGACTGGTTTCATTTACGTTTCGCGCTCTCTGTTGCTGCCGGCGCGAAACGTAAACTAGAAACGTCACGGATTCAACTGAAACTGCGCCTGCGCCTTGGACCAATCACCCACCACTGCTTCCAGGCTGGTCGTTCCTCGCTGCCGCCAGACCTGAAGTCGGATGCGTTGTCCCGCCGGCAAACCACTGATCGTGTTGATCAGATGGTTTTCCGAGCGCACGCTGATGCTTTCTACCTGCAGGATCACGTCGCCCGGCTGCAACCCGGCGGCGGCGGCGGGCGTGTTCGGGTAAACTTTCTCGACGAGCGCTCCCTGCACGCGGTCCAACCCCAGACGGATTGCTTCGGCGGGGTCGAAGCTGCCCGTGAGCTGCATCCCCAGGTAACCGCGCTTGACCGCTCCTTGATTCAACAACTGTTGGGCGACGCGCTTTACCAGATTGATGGGGATGCTAAAGGACACGCCGCTGTTGCTGCCGTTGTGCGAGGCGATGGCGGTGTTGATGCCGATCACTTCACCTTGAAGATCGACCAGCGGCCCGCCGCTCGAGCCGGGATTGATCGCCGCGTCGGTCTGCAAAAACTCCTTGATGCGAATGGCGTTGCCCAAGCTCACCTGGCCGCGGTCGCGCGCGCTGATGATGCCGTGTGTAACCGTTTGATTGAGCCCGAACGGACTGCCGATCGCCAGCACCCAGCGGCCGACTTTGGCGGTGTCGCTGTTGCCCAGAGCGGCGTGCGGCAAATTCAATGCGCCGTCGAGACGGAGAATGGCCACGTCCGTCTCCGGATCGGTCCAGACCTGGCCGGGGCGAAAGACGCGGCCGTCGGCGAGATGGATCGTGATTTGCTCGGTGCGGGCCTGGGCGATAACGTGGTTGTTGGTGAGGACGAAGAAGCCGTTTTGGCCGTCGAGCTTGACGATGACGCCGGAACCGGATTCCTCAACGGGCTTGCTGCTTTTGCCGTTGGCGGCGGGTTTGGGCGGCTTGACGGCTTCCACGGAGACGACCGCGGGCGTCACCTTAGCGGCAACTGCTTCGAAGCGCTCGCTCAGGGCCAAAAGCGGATCGGACACCTTTGTCTGGGCGCCGATCTGCAACGGGATGCGGACGTTGGCGGCCACAACGTAATAGAGCCCGGCGCCGATCGCGCAAAGCAAGAGGACGCGCTGCATCAATTCTCTCTTAACCGTGTTGATCCGTGTCTTCCGTGGTTGGTGTGGATCGAAATGATCCGCGACTCCTCGACAAGGCAGTCAATTATAGACAGCAGGTCGATGGGAGTTGAGAAAAAGTCGCGCGCTTTCTCAAAAAAGCGCGGCGCGGCGCCGATCAACTCGGCAAGGGTGGAACAGCTTACCCACGCAGGAATAAACGCATACAGTTTTTTCTTGACACCTGTTTTTTTTTTTCGTTATCAGATATGTCATCCCCAGAATGATTACTGGAGTTTGCAGCTGACGTTGAACTTTTTCTCGAAGGAGTGCATCATGAGCCGGTACAGATTCCTCGTCGCAGTCTTCGCAACTTTTGTCGCGAGCAGCGAATGTCAGGCGCAGCAAACAAACGTCACATTTGACACGCTCACCCAGACCAAGGACACGCTCGATTTCAAACTCACCGGAAAGGGGAAGATTACGATTGACAAAGTAGAAAAGGAGTATCTCGGCGCCTCATTCTACGCCACGGATTCGAACGGGCTCAATTATCCTGGTTTTGTCAATGCCGATCCAACGCCCAAGCCCGGTGGGACTTCGGACTGGACTGGGACCGTGAACGTGCCTGCTGGTGTTTACACGGTCACGATCAAAATCAAGTACAAGGATGCAAATGGAGAGGAGAAGACCAAGATCGCTGGCAAGCAGCAGATCAAGGTGCCGGAAGGTCCTCTTCCCGGTGATGGGCACGCCGATACTGCCGCTGCGAACGGCGACCTTGACCGGTCAATTCGCGACATGCCAGCCGGACGTTTGCAGGAGTCGATTGTATTTATTGAGATCCGCTCGGCAGTGATGAAAAGCATTACTGAGGTCTCTTAGACTTCTGGCTTCTAGGGAGGGTGAAATTATGAGAAAAGCAGTTCATGATTTGCGCCGACGAGGGCTAACCCTTGTTGAGTTACTCGTCGTCATTGCTATCATCGCGATCCTGATCGGACTCTTGTTGCCTGGGATTCAGCGAGTGCGAGAAGCGGCTGCACGATTGCAAAGCATGAATAACCTCAAGCAAATTGGCCTTGGCTTTCAGCAGTATGCTTCGGCCAACAAGGACACGCTGCCGAGCGTCGACGGTTATGTTTTCAACTTGGAGTTCTCGGTTTTCCACAGCATCTTGCCCTACATTGAACAGGGAAACATCTTCAGAACGTATCAGAGCGAATTTGGTCCGAATCAGTTTGGCAGCGCATTCGACGTCGCAGTTTATTTGAGTCCGTCCGATCCAACTCTCACGACTACGTCGAAAGGCTTTTGCAGTTACGCCGCGAATGCGCAGGTGTTCACAAGGAAAGCGCGTTTGCTCCCGACGTTTCGCGACGGAATGTCCAACACGATTGCTTTCGCGGAGCATTACGCACGTAGCTGTGGTGGAAAGTCGTTCGATTGGTTTCTAGGTGAGGCATTCACCAAAGCTCGCCGCGCGACGTTTGCTGATCAAGGCATGGGAGACGTGTATCCGGTCGTCAAAGGGGTTCCTCCAAGCACGCAAGGATCCATCAGTGACTTGAGCTTTCAAGTTCAGCCCCGCGACAGTGAGTGCAATCCGCGTGTTGCGCAAACTCCACACGCGAGCGGCATGCTGGTTGCTTTAGGCGATGGGAGCGTTCGCTCATTGGCTCCGTCGATTTCGCACACGACCTATTGGTCCGCAGTCACGCCTTGGGGAGGGGAGGTGCTTCCCAGCGACTGGAATTAGAAAGGGCGATAGAGACGCCAAAGGCCCGCGAACTGTCGCGGGCCTTTGACGTGAAGTGGGGTCAAGCGGGGCGGACTTTAACGATGGGACGACATATCGTATTCCAACTCGGAGAGTCTCAACTCGCGCTGCTCCTCCAAGGGGACCGGCGCGTCCGACACCTTATCCCAGTTTCCGGCCCCGCGACCTTCAAAACTGCCGTAGATTTCCATTTCGCGCTGGCAGGGAACGCACGCGGTGCTAAACGGCAGAGCGTTGAGGCGGGCAACCGCGATTTTCTTGCCGCATCCCTCACATATGCCGTAGGTACCCTGTTTGAGGCGGGCCAAAGCACGCTCGATCTGAACCACCTCGCGGGCTTCGAGCTGGGCCAGCTGCGAAGTTACTTCTTCGCTGCCGGAATCGAACGCCATATCGGCAGCGTCCCCGCCCTCGAGAGACTTATAGTCCCTTAGAATTCTCAATTCTCCGCCCAAGCGTTTCCGCAGTTCGTCACGGCGTGCGGTCAAGTTCTTGTGCAGGCGGAGCAAGGCATCTCGTCTTGCCATGGCTCACCACCTTTCAAAAAGCAAGTCAAAGAAGGCCAAAAGGCGACGCTCTCTACCGCAACTGCAATGCCATTCTTGGAAAAACATCGATGCAGGCGGTTTTTTTTGTAAAGTTATTACCATGAATACGTTGCGATGGAAACTTTGGAACTGCTTTCAAATCATCGTGTCATTTCTTCGGTCGAATCTGCTTCGAACCGCGTCAAAATTGAGCAATTCCGTTTCCACTTGGCCAACTCCACGCAAATATAGCTGACCATTTCGCTTGCGTACGAAAAGTTTAATTCTTTCAACGAGGAAGACCTAAAACGCCCCCTTTCTGCCCGACTTCCCATTAGATTCCGACAACGTGGTCTGAGATTCGAAACGAAGTGCCCTTCGTCTATATTTTTGTTTATTAGTGAAGAATTGTCACTGAATTGGGTCGGAAACCACAGACACTGACCGCAGTGAAATGTCCTGCCCACGTTGGGCCTCGAAAACAAAGCGAAGGCCTGTGGCGCGTTCGATGTCCCAATACTCAAGATAGCGATGGAAGAGGATTTGCCGACTGACTCGTTTGTTGACGACTGGAACCAGGGCTTGGAGCACGTTTTCCGGGGTCTTGGCTTTCTCCTGAGCGATCTTCGCCCAACGATCCCATTGGACTTTGAGGTCACTCCTGGGCACTGGAGACTCGTCGAGAATACGCACGAGTTTCGCCAAAGCCGGCAGGGCCTTGGTTGGTTCTGCCGTGGCAGCCAGCGCAAACAGTGGATCCAAGTCGTCGCGCGGCGGCGCTTGTACTTGCAGCAATGCTGAAAAAAGTAGCGGCAGGCAGTGCAACATTGTTTTTTGAACCCAAAGATCAACGTTAGACCGTGGAATTCACTCAGATTATCCCAGATCGCGCGGAATCCTCAACTTCAACTTCACTGCATTGCGCGCATTACCGCGCCGAAGACCACAATTGACTGGCGGCGCGCCTTCCGGTTACAAGCGCCGCCCGCTGCATTGGAGCAGTGTTCCCACATGATCCCCCGCCGTCTGCCCCTGTTCGCACTGGCCCTGCTGCTGCATTCGTGGCTCGTTCCGCGCCTCTGTGCTCAATTGGTAGACCCCGCACCCCGCGTCGGCGGCGGCGGCTCGCCCCACGCGGAGCGTGGGGACAACTCTTTGCCGCGCTACGACCTGGCAATCCGACTCGATACCTCGAAGCGCCAAGTGCATGTCAATGCGCTCATCACCTGGACCAATCGCTCCAAAAACCCGGTGCGCGAAATTGTCTTCAACACGCATGCGCGCTACACCGTCCCCGACGACCAGGTCGGCTTCCTCGCGAAGATGCTCGAGATCCTGCGCATGTCGCCGAGCGAGGCCTTTGACTTCAACGGACCGCCGCTGGACGTGCAGCAAATCGCGCTGGCGAGCGGAGAGCGTAAGCCCCCTGATGATATCGCGCCTGCAGGGGCGAAGAATCAGGGGGCTCACGCCCCCCGCTCGCCTCTCGCCTTTGCCCATCCGACCGACAACCCGACCTCGATGATCGTCGCGCTTCCCGAAGAGCTCAAGCCCGGCGAATCGGTCACCATGAAGATGTCGTTTTCCCTGCGCATCCCGCCCAAGAAAGGACGTTGGGGGCAATGGGACGGCGTCACCACTTTGGCCCAGTGGCTGCCCGTCATGGCCGTCCACGATGACGCCGGCTGGCATCCGGTGCCGTTCATCCCCTGGCATCAGCCGTTTTTCAACGAAGCCGGCCATTACAGCGTCCGCATCGCCGCTCCCGCCGACCAGAAGATCGCTTCCTCCGGCATGATTCAAGAGTCGCGCGATCTGGGCGACGGTTGGGTTGAGCACACTGTCGCTCCACTGTGCGTGCGCGACTTCGCGATCATCGCCAGCAGCCGATTCAGTGAGTTGATCGGCGACTCCGACGGCGTCAAAATCCGCGTCCTGACGTTGCCCGAGCACGAATGGTATGGCAAGGAAACAGTCAAGTTCGTGATGGAAGCACTTCCCGTTTACAACCAGTGGTTTGGAAAGTACCCCTACCCACAGTTCACGGTCGTCGAGTCCTTCTTCGGCTGGAACGGCAATGAGTGCGGCAGCCTGGTTATGATCGACTACCGCATGTTCGGCATGCCGCACCTGGCCCGCGCCTACATCGACTATCTCGTCTCGCACGAGCTTTGCCATCAGTGGTGGTACAACGTTGTCGGCACCAACGGCTTTGCCGAAACGTGGATGGACGAAGGCCTGGCGACGTATTTCAGCCATCGCCTCATGAACGCGAAAGTCGGCAAGGACAACACACTCTTGCAATTCCCGCGCGGCCTGGAATGGCTGCCCAATATCACCCGCGACGACTTCCGCAACTACGGCTACCTGGGCGCCCGCGCCCGCGGCCAAATCCATCCGACCGTGCAAGACATGCCCAAGTTCAACAACCTCGTCAACCTGTCGGCCACGACCTACGACCGCGGCAGCAAGATCGTCGGCATGATCGAGGAGCGCATGGGCGAACAGGCTTTTCTCGGCTTCATGCGGCACATTTACAAAACGTATCAGTTCCGTATCCTGCGCGTCGCTGACTTCCAGCGCGAATTGGAAACCTACACCGGCCGGAGCTGGGACGACTTTTTCCAGAATTGGGTGTATGGCAGCGCTGCCAGCGATTGGTCCGTTGAACGGGTCAACGTGCAATACGATCGGCCCACCAGCCCCAATCGCATCGCGCCCCGTCATCGCGTCACGGTCACGCTTCGGCAACAGGGCGAATTCAACGAGCCGACGGTGCTCGGCATTCGCCTAAATGGCGACGATGGTTATCAGATCCGCATTCCAATCATTCCCGAAGCGGCCATACACGAATTACCTGAGGAACGCGCCAAGGTGGAAAGCTTCGTGGACGGCAAGACCGCGACCGTGCGCGTCTCGCTCGAGTTGCACGAGGTGCCCACACAGATCAGCGTCGATCCGGATCGCGTCCTTCTGGACAGCACGCCAACCAACAACCATTGGAAGCCGGAAGTGCGCTGGCGGTTCGCGCCGATTTACACGCAGCTTGAAGAAGCGGACGTCACCAACCGCTACGACCGCTGGAACGTCATCTTCGGCCCATGGATCTATGGGGCGGCTTATGCCGATCCCTGGTACACGCGTTCGCCAATGGCAGGCCTCAAGGCGTCGGTGCTGCGGACGCAGCACTTTCTCGCGGGGGCCTATGTCGGCTATCGCAGCAATGACCGGAACCTGATTGCCGGCGCCGATGTGATCTGGGACCATTTTCCGCTGCCCAACACCCAGCTCGGCTTCACCTATGAAAAAAGCCTCGACACCTTGGGCGGCGACGACGTGCCTTGCAGCCGCGGCGTGCTCTTTGGCCGCTACGTTATCCTGCCCACAAGCTCGCTGTACTTGCCCCCGTTCGAATATGTCGAAGTGTTCGGCACGGTGCAAAACCGCTGCCTGCCCAACCCGCGTGTTTCGCCGCCGGGGTCTGATCCCTTTGACGACCGCACCGCCCTCGGCATCCACTACCACAAGAATTATGTGACGCCATACTGGGACGCGGAAGCCGGCGTCGCGCTCGATGTCTCGTATCAGTACGGGCTGCCCATCTTTGGCAACGACGATACGTTTCACCAGGTGTATGGCCAGATCGCCACAGTGAAAAAGACGCCGCAGTTAGATTTTCTGGGCGACGGGCCGATCCTTAACTGGCTGCGCGAATCCCGTTGGGGTTTTCGCCTGGGCGGGGCGGCAGCGCTGCCGGACCGGGGTCAATTCTTCACTCTGGGCGGCGGCGAAATGTTCCGCGGCTTTGATCTTTCCGAGCGTCAGGGCAGCCTCATGTGGGTCGGCAGCGTCGAATGGCGCATCCCCGTTTTCACGGATGTCTGCTGGGACGCGCTCGATCATTTGGTCGGCATCCGCAATGTCTATGTCGCTCCGTTTTATGACGTGGGTGACGCGTATGTGAACGGCCATTCCCTCGGTCCGGTCGCCCACGCCTTCGGCGCCGGCCTGCGTGTCGACGTCGCCTGGCTCGGACTCATCGAGCGCACCATCCTCCGCTTCGACGTTGCCAAGACGATTCACGGCGACAGCCCGGTGCAATTCTGGTTCGGCGTCCAGCACCCTTTTTAGACGTTCTAACCACGGATTACACGGATCGGCACGGATAAAGAGTTCAAGGATTGAATCCCGCGCCATGTAAAATGTCCGCCGCTTGGCGGCTTCGCGCTCACATTCGCGCTTGCAACTAAGGACTTCCTGCGTCCTAATAGACTTTGGAGTGCTGAGACTCGTCTCAGCTTTAGGATTTTGGAGAGCGACGGAATTGCAAGCGAAATGTCGAACTTCAAGAATCCTATAGCAGTGACCAATCACCGCACTCCAAAATCCAAAGTGAGGCGGGCATGTCTTTCTGGGCCACACTCAACCCTCGCCGCCCGCGGTTTCGCACCGTCCTCTGGGTCGCCGTCCTTGTCGGCGTTGGCTGCGGCGTCTGGTTTTTCTCGGGCCCTGTGCCACGCTGGAAGGCGCCGTTGCCAATCTTGCGTGCTCCTCCCATGTCCGAAGTGGTTTCGTTACAAGGATTCACTCCCAATGCGGAGGTTGTCACAATCACAGAATTCGGAGGCGTCGGTCCGGGAGATTGGCAGCGCACTTTTTCCTGGTGGGACTTGGCCACGGGAAAAGAGGTGCGATCGTTCAAAAAGAGCTGTTCCTATTTCGCGTTCTCCACAGATTGCCGATTTCTTGCCGCGGGTGACGGTGAACGATTCTGGATCACCGATTCCAAGACGGGCAACGATGCCATGGTGGCCGCACCAGCGTTAACAGGCAAGTCGATGCCCGAACTGCATTTCTCGCGCGACGGCAAATACGTTGCCCGTCGGCACGACGATCTCCTGATCGTTGATTCCTCAACCGGTTTGATCCGGAGCACAATAGAAAACCATGGCGACAACTTTCGCTTTGTCGCAAATACCAATCGTGTGGTGTACTTCAAATCATCGGTACACTTGGTGCAAATCTGGGACACGGACGCCAATCAGCCTGCCGAAGCATTCGGGCGCGCGCGCGTAGTCGGGATGGACCGAGAAGCTCGCTTTCTCCTCACGGTCGATCCAAGGACAGCGCATGCGGAACTCATCGACTTGCGCATTGGCAGGAAGATCTTGCAGATTTCCAACGACGGCGGCGCCCGAGATTCATGGAATGCCTTCGCTGTCTCGGACGACGGCGCTCTAATGGCGCTATGGGGTCAAAGGGTCCAGGGAAAGGAAGCAGCCTCAATCGAGTTTTGGAGCATTCCCGAGGGCCGCAAGCTTTCGTCGCTCGAAATAGACTATCGCGACAGCGGCGGCCTCTTCTCGCCGGACGGCTCGAAGATTGTCTTGCAGACTCACAATCTCTGGTCCACCGCCTGCGACCTCCGCATGATCGATGTCGCCAACGGCAATCTTCTTTGGCTGAAGGAATTCCGCCACACACCGGCGACCGTTCGATTCACGCCCGACTCCGGCGCTCTCCTCGTGACCAGCTTGCCCGATGACGCCATTGGGTTCCTTGACTCCGCGACGGGTGAAGTACAAAGGTTGAACACGATGACGAAGCTGAGCAACACGTTCAGTTACTTTGCCGAGCCGGCCCCGCTCAGTCGGCCAGACATTCTGCTCTTTCGCCACGAAGACGTGAGGCGGGCTTTCCGCATTCCGCTTGTGAATATTGAGTTCTCCCTCGGCACGAGAGAGGAACTGATTGTTGTCGATGCAGAAAAAAGGAGCGTGCGGTTGACGCTTTCCTTCGAAAAGATCGCCGACTGCGGCGTCAGCGCGCACGGCCCGACGCTGGTCACCTGCCATCAGGAAGGCGGCGAATGGTACCTCGCCGCCTGGGACCTGCCGCCGGCCCAGCCGTGGCTGCGAATCATCGGCGTGCCGGCGGGGTTGTGGCTCGTGGTTGCCGGTTTGAAGTGGGCGCTTCGCCGACGTCGAAGCGCGAAGCGCCAGGGACTGGCCGGCGTCGGACCATAGTCATTCGTTCACTTCGTTGAGGACCGGCTCCAGGTATTTGGTGTTGCGTTCGACGGCCAACACGATGGTGCGCTCTTCGACACCGTCGGCGGAGGCGGCGACGGCGGGGATGATCTGCCGGCTGTCGGGCAGGCTGAAGCGCATGGTGAAGGTGCCGTCGGGGCGCAGTTTCACCGGTTCGCCTTGGAGCGTGACCTTGGCCGTGGTTTCGGTAGCGCCGTAAACGATGAGCTCGGCGTCCATCTGGAACCAGAACTTGCGTTCTTTGCCGTATTGGAACGCGCCGGAGCCGAAGCTGGTGACGGC
>JAKEFD010000317.1 GCA_022616245.1 Gemmataceae bacterium
CTCGCGCAGCCGGATTTCGTTCGCCAACTACAAGAGAATGGCCGGTTGGACCGCAAGCGCGTGTGCCGAACGTTCAGCTACTGCACCGCACTCATGCGCTCAAAACAAAACGAACTGGGCCAATTCGCGACCGGTTGTCCCCCCTTTGACAAGGAAGTCTACGGACCGATCTGGGACGAGGCGAAAGAGAACTGACCAGTGCAGAACGCAATGCCAGATCAGGCGGGAAAGAGGACTAAGTCGAATTCCCGAATAGAAAACTTCTGATGAAACCGGCGGCATTTGGGCAACCGTTCACCTGGAAGGGCCGCGATTTTGTGCGCGGCGAAGTGCCGGAGGGCGTCAACCGCGGCAAGCCGTTCACCTTGGCGCAGCCGCTGGCGGGTCGTTACCGGCTCGTGTCGTTCTTTGCATCGGGCGGCATGGGCTTGCTGTTGGAAGGGGAAGACCTGCGCACGAGCGCCCGCGTGCTCGTCAAGGCGATCCTGCATTACGATGTGGTGCCGTATGCGCGCGTGCGCGACCAGGAGGGCTTCACCAACCAGCTGCGCCTGCCGCGCAAGACGTTGGAGATGGAACGGCGCATCTTGGTGCAATTGCGCAACGCCGGCTGCAACGCCGTGCCTTATCCCAACGACTTCGTCTACGACGCCAATCCGCAGTTGGCGAGCCCGTTTATCACCGAGGACAAAGGGGAGTGGACTTACGACGACGAAGAGATGCTGCATCACGAGCCGTACCTTGTCATGGAAGCGGTGGCGGGGCGGTCGCTCGAAGAAGTGTTGCGCGATGCGCCGGGCAAACGGCTGAGCGAGACGCGCAGCCTGCGCATCATGATGCAGGTGGCCGAAGTGCTGCAGGTGTTGCACCAGCCTAAACCGATGCGGCCCGGCATGACCTGGCAGCTCGTCTATCAGGACCTTAAGCCTGCGAACTTGCTCATTTCGGCGCTGGACCGAGTGATCGTGGTCGATCTGGGCGGCTGCCAGCTCATCAATCTCGACACGAACCAGAAGCTGCTGCCGGGCGCCGCCACCGCCGGCTACTGCCCGCCCGAATGCGAGGAGCCCTACACGCTCTTGACTCCGGCGGCCGACGTCTACACGGTGGGGAGCAATCTCTTCCAGTTGCTCACCGGCAAAAGTCCTGTGGAGTTTCTCGGTTCGTCGTTGGCCAAACATCAGCCGCGCGCGGTGCACCTGGACACCCGGTTGCTCGAAGACAAATGCCGTCCCGAAATGCGTGCGGTCATCGAGCGCTGCCTGAACCGCGACCCGGCCCAGCGCTTCCCGGACGCCCAGTCGCTGCGGCAAGCGCTCATGGCGCTGCTCGTGGCGAATTGATTTGCTCTTCGTAGGATTGGATTCCGTTCCTGTCCGCCGTCGCACATTACGCCTTGGGCGCTTTGGTCAGGAGCTAACCTACGACGGAAAAATCCAATGGGTCAAATCCGCAATCCCGATCCGTCGCTTTTGATCGTTGCGTGCTTCAGCCGGCACATGGACGCTTTGGATTGGGCCCGCGCACAGCTGGAAAAGACGTATGGCCCGGTCGCCCTGGCCAGCCCGGACTTCGACTTTCATCACACAAAGTACTATCTGACGACGATGGGCCCTGATTTGAAAAAACGCTTTTTGGCGTTCGAGCGCCTGGTGGATAGCGGCGCGCTTCCCGATCTGAAATTACACGCGAACCAGATCGAGCAGGATTTGGCGGCACAAAACAAGTACCCCGAATCCCGGCCGCTCAATCTCGACCCTGGTTTGCTGCAGCTTGGCAAGTTCCTGTTGGCCAGCACGAAGGATCAGGCCCATCGCATCTATTTGCGCGACGGCATCTTCGCCGAGGTGACGCTGTTCTTTCGCGACGGCGCTTTCGAGCCGTGGCCCTGGACCTATGCGGACTATCGAGAAGACTACGTGCGCTCGTTTCTGAAGGAAGCGCGCGAGCTGCTGCGTTCCAAGCGCGCGTAAGTGAGGATTCTGTTCCTGTCCGAAAAGCGGACAGGAACGGAATCCTATCCTACGGTCGATGAGAATTGCCGATGCACCATAGATGATGGAGCGTGCGGAGGTAGATGCGGCTGTCGGAGACTGCCGGCGACGCGTAGCACTCTTCGCTGAGTTCGTTGCGGGCAACGAGATTGAGCTTGGGCCCGGCCTTGAGCACGTAAGTGATGCCGTCGTCGTCGGTTAGATAGAGATGACCGTCGGCAAGTACAGGCGAGGCGCTGTGGTGCCTGCCGAGTTGCTCGATAAAGAGGCGCTTGCCCGTTCTTGCCTCAAAGCAGGAGAGATACCCCACGTCGGCAATCAAGTAGAACCATTTCTCAAAAGCGATGGGTGAGGGCACATAGGAAGCGTTGCGGGACGTTGTTTTGTTTTCATGCCAGAGCACATGAGTCTTGGTCACATTGCCTTGGCCATCGGGGCGTATGCCCATGTTGTGATAGGTGGGGTAGCCCGCCGTTAGGAAGAAGACATTGTCGGTATAAACCAGCGACGCGACGAACTGCTCGGTGGGGCCGTCGATCATCCAGTGCAGTTTGCCGTTGTCGGGATTGTAGCTGGCAACGCATTGCGTGCCGGACAGGACCATTTGCGTTTTGCCGGCGGCCTGGACGATGAGCGGGGCGCAGTAGGATCGGGTGCGGTGGGGTCTTGGCGTGCGCCACACTTCGTTGCCGCTGGTCTTGTCCAGGGCGACGAGGAAACCGTCGGCGTCTTGGTCGCCGTTCAGGATTACGAGGTTTTTGTAAAGGATGGGCGCGCTGGAGAAGCCATGCCGCGCGAAGAAGGGGCCGGTTACCGTTTCCCAAAGTTTGTCGCCGTCCTTGGAATAGCAGACAACGACCATCTCGCCCCAGTAGTCTTGTTTCTCCCATGACGTGTCGGTGAAGTCCGGCACGCGATCGTTGGGTGAGCGCCGCCGGCTACGCAGAAAACTGACGAAGACGCGTTCGCCGTCGCAGGCGGGAGTTGAGCTGGCGTAGCTGTTGAGCTTATGTTTCGGCTCAAGGGGCGAGTTGAGAACGACGCGCTGCCAAAGGACGGCGCCGGACTTTTGATCCAAGCACAAAAGCACGCGGTCCTTTTCTTTCAAGAGGCAGGTGGTCACATAGATGCGGCCGCTGGCGACGGCGGGCGAGCTGTGGCCGATGCCCGGCAGGGGAGCTTTCCAGACGATATTGTCCTTGTCGGACCAGACGAGCGGCAGGTTTTTCTCGAGCGAAGAGCCGTCGCCGCGCGGTCCGCGCCAGCTGGGCCAATCCTCGGCGCGGGCCGAGGTTGACAATACAAACAAGACAATCCACGCGGACAAACGGGCCATCGCCTACCCCCCCTTTGAAAACCGCTCTTTTACAGCTCCGAATGCACGCGCCAATCGCAGGGCGAACTTCCGGCGCTACCCATGACGAAAGTTTGAAAACCGGTTGCACATGGGTCATGCTTTGCCGTTGCGGAGTTTCCTCTTGATTTTTGAGGTCGCTTTCTTTGGCGGAAAGAACTCGGCCACTTGGCAGCGAAAACCTGCAAGGAATTCTTCTCCGGTGATGGTGTCATTTTCGTGAAACACCCGAAGCGGTTTGTCCGTTCGGTGAACGGTTACTGTCCGATTCTTGGGATTCACGATCCAGACCAATTTGACACCGCTTGCCAAGTACTGCGAGATTTTTTCGAAAACTGCCTCGGCGAGATCGGTCGGAGACAAGACTTCGACGGCCAAGAGCGGCGGCATTTCGGAATATGAGTCGGCTGATTCTGTGTCCAATTCCTCGGCGAAGAAGGCGATGTCTGGACCGCGCACGGTGTCGGGATCACGTTCCAGGAGGAGGCCGGCGTCGTTTGTCACTACGTCGCCAAATCTCTTTTGCTGACTAAAAACACCCAATCGTGTGCCAATTCTGCCGCACACCGATCCATGCAACCTCTTGGGAACGGACAACTCGATCACCTCCCCCCGCACGAGTTCGAAGAAGCGTTGGTCGTTTTCTGACCGGCGGGCGAATTCGAAAAACTCTTCGGCCGTCATTAGCTTGTGCTTTAACGGTTTTTGCTTTCGCGCTTTGACCAGGACACTCATGATTGCCTCGTTTCGCGACCAGGATTGACATTACGCTTACTCTAGCTATCCAGCCGCTTCCTCGCCAGCGCCAACGCCCCGTGCACGACGACCTCTTCTCCCAGGGCCGCGGGGACGATGTCGTAGCAGCCGGCGAAGGGTTGGAAGACGAGCTGGGCGACCGCAATTCGTAAAGGTTCGAACAAGAGGCGGTCGCCCATGAGAGCAACACCGCCACCGATGACAATGCGGCGCGGGCACACAAGCGCAATGACCTGGGCCACTGCGTTTGCCAAATACGCCGACGCAACTTCAATCGCATTCAAGGCGATGACATCGCCGCATTCTGCGGCCTTTGCCACATGAGCCGCCGTAATCCGATCCTTTTGGCCGAACACCAGCCGAAATAGTTCAGAGTCCGCGTCGAATCCCTTACTTGCAAGTTCGCGTGCCAGTTTGCCGATTGACCATCCGGACGCCATGTCTTCTAGGATCGGAGCGAGATAGTTTGGAAGTAATGGCCGATCAGATTCCAAGTATCCCCAAGGTATCCGCAAGTGTCCAATCTCCGCCGCCCCGCGTCCGCAGCCGCGATAGATTTCGCCGTTGATGATAAGCCCGCCGCCGATGCCCGAGCCGATGGTGATGTAGAAGATGGGCGAGAATCCTTTGCCCGCGCCAATGAGAGCTTCCGCAAGGCCGGCCACGTCGGCGTCGTTGCCGAGAACCGCGGGCGAGCCGAGCAAGTCCTCGATCCACTGCGCCAGGGGGAAGTTGTCCCAGCCTTCGATCTGGTGCGACTTGATGACCGTGCGCGTGGCGTCATCGACCGGGCCGCCGAAGCCGATGCCGACGCCGCGCACGTCCGACTTGAGAATGCCGGCTTTTTCCAACAAGTCGGGCACGGCTTTGCGGATCTGTTTGCGGATGCCGTCCGCGCCTTGGCCCGCGTCGACCGTGCCGCGCCAGAGTCCTTTGAGGACGCCGTCGACCGCGCCTAATCCGAGTTGCAGTTTGGTGCCGCCGATTTCGATGCCGAGCAACATTCGCGCATTTTAGCAGACGATTATTTCAAAATCTCGCGAATCACATGCCCGTGCACGTCGGTCAGCCGCCGGTCGATGCCGTTGTGGCGGAAGGTGAGCCTGGTGTGGTCGATGCCCAGGAGGTAGAGCACGGTGGCGTGCAGGTCGTAGCAATACGTTGGATGCTCAACGGCGCGGCAGGACCATTCGTCGCTTGCGCCATAGGTCACGCCGCCCCGGAAGCCGCCGCCCGCAACCCATGAGGTGAATGTGTGCGGATTATGATCGCGACCCCTTGTCCCCTGGCTGCACGGCATTCGGCCAAACTCCGTCGTCCAGTAGACGATGGTCTCTTCCAAGAGGCCGCGGCGCTTGAGGTCTTGGATCAAAGCCGCTGTCGGTTTGTCCATGCTTAGTCCCATGTCGCCGTGATCGCGGGCAATGTCTTCGTGCGAATCCCAGTTGCGGCGCGGAAAGCCGTTGTCCGCGCCCGACCAGATTTGCACAAAGCGCACGCCGCGCTCGAGGAGCCGACGCGCTATCAGGCAATTTCGGCCAAATTCCTGCGTCTGGGGCCGGTCGAGTCCGTAAAGGCGTCGTGTTTCTTCGGTTTCACCGGCGATGTAAAGCACCTCGGGTGCGCTGAGCTGCAAGCGGGCAGCCAGCTCATAGGACTGGATGCGCGCGTCGAGACGCGAGTCCCCCGGGCGCGTCTGTAGGTGCCGGCGATTCATTTGCTGGAGAAGTTGCAGGCCGTCGCGCTCACTGTCGCGCGTGATGTAGTCGTTGGGACCGGGAAAAAGGTCGAAGATCGGATTGCGGTCGTTGGGCCGGACCATCGTGCCTTGGAAAGCGGCGGGCAGAAAACCGGCGCTCCAGTTGGCCGGACCGTTGGGCGCGAAGCCGCGCGCATCGGGCAAGACGACAAATGCCGGCAAATTCTCGGAAAGGCTGCCCAGGCCATAGCTGATCCATGCGCCCATGGCGGGAAAGCCGGGCAGAACGAAGCCGGTGTTTTGCATGAAAGTTGCCGGCCCGTGGACGTTGGAGCGCGACACCATGGCGGGCAAAAACGAGATGTCGTCGGCACACGAGGCGATGTGCGGCACAAGGTCGCTGATCCACTTGCCGCACTGGCCGTATTGCCGCCAGCCCCACGGGCTGCGCATGACCGCGCCGGGATCGCTCTGGAAAAGCTCGACGCGGCCGCCGGGGTCGAAGGGTTGACCATGCCGGCGGATGAGTTCGGGTTTGTAGTCAAAGGTGTCGCACTGGCTGGCGGCGCCGGACATGAAAAGCTGCACCACGCGCTTGGCTCGGGCGGGATGGTGAATGCCGTTTTCGCTTCGCGCTTGCGCGGCGCCGTCCAGCGATTGGTCGTGGCCCAAGAGATAAGCCAGGGCAATGCCGCCCAGACCGCCGCCGGAGCGCCAGAGGAAGTCTCTTCGGGAAAATGTCTTTTCCATCATCGAAAGATCCAGTTATTTGCGGAATCGCAATCGACTAGCCCGATAGACTGCAAAACTGCCTGCGAGTCGAGTGCCATACTTTTTGACAATCTTCGCAACGATTTCGGCTTTTTCCTTGCCGGTCTTGTGTTCCAACCGCAACAGTAAGACGCCTTTGTGAGATTCTTCGGATCGATAGACCAGCTCCCCAAAATCCTTGTCCATGTCACAATCACTCGGTTTTCCTCGACGGCCCAGGACAGAATCTCCAGATCGTCCATTTCGGGATCACGGTCTCTTACTGCTTGAATGTCGTGAGCATTGTCGCGGAACCATTCTTCCACTGCCTTCCCAACTCCAACGTCAATGAGCACTCTAAGCTGCATCATTAGGGCCCACGAGGCTAACAGCGTACTCCAAGCAGGCAAGAATATCCTCTTTTTCCAGTTCTGGGTAGTCTTTCAACAAGTCCTGCACCGACACTTCATTTGCCAGTGCTTTCAGAATCTGTTCGACACTGATTCGTAGATTTCGAATAACCGGTTTCCCTGCAAGTATTCGTGGATTCACAGTGATGCGATTGACATGAACTGCCATGACCATCTCCCCGATTATGGTCCCATCGTCAGACCTTGCTCTAATCGACAAACACAAACTCATTTGCATTGAACAGCAGCCGGCACGCATTCGCAAGGCCGTGTCGCCGGATGTAGGCAGTCAGCGCCTGCGTTTCTTCCTGCGACGGCGGCCGGCCGAACGCTAAACGGTAGGCGGCGTCCACTTGTCCTGCCGGCTCCGCGCTCAATTTGCGGACGCGCTCGGCAAAGTGCTCGGCCTGGGCGACCATGAAAGGATTGTTCAACAGCGCCAAGGCTTGCAGAGCCGTCAGCGTCGTGTTGCGCACCGGCACGCTGATACTGGGATCGGCGCAATCGAGGCTTTCCAAGAGCGGATTGGGCACGCTGCGGACCACGAAGCGATACACGGTGCGCCGCCAGGATTCTGGCCGATTTACGTACTTAACGTCCAGGTGATCGTAGACCGGCGAATGGTCGTCTTTGAAGCGGAACAAATCGAAGCCCGGCCCGTACATCGAAAGCTCGAGCTTGCCGCTCACCGCCAGGACGCTGTCGCGCAGCGCCTCGGCGTCCAGGCGTTGCCGGTTCATGCGCCAAAGATAGCGGTTGTCGGCGTCGCTCTTGGCGTATTCCGCGTTGTGCGCCGATGCTTGCCGGTACGTTTGGCTGAGCAGGATTAGCTTGTGCAGCTTTTTGAACGAGCCGCCGCCGTCACGAAACTCGACGGCCAGCCAATCGAGCAGCTCAGGATGTGAAGGCGAACTGCCGTTCTTGCCAAAATCATTCGGCGTATCGACCAGGCCCTTGCCGAAGTGATAATGCCAGACGCGGTTGACGACGGAGCGCCAGGTAAGTACGTTGCTTTCGTCTACGATCCACTCGGCGAGAGCGGCGCGGCGTGCGCTTTCCTGGCCCAGCTTCGCATTCTCGAAATGACGCTTCAAGCCGGGCAAGATGGTGCCCAGAGCGCCCGGTGCAGCCAATTCGCCTTTGCGCTCGACGTCGCCTCGGCCCAGCACGTGGATGGGCCGCGGAGCGATCGGCAAAACCGCATACACTTTGGCGGACAATTTCAGTGCTTCGATCTGTTTTGCAAGATCGCCCAACTCAGTCGCGATGCTCTTCTGCTGCTGGTTGGTTTCCTCATCGATTAGACTTTCGACAAGCTTCCTCTTGGCGCGCTCTGATTGCTGGATTTGGATTTCGAGCGCGAAACGATTCTGGATTGCGGGAAGGGAGAGATCGGGCAAGCGTTGCCGGCTATCGAACTGATCGACGAGGTGGCGCTTGCTCCAGCGACCTGCTTCGATGGAATCCAGGGCGGACACCGTTGCGCCGAGCGCCGCGTTCTTTCCCTCGGAAACCGCCTGCAGCTCCGCCAGCGCGAAGACATAATCGTTCGTTCGTCTCCAAAGTGTTGTCGCCGTCACTCGGATGTAGCGTGCTTTCATGCCGTCGGCAGCCAACAGCAAGGCGTTGTCTTTAGGATTGGCGAAATCCGCGTGTGTGTGATCGGCCAGCACCCGCGCATTGGCAAACGTCGGGTCGTCGCCCAGCGCCACCTTAAAGCGCACGGGAAATCCAAAGCCCGGCGTGTCCGGAAAATCTGTCGGCCGGGCAGGGATCAGGCGCACGAAATCCACCGGCACGCTTCGGCCCAGATCAACTTGCACCCACTTGGTCACGTCCTGCTTCGGCTCGATGGCGCTGTGGTAGCCGTTGGTTACACTCGGTTGCGCCGATTTTTCGGCCGGCAACAAGGCAAGTTGTCTCCGAAGTTCTAAGAGCTGTTCGTCGAACTTGGCCGTTTTGGGCAAAGCAATCCGGTTGATAGCGGCTTGCAATTTAGCGCGATGGGCAAGAAGGACCTTTTGCCGTTGCTCGAGCTTTTCCTTTTGTTCGACTTGATCCTTAAGCTGGACCGGCCTGTCCCCGCGCTCGACGCCGGCGAACACGGCTTGCAACTGGTAGTATTCCTTCATCGGTATCGGATCGAACTTGTGATCGTGGCAGCGGGCGCAGTGCACCGTCATGCTGCAAAACGTCGACATCGCGTTGGCCACCATGTCGTCGCGATCCAAAGCGCGCGTTTTTTCCTTCTCGACCGTGCCCTCGCGCAGCTCGACGTGTCCGACGAAGTCCCAAGGACCTGCAACGACAAAGCCGGTGGCGATGATGCCGTCCGGATCGTCGGGAAAGATCACGTCGCCCGCAAGCTGATAGCGCACGAAGCGGCGATAGGGCATGTCCAAGTTGAAAGCGCGAATGACCCAGTCGCGGAACAGCCAGGCCCACAGCCGGCGTTTGTCTTTGTCGTAGCCGTGCGTATCGGCGTAGTGGATGATGTCGAGCCAATGCCGGCCCCAGCGCTCGCCGTAGCGCGGCGAGGCCAGCAGCCGATCGATGAGCTTTTCGAATGCGTCGGGAGCATTGTCCTTTAGGAAGGCGTCGATCTCCTGGGGCGTCGGCGGCAGGCCGTGCAGGTCATACGTGACGCGCCGAATGAACGTGTAGCGGTCCGCGGCCGCGCTTGGCTTCATGCCCTTGCTTTCGAGCATTGCGAGGACGAATCGGTCTATTGCGTTGTCGCTCCGAGTCGCATCCTTCACTTTCGGCAACGGCGGCCGAACGAGCGGCCGAGTCGACCACCATTCGTCGCCTGCATTCTTGCCTTTCGCGTAAAGGACGACCTGGCTCGGCCAATGCGCGCCATCGTCGATCCAGCGAATTAGGACCGCAGTCTCCCCCGCGGAGAGAGGCGGCTTCTCACGTGGCATCTTCGGCTTTGGCCCTTGGATCATTTGGCCGAGAAGGCTCTTTTTGGCGTTGCCGGGAACAACGGCCGGCCCTTTATCGCCGCCTTCCAAGAGCGACGAGCGGCTGGAAAGGTCCAGGCTGCCGCGCGACTTGTCCGGGTTGTGGCATTCAAGGCAGTTCTTTTTAAGAACGGGCGCGACGCGTTTTTCGAAGAACGCGTCTTTGGCCTTGGCAGCCGAGGCCTGGGCAACACTCACGCCGGCGAGCGCCATGAAGACGGCGCAGAAGCCTAACAACAAATGAACAGGAAATCGCATCGAACTGCCTCGTTTCTACTTGGTGTTCACACCCTCTCAGTCTAATCTCTTGTCAGTTGTTTTGGGATAAGAAGTCGCCATGATGTATGTTCAAGAAACCGGGTGGCATTGAAGATTAGACCATTTCTAATGATTTTTGGACGCGCCCGCACCGGTTTCTGCACTATTCTGATAGGACCAAAACGTCATCGCGCGCGCGACGACATGAAGGACGGTCCTATGCAATCCCCTTGGCCGGTGGTCCGCCGTGCATTGCGCCGGCGGCAATTGCGTAAGCTTTCCGATCACGAATTGCTCGCCATTTTCCTGGACGAGCGCGCAGAGGAGGCTTTCGCGGTGCTGGTCGGGCGGCACGGACCCATGGTGCTCGGCGTCTGTCGCCGCATCTTGTTCCACGTGCAAGACGCCGAAGACGCGTTTCAGGCCGTCTTTCTCGTGCTCGTGCGCAAGGCCGCGTCCATCGCCAAACGCGACGCCCTAAGCGCCTGGCTCTACGGGGTCGCGTATCGGATCGCCCTCAGAGCCAAAAGGATGAAAGCACGCCGGCGAAGCAAAGAGGGGGAGATGGGAATGGCGCGTTCGGAAGTGAATCACACTCCTTCCTGGACTGACCTGGAGCCGCTGCTCGACCTGGAAGTGAGCCGGCTGCCCAAGAAGTACCAGGTGCCGCTGGTTTTGTGCGAGTTGGAAGGTAAAAGCCGCAAAGACGCGGCGCGCCTCTTGGGATTGCCCGAAGGGACCTTGTCAAGCCGCTTGTCCCGCGCACGCGAGCTATTGCGCGAGCGCTTTCGCCGGCGCGGCGTCACCATCTCCGCAGTCGCTTTGTCGGCAGCCTTGCTCCAAAACGCGTCGGCAGCCGTCCCGCCCGATCTCGCGTGCAGCGCAGTCAAAGCCGCGCTGTCATTTGAATTGGGCATGGTCACCGGTGGAACGCTGTCCGCGAATGTGACAGCTTTGGCGCAAACCGGGTTGAAATCGCTGCTCCTGCAGAAAATCTCACTCGCCGTCGCCGCACTCATAGTTGGCATCGGCCTAAGCGGCGCAGCTTTGCAGTGGTCCAGGAGCGCTTGCGACTCACGTCCGGAGGAATTGGCGGCCGCTCCCTTCTTGGCGGATGCGGATGACGGGGACGACGCCGTCGCGTGCATGTCAGAGGAAGACGACTGGACAGAGATGGTTGACGTTGGCCCGACCCGCGAGCGCGAAACTGTCTACGACTTACCGACGACTGAGGAATTGCCGACGCCGGCGCTTTGGAAAAGCCCGCCGCGCCATTGCAAAGGACCCTGGTCGTGGAGAATCGGGCGGTTGGGCGCTCGACGCTGAAACAACGATTGCTCATTTCCCTTCTCATACATCGGAGACTCGCCATGAAACGCTGCCTGGTGCCGCCTACGCTCGGTTTCTTTAGCTGCGTAGCGCTCTTCTGGAGCGCCTCAGCACAAGAACCTGCTACGAAAGCCAAGATTGCCGTACAAACCGCTGTCCCATCGGAATTGGCGGACTTTCGAACGGTCGAAACAGCGGCCACTACCAAGATCAAGAAGGGCGTCGCCGCATCGGCCGGGCAAGCTGGCTATCTCGGCGTCCACACCGTTCAGAGCGACGGCAAGATTGTCGTCGACTCGGTGGCCGACGAATCGCCTGCCGCCAACGCCGGGCTCAAGGCGGGCGACGTGCTCGAACGCATCGAAGATCAACCGGTGGCCACGCCCGATGCGTTGGCGGACATGCTGCTGTCCAAGAATCCGGGCGATGCGATCAAGCTCGCGCTATCGCGCCAGGGAAAGCCGATGGAACTAAGCGCACGGCTGGCCTCGGTCAGCCGGCCCATGAAGTTGCCCGGACAGCGCGCCGTCTTGGGCGTTCAAGTCTGCGAGCCCAAGGACAGCGACGATGCGCCCATTACTTCCGTGACCGCGGGATCGTCTGCCGCCAGCGCCGGCCTCAAAGTCGGCGACCTGCTCCTCAAAGTCGATGGCCTACCTGTCAGCAGCCCCGCCAAATTGCGCGACATCCTGTCGGAGCGGAAACCGGGTGACGAAGTAGCCGTTCTCTATCGTCGCGGCGACAAGGAAGCAGAAATCAACGTGAGTTTGGCTGAAGATCAGGGAAAAGGCGGCTTCGGGAAGAAAGGCGGCGGCTGGGACAATCGAAGCCTGGGCGCCTGGAAGAAAAATGTCTATCGACTGGCGGTCGTGGCCATCGAATATCCCGACGCAAAACACAATCCCAAGGTCAAGGCCAAGGATTGGGAAGAATCGCTCTTCAGCGACAAGACCTATCTCAAGGCCAGCGCCACCGGACAGAAGGTCTTCGGCAGCATGAACGATTACTACCAAGAGCAATCGTTCGGCAACCTGCGCGTCACCGGCAAGGCCTTTGATTGGGTCACGGTTGGCAAAAAACGCAACGAATATTCGCAGGGCACCCGCACGGCCAACAAGTCCGCGCTCTTGGTCGAAGCCGTGGACAAGCTCTTGGAGCGCGACGGCAAAGACGCCCTCAAGGACTTTGACGGCATCTTCTTTCTCTATGCCGGCGGCCGCGTGCAAACCAATCGCGGCGGGTTGTACTGGCCACACCGCGCCAGCTTCCGCCATCTGGGCAAATCGTGGCCCTATTTCATTTGTCCCGAAGGCGGCGAGCGCATGGGCAATATCAGCGTCATCTGCCATGAGTTCGGCCACATGCTCGGTCTGCCTGACCTCTATGCCCGCCCGGAGAATCCCGGCTCCGAAGGCGTCGGCGTTTGGTGCGCCATGTCGAACCAGGTCGGCAACGGCCGGCCCCAGCACTTCTCCGCCTGGTCCAAGGAGCAGCTCGGCTGGATCAAGCCGATCGTCATCGATCCCACCGTGAAACAAAAGATCATCCTGGCGCCTATCGAGGACTCGGCCAAGGAATGCATCAAGGTACTTGTCCGCCCCGACGGCAGCGAGTACTTACTTTTGGAGAATCGCCGCAAGAAAGGCTTTGACACGGAATTGCCCGGCGAAGGCTTGCTCATTTGGCGCGTCGTGCAGAATAGGCTGATCCTGGAAGAATCGCACGGCGTCGACGGTCCGAGCGGCCCGCGCGTTTTTGTCGGCTCAGTGCCCTTCCCAAGCGCGGCCAACAACGCCTTCACGCCGCATACGACGCCGTCCAGCCGGTCGCAACTAGGCGGCGGCCTGCCGGTGTACATCACCAACATCCGCAAGCTACCCGATGGCCGGATCACGTTCCACATCGGGTACAAGTACTTGTAGGGCACTGTTTACGTTTAGCGTTCGCTCCGCGCCCTGCCGCGGCGTGACGCACTCGCCGCGACGTGGCATTTTCCAAGCACAAAACGCAAGAGGCTTTTTTTCTAGAAGTTGACGGGTGTTCGATTCACGACTTTCGGCGTCGGCGTGGCTTCGTTTCACGATGTCGCCTCGACAACCTCTGCAAGTCTTCCATCGAGAGCGCGTCGACCCAGGCGTGTCGCTCCTTGGCGTAGTCCCCCTCTCCGGACGAGAATTCCTGAAGAAAACGGATCATCCCGGCGCGGCCCAAACGTTTGCAAAGGGCATCCAAGCCTTGTCGACGAATCTCGTCAATTGTCTGCGGCATCGTCTTGCTCCTTGAGCCAATCGCAAGGATTGGCAACGATCACTTGAAGTTGCGCACGAAAACGTCTTGCCCGTTTCAACAGCCGATCGTCACAGGTAAGGAGTACATCCGACTCGGTCGCTTCTGCCGATGCAATGTGCAACGCGTCCGCAGCCCTGAAGCCGAGTTTCTCCAGTTCACGACCCCGATCGACTACGTCTACTGTCAGCTTAACAAATACATCAGGGTCTTTCAAAATCGCCCTGACTTTCGAACAACGTTCAGCATTGGCAATCGCTTGGATTTCGAGAACAGCGATTTCCGACGACGCGAGCGTCCAAAAGCCGTCGTCTATCCGTTGCAGAACGATGCCAACTGCTTCCGCTTCCAATTGAATGCGTGGTTGACTTTGATCATCGAATGGCCGATTGACGCATGACACATCCAGATAAACTTGCAATGCCAACTCCTTGACATGGTTCTCGTTATTGTAAGGTCATGTTCCTTCGCGCACTTGAAGACAGCAAAATCCACTGGGACCTTGTTTGTATCAGGTGAAGAGTTAAGATCGGTAAGCTTCGCGAGACCGATTCGTCACAAGAGTTGCGTGCGCCAATCGGAGATTATCATGAACCGTCGCGATTTTCTCGAAACCGCCGCTGCCGCACTGCCCGCCCAAGCCGCGGCCCAGGACGCGGTCCGGCCGCGCGAGCGCTTGCGCATCACGCGCCTGGAAACCTTTCTCGTCAAGCCGCGCTGGCTGTTCCTCAAGGTGCACACCGACGCAGGCATCATCGGACTCGGCGAGCCGGTGCTCGAAGGCCGCGCCGTCACCTGCCAGGCGGCCGTGCGCGAGATCGAGCCGTACCTTGTGGGCAAGGATCCGCGCCAGGTCGCGCATCACTGGCAAGCGATCTATCGCCATGCGTTTTATCGCGGCGGCCCGCTCCTAACGAGCGTCCTCTCCGGGATCGATATGGCCCTTTGGGACATCAAAGGCAAGGCGCTGGGCGTGCCGGTCTATGAACTCTTCGGCGGGCCGACGCGGCGCAAGGTGCGCGTCTATGCGCACGCGCGCACGCCGACCGAAATCCGCCGCCGGCTGGCGCAGGGCTTCACCGCCTTCAAGACCGGGCCCGCCTCGAAGCGCTTGGGCCGTTACATCGAGACGCCGCGGCAAGTGCGCTACGCAGCCGAAAAGTTCGCCGAGCTTCGTCAAGCGGCCGGCGACGACGTCGATATCGGCATCGACTTCCACGGCGCGATCAGTCCGGCGACGGCCAAGCTCCTCATCAAGGCGCTGGAGCCGTATTCGCCCATGTTCGTCGAGGAGCCGTGCCAGTGCCAGAACCACGACATCATGGCGGAGATCGCCCGCGGCACGCACTTGCCGATCGCGACTGGGGAGCGCGTCTTCACCAAATGGGGCTTCCGCGAAGTGCTTGAGAAAAAGGCGGCGACGATTTTGCAGCCCGATCTGTGCCACGCCGGCGGCATCACCGAATGCCGGCTGATCGCGGGCATGGCCGAAGCCTATTACGCCGCCATCGCGCCGCACAATCCGCTCGGACCCATCTCATTGGCCGCCGGCATCCAGCTCGCCGCGTCGATCCCAAACTTTCTGTGCCAGGAGCAAGTGTCACTCGGCGAGGGTTATTTGAAGAGGCCATTTGTCGTCAAGAACGGCTACATCGACATCCCGACCGCGCCGGGCCTGGGCATCGAGCTGGACGCCGCCGCCGTGGCCCGGCAGGTCGGCCACGACTGGCGCAACCGGGAGACATACGACGAAGACGACGGGTCGGTGGTGGATTGGTGAACGACGAAGAAAGGGAATGAAATATGGGTAAAGTGAGAGTGTACTTTGATCGAGTGGGGAATAGCCTTAGTGTCTGGTTCGACGACCCAAACAATGAGCACATCTGTGAGGAAACGGACGATGATATCATCCTCATCAAGGACCGGCGCGGCCGCGTGATCGGATTCGAACGACTGAACTATCTGTCTAGTGCGTCTTCAAGCCTTGTTTTTGGTGTAGCGGAAGTCGTGAGACTTCCGAATTCTCACGAATTCGGCTACCATCTACCCCCATTCCTTGCCTTGAAGACGCACTTGACGTGAACTAAAGCTCGCCGAGTCAATTCCAGTTGAAGTGCAAATGGTTTGAAATGTCTGAACCAACTTCAAGCAGTGGCCCTGCCGTGCTGGAACGGCCCTTTCCGTGGCGCTGTCCGCGCTGCCGGAAAAAGACCGTGCGCCGCGTCGCCATTGCCTACGAGTGCCA
>JAKEFD010000318.1 GCA_022616245.1 Gemmataceae bacterium
ACGCCATGGCGTGCACCCAGCTGCCGAAATATTTCCCGGGCCGGGAAACGCGCAGTCCCGACGATTTTGAGCTATTCTTGGAAGGGATCCTGGAAGCTCCTCGCGGCCAACGCACCGTGTGCCTGCCGCGCGGCTTCAACGCGAGCCACTGCAGAGACGGCAGCGGCTATCCCTGCAATGACGCGTCCGATGGCCTCTTCGGTCGTTGCCGTCGCTGCGGCTCGGGCTGCAATGCAAACGCCGCTAGCTGCGGCTCGTGCGGCGCCCATGGCCCGGTGAGCGGCCAATTGGTCCGCCCGACCTCCGCGCCGGTCGCGTCTACTGGTGCAGAGGACGAAGCCATTCGTCCGGTTGTAGTGGAAACGGTAACGGACAATCCGGGCGGTGCGGCGCCGATGCCGCCGATCCCGATGTCGCCGGAACCTCGCTAACCCAGTGCATTGTGGGACGGGTCATTGGCCCGTCCCGACGGCTTTGGAGAGCCGTCCTACCCACGGGTCACGGTAGACCAGACGCTCTGCGTGAATGCTCACGCCGGCGTGGGTCAACCGTGACCCGCGTTTGTTTGCAATAGGGCAGGCCTGTGTCCTGCCAAATGTTCGCGGCAGGCCAGCGGCCTGCCCCACGAGCACACGGCTTCGGATGCGGCCTGGTGTTCTTGGTGAACAGTCCTAACAACTTCGGTGGTGGCCTCATGAAGGACATGCTACGCATCGCGATTGTGGATCCCTCCGACTCGACCAGGGAGCCACTGCGCAATCTTCTGCTGGGCGTCGAATCTGTCTGGCTCGAAGCAGAATGCTCGCGCTATGAGTTTTTTATCGATGTGGCCAAGCAGTCCAATCCCGATCTAGTCGTCATCACGCTCGACTCCGACCACAATAAAGCCCTGCAACTGATTCAAACGTTGACCGCCGATTTCGCACATATGCCCATCCTGGCAGTGAGCGCCCGCGGCGACGGCCAGTCCATTCTGCATGCACTACGCGCCGGGGCCAAAGAGTTTCTCACCGCCCCGGTCGTGCTCGAAGAGCTATTGCAAGCCTTGACGCGCCTGCGAACCAATCGCGTCGGCGCCGACGGCATGCCAGCGTCCAACGGCCAAGCACGCGTCGAATCGTCCGTCGTCTCCGTGCTCGGCTCGCGCGGCGGCGTGGGTTGCACCAGCCTCGCCGTGAATCTAGGCGTCAATCTCGCCCAGGACTCCAACCACAGTGTTGCACTCATTGATCTGGACTTGGCGCTCGGCGACGCCGACGTGGCCCTCGACCTTGTGCCCGACTATACGCTGGCGGACGTAGCGCTCAACATCGACCGGCTCGACATGACCTTCTTGCGGCGCTCGCTGTGCAAGCACGAGACCGGCTTGTATCTGTTGCCGCACCCCGTGCAGATGGAAGACATAGCGCTCATTCATGAAGACCATTTGTCGCGTGTGATCGGGCTGTTGCGCGCCAGTTACACGCACTTGATCTTCGATTTGAGCAAACGCTTCACCCCGACCGATTGGACGGCGATGCGCATGAGCGACGTGATTCTCCTAGTCGCCCAGCTGGAGTTGACCAGCCTGCGCAATGTGGTCCGTATGTTGCACACTTTGGGCAACGAGGAAGGTCTGGGCGACAGAATTCAGGTGGTCGTCAACCGTGTCGGTTCGGAGGATGGCGAAATCACCTTGAAAAAGGCGGAAGAAACGATCGGCCGGCCCATTTACTGGCAAGTGCCCAACGACTACAAGCCAATGCTCGGCGCACGCAACGCGGGGGTTCCCCTCTTGACCTTCGCCCCCAAGTGCAAAGCCCAGCAAAGCCTCGTCGCCCTGGCCAACAGCTTGTCCGGCAAAGACCCCCAACAGCCGGGACAAAAGAAGGAACGCCGCGGTTTCTTCTCCTTCCGCTAACTCTCCCGTCACCCGTCCCAGAGTAGACCCCACGCTCCGCGTGGGTTCGACGCCCGCGCGCGGGAAAAACTCCCATGCGCGGAGCGTGTCTATCTACTATGTTCGCGCCTCGACCCCCTCTTTTGAAAAGGTAACTCCCAGGCTCAGCCGCCCGCGCAGCGGCCAACAGTTAAAAAAAGCTAGCGCCGAGCCGTAGCGCCCGGATTTTGTGAGCTAGATTTGCTCGGATGGTTCCACGAACGAGCGGAACGACTCGCGCGGTTTGAGGATAATTGCCATGTCCAGGTTGCAACGTGGATTGACGGGATTGAGCAGCAGCGGCAATACGTCGGCAGGCATCAGCCGCTTGGGCGGTGTGTCGCAAGCCGGTCTTGACCGTAATTCCAACAAGGGCTTCGAAGATTTGAAGCGGCTGATCCACGGCAAGCTGGTCGACAAGCTCGACCTGTCGCGGGTGAGTGACTTGGCCGGCGACACGCTGCGCCGCGAAATCCGGCTCGTCGTCGAGCGCTTGTGCGACACTGAGAATCCGCTCCTGAATCGCATGGAGCGCGAACGCCTCATCGACGAGGTGCTCGACGAAACCTTCGGCTTCGGTCCCCTGGAGATGCTGCTCAAGGACCCGACCATCAGCGATATCCTCGTCAACGGTCCGCACAAGGTCTACGTCGAGCGCCGCGGCAAGCTTGAAAAAACCGAAGTCAAATTCCGCGACAACGATCACCTTTTGCAGATCATCGACCGCATCGTGTCCAAGGTCGGCCGGCGCGTCGATGAAACTTCGCCCATGGTCGACGCGCGCTTGCCCGACGGCTCGCGTGTCAACGCCATCATCCAGCCCCTGTCCTTGGACGGGCCGAGCTTGTCCATTCGCCGTTTCGGCTCGAATCCGCTCAAGCTCGAAGATCTCCTGAATTTCAAAGCGTTCACACCGGAAATGGCCATGCTCATGGAAGCGTGCATCAAGGCGCGCCTGAACATCGTCATCTCCGGCGGCACCGGTTCCGGTAAGACCACGCTTCTCAATACGCTGTCCAGCTTCATTCCGCACGACGAGCGCATCGTGACCATCGAAGACGCGGCGGAATTGCAGATGCAGCAAGACCATATCGTCCGTCTGGAAACGCGGCCGGCCAACATCGAAGGCAAAGGCGCCGTGCAGACGCGCGACTTGGTCCGCAACGCCCTGCGTATGCGGCCCGAACGCATCATCATCGGCGAGTGCCGCGGCGCCGAAGCGCTGGACATGCTCCAGGCCATGAACACCGGCCACTCCGGCTCCATGACCACGCTGCACGCCAACAGCTGCCGCGACGCCCAGGCCCGTCTAGAAACCATGATCATGATGTCCGGCATGGAACTGCCCATGAAGGCAATGCGGCAGCAGATTAGCTCCGCCGTCGATTTGATCGTGCAGGCCAATCGCTTGCAGGGTGGGCCGCGCAAAGTGACTTCGATCACCGAAGTGATGAACATGGAACAAGACATGATCATCATGCAGGAAGTGTTCCGCTATAAGCAACTGGGCATCGACCAGAACGGCCGCGCCTTTGGCCAGTTCGAAGCGACTGGGGTGCGACCTTCGTTCATTCAACGGCTGGAAGCCTCCGGCATCAAGCTGCCCACGAACTTGTTCCAGGAACGTGTATTGATGCGGGATTAGTCATTCTTCGATCAACGTGTACGCTGAACGGCGAAATTGGAACGTTGAACGAGGAACCAAAGACAAAGGATACCTGAGCAATGACTCCCCTTATGATCTCTATATTGGCGTTTGCCGGCGTCACCGCTTTGGTGGGCGTGCTCGCGTTTGTCCTGAACGACGGCGGCACCAAGACCGTCGAACGTCTCGATTCGTTGACCGGACGGCGGAAGCGCGACGATGAAGGCACCACCATTCTGAAAAAGACAGCGATCGAAACCGACAAACGCTCGCTCTTGGAAGCGCTGACGCCAAACCTGCCCAGCCTGCAAAAGCTAATCACGCAAGCGGATGTGCACATCAAGCCAAGCACGCTGTTCGGCATCGGCGTTGTCTTGGGTATCTTGGGCACGACGGCCAGCTGGATGATGGGCGTGCAGATTTACCTCGCCCCTCTCGCCGGCATCCTCATGTTCACCATCCCGTTCACGTGGCTAATAACCAAACGGGCCATGCGCTTGAAGCATTTTGCTTCGCAGCTGCCCGACGCCCTGGAGCTCGTCGCCCGCGCCCTCCGCGCCGGCCATAGCCTCGCGGCGGGCATGCACGTCGTCGCCGAGGAAATGCCCACGCCCGTCGCCGACGAGTTCAACCGCGTTTACGAAGAGCAAAACCTGGGCATTCCGATCGAGGAAGCCATGAAGTCGATGTGCGATCGTGTCCCCAATCTCGATTTGCGCTTCTTCGTCACCAGCGTGCTCATTCAAAGGCAGACAGGCGGCGACTTGGCCGAAATCCTCGACAAGATCGGCTACGTCATCCGCGAGCGTTTCCGCATCTTGGGACAGGTTAAGGCCCTCACCGCCGAAGGCCGGCTCAGCGGCGTCATCTTGATCGCGCTGCCCTTCGCCATGTTCCTGCTGATGATGCACATCAAGTACGACTACATTGAAAAGCTCTGGACGCACCCGTTGGGCATCAAGATGAGCATTTTCGCCCTGATTGCCCAGCTTTTGGGGGCCATCGTGATTCGCAAGATCGTCAACATCAAGGTGTAGGTGAGTCCTTCGTCACCTACGAGATGAACTCCGAAGGTTAGTTGTTATTCACAAAAGGGTTTTGAGGAATTTGGCGAATTTATGGGCGGTGCCGGGTAAAGAACCTGGGCGACGAATGACGAAAATAACTTGTAGCCGCAGGCTTTGGCCTGCGGCGTGGGACCAAGGACGCCTGAATTGTTGCTCGCAGCGCTTCGCACCTATTTGAGGACAGCACCATGTTGCAGGGTTTTTTTTACATCCATGACATAATCCCGCTCCTGGTGTTTGCGGGCATCGTGGCAGGCATTTGGGCGGTTCTCTCGATGATATCGAGCCGCAACAGCCGTGCCATGGAACGGCTGTCGCGCTTGAGCCGGCCGCAATCGCTGGCCGATCTCGAGGACCCGACGCGAAACAAAGATGACCGGTTCGCGGGCATTTTGGAGACGGCCAAGGCATTGTCCTCGCCGCTCATGCCGCATACCGAATTGGAACAAAACGCGTTGAAGACGAAGCTGGCGAATGCCGGCTTTCGCAGCGACGCGGCCCCAATGGTGTACTCCGGCCTGCGTTTGGTGTGCTTGCTGTTGTTCTTCCTGATTTCCGTCGGCATCTTCGTTCCAGGCAAGCCTTTGGGTTGGAAGACGCTGCAATGGGTGGTGATCTTCACCGGCGCCGGCTTTTATCTGCCTAGCATCGTGTTGTGGTGGCTGCGGAGAAAGCGCCAAGAGGAGATTTTCCTCACCCTGCCCGACGCGCTCGACCTGTTGGTCGTGTGCGTGGAAAGCGGCCTGGGTTTGGACGCAGCCATGCGAAAGGTGTGCGACGAAATGAGCGGCCACGCCAAGATCATGTGTGAGGAATTGTCGTTGTCGAACTTTCAGTTGCAAATGGGCCGGCCACGCCGCGAAGTCCTCCATGACCTCGGCGTGCGCACCGGTGTAGACGATGTTCGCTCGCTGGCTGCCATTCTGATCCAGGCGGATCGGTTCGGCTCCAGCATCGCCCAGGCCCTGCGGGTGCAATCCGACTCGATGCGCACTCGCCGCAAACAGATCGCGGAGGAGAAAGCCGCCAAGACCGCCGTGCAGCTTTTGTTCCCCCTGATTCTGTTTATTTTCCCCGGCATCTTTGTGGTGCTCGTGGGACCGGCGGCCATCAACATCATGGAGACGCTGTTGAAGCCGCAATAACCGAGAACTCCCCAAAGCCCCTCGGGATGGTAGACCTCACGCTCTGCGTGAGGCGATCCTCACGCGGAGCGTGAGGTCTGCGATCCAAAGGGCGTTAACCCTCAAGGAGACCTTGTCGATGAACGGATTCATCCAGAAAACCTTGGCCGGCTTGGCCCTCGGCACCGGCTTGACCGCTCTGGGCGGCTGCCACTGCTACCGCGAGCTGGTCGACCCCTGCTGGCCGGAACGCTATTCCGCCCAAGCGCGCTCTAGCGTCCGCGAGGCCTTTAATGCCCAAGCGCATAACGGCCACGTGCTCGATCAAACCGTGTGGAACTACCATTTCGAGACGGACGCCAAGGGCGGCCCGACCGACAAGATCCACCCGGGCGGCATGGAACATTTGAATTACCTGGCGCGGCGACGGCCGGCGCCCGATCCGCGCATCTATTTGCAAACGTCGTGGGACAAGAACCTGGACGACGCCCGCGCCAACGCCGTCAAGATGTACCTGGCCAAGCGCAATCCGGGCGTCTCCTTCGAGGTGGCCGTGCACGATCCGGCGGAAGTCGGCATTACGGCCAACGCGATTGCGGGCAACCAGAAGACACCGACGCACACGGGCGCCCTGCCGAAGCTGATTGACAACTTCCAAGGCGTCATGCCGGTACTGTCGGGCACCGGAGCGGGCGGCTCGGGCGGCTCGAGCAGCTCCTCGACCGGTGGTAGCCAGTAAAGCAGTAAGGTCCCGCTTTTGCAGCGGGACCGTTTGGAATCCCGCTCGGAAAGCGGGATCTACGAACTAAACTCGCCCACGGCTCGCGACGCGGCTTGTACGCAAGTGCAAGCCGCGTCCGGCCAGACCTTTGTATTCGCCCGCTTGAGATGACACCAGGGGTTTGCATTATGCGCAACAAACTTATCATCGCACTGGCGCTCTTCCTCGCGGGATTCAGCGATGCCGCGGAAGCGCGCGCACAATCTGCCCTTACAGCCCCCTCCCATCCGTCGCAATGTGGGCAACTCGCGCCGCCACTTGCTGTGCGCGCTCCATGTACACCGTCCCGGACCACGACGTCCGTCCTCATCGGCGGCTTCTGGGACTATGTCAAAGGCAACCGCTCGCGCATGATCCAGATAGCCTTCATCGGTTTCGCCGTCGGCGTCGTAATCCTGATTACCTCAACCCGTAAGCACTGAGATCTCGCGGGCTGAAGCCCGTAGCTAAGTAGCCGCAGCCTTTTGGCTGCGGACAGAAGAGCCCGATTCAACCCCATTGAGACGCACCTATGCCTGCAACCCTCAAAAGCATGAGCCTGGAATGGGAAGGCGCCGGTCTTCCCGAAGCCCCCAGTGCACCCGAAACCATGAAGGAAGCCGGTCTGTCGCTGTCCTTCCTCAACGATCTCATACTCCGCATCTTGTACGCGCGCGGCAGCATGCTCGGCTTGGACCTGGCGCGCTTTATGTGCTTGCCCTTCAAGGTGATTGAGGACTCGCTCAAATTCCTCAAGGACGAAAAATGCGTCGAAGTCGCGGGCGGCGACCTCATTGGGCGGGTCAGCTATCGGTTCACGCTAACCGAACTGGGCCGACGTCGCGCTCAGGAAGCTATGAAGCAATGCGCCTACGTCGGTCCCGCCCCGGTGCCCCTCGAAGACTACATCGAACAAACCTATCGCCAGGCGGTGACCGGCATCAATTGCAGCCCTGAGCCGTTGCGGGCCGCGTTTGCCCACCTGGTCATCCGGGAAGAACTGTTCAACGCCGTCGGTCCAGCCATCGTCAGCGGCAAGTCGGCATTCCTTTTCGGCCCGCCCGGCAACGGCAAAACGTCCATCGCACGCTGCATTGGCGACTTCATGAATAACGCAGGCGGCGAGATTTACGTCCCTTTCTCTTTCCTCGCCGAGAACAGCATCATCACCGTCTATGACCAGGCCATCCATCATATGGTGGACGGCGAGCTGGGCGACCGCATCGAGGACAACGAAGCGACGATTCGCCGCTTGCTCAATGCCGGCACGGTGGACGCACGTTGGGTGCGCATTCGCCGGCCCGTGGTCATCACCGGCGGCGAACTCACCCTGGAAATGCTCGATCTGCGCTTCAATGCGGCCGCCAATTTCTATCAGGCCCCGCTGCACGTCAAAGCCAACGGCGGAGTCTTCCTGATCGACGACTTCGGACGCCAATTATGCAGTCCCAAGGAATTACTCAATCGCTGGATCTTGCCGCTCGAAGACCGTCACGACTATCTCACCCTGGCCAGCGGCAAAAAATTTGAAGTCCCCTTCGAGCAACTGATCATTTTCTCCACCAACCTCGACCCGAAAGACCTCGTGGACGACGCGTTCCTCCGCCGCATCCGTCATAAGGTGGAAATCAATGCCCCGGGCCGCGAAGTGTATGAGCGCATCTTCAACAATATGGTCAAGCGACTGGGCATGAACCCGTGCGCGGACGCGATCGAGTTCATGTACGAGAAGTATTACAACGCCACCCGCTCGCCGCGCGCCAGCGACTGCCGCGATTTGTTGGAGATTGTGCAGTCGATTTGCCGATTCAGAAGACAACCCGTCCAACTGACCCGTGACCTGATCGAAGAAGCTTCGGCAAGCTTCATTTGTGAATTCAAGTAAGCCAGGAAGGCGCAGCAGCCTGCGTGGCTTAGGTTCCTTCGCGTGGGCTGAGTCGACCTCTGCTCCACCTGGGAGCCTCTCACGCGTGAGCGTGAGGCTTACTCTACTCCGAGGGCTTCGATCATGGATGGTCGCGTCTTTTTGTCGTTGGTTCTCGCGCTCGCTTTTTCTTGTTGCGGCTGCTTCGGCACGCAAAATCGCATCACGCCCGTTGGGCCCAAGGGCGATATGCCCATGCCGGCCAATTTCACGCTCAGCAAGCCCAAAGAAGAAGTGAAGCGGCCGCCCAAGGCGGGCACCGTCGCCGCTCTGGCCGTCATGCGCGAGCGTGAAGCGGAAAAAACCGACGACCTGTCCTTGCAAATCCGGCTCCGCGACAAGGCGCGTGAACACTATCAAGAGGCTTTGAAGCTCGACTCGAACTGCCGCGAAGCGCAGATCGGCCTGGCGCGCGTCTACATGAACCTTCACGACTATGAGCGCGCCCAAGAATGCTATCGCAAATTCCTGGACAAGAACCCCAAGGACCACGGCCTCTGGCATGACTTGGGCATGTGCTTCAATCGACAAAAGCAATGGGCCAAAGCGTGCAAGTGCTTCGAGCAAGCGCTGGCCATCGAGCCGGAAAACCGCCACTACCTGCAAACGCTTGGCTTCACGTTGGCCCGCGCCGGCGAAGTGGACGAAAGCGTGACAGTCTTGACCAAGGCCGTCGGACCGGCTCTGGCACACTATCATGTTGCCCGCATGATGAATCACACCGGACAAAAAGATCTAAGCCGCGCCCACCTGCAACAGGCGCTGCAGCACAACCCCGGCCTGACGCAAGCGGAACAACTGCTCGCCACTCTGGACTCCGGGGCCACGGAAACCACGCCGGAACGCGGCGCTCTGCAAATCCTGTTTCAAGAATAGACTTCTGATTCATCGTTTCGCGTTCGCTGTATCTCTTGCCTCAGCAAGGGATTCAGCGAGCGCGAAACGTGAACCATCTCCCCTCTAAACTCGCCTCGCTTCGCTTTTTCCACTCCGTTATAATTCCAAGACGACCTCGTCCCTCCGTCCTTCATAAAGGATTCTACGCATGTCCCGCTGGAACCTCGCCTGGCTCTTGGGCCTGTCCGCAGCCTGCTTGCTCGGACTGTCCATCACCTACTCGGCGCCCTCCCGCCAGAGCAACCTGCAAAGGAAGCACGAAAACCTCAAGCTTCTCGTCGATGTGCTCGAGGAAGTCCAGCAAAAATACGTCAAGGAACTCGACGCCGAGAAGATGCGTGAACTGGTCGAGAATATGATCAACAGCGGCCTGGAGCGGCTGGATCAGCACTCCAGCTTCATCAATGCCGACGAATACAAGCAGTTCACCAAGGCCAGCCGCGGCAAGTTCGGCGGCGTCGGCATCCGCATCGGCCTGGACCGCCTGGGCCAGGTTTTTGTGGAAAGCCCGATGGTCGGCACGCCCGCCTATGAGGCCGGCGTCATGGCGGGCGATCTCATCGTCAAGATCGACGGCGTCTCGACTGAAAACATGCCGATGAAGAAGGTGGTCGAACTGATCCAGGGCGAGCCCGGCACCAAGGTCACTCTCTCCGTCCTTCACGAAAACGCCAAGAAACCCGTCGATCTCGAAATGAAGCGCGCCGAAATCAAGATCGACAGCGTGCTCGGCGACCACCGCCTGCACGACAAGCTTCAGGAGTGGGATTTTTGGATCGACCCGGTCTCCAAGATCGGCTACGTGCGCATCAACAGTTTTCAGGAAACGACGGGCGAGGAGATGATTCGCGTCGTCGATGCGCTGCAGAAGGCCGGCATGCGCGGGCTGGTGATGGACCTTCGGAACAACCCAGGCGGTCTATTGCGGGCCGCGGTTGAAGTCGCCTCGCTCTTTCTGCCCGAAGGCAAGGAAATCGTCAACACCAAGGGCCGCGGCGGCGTCAGGGAAGACGTCTACCAAGCGAAGTCGCCCAATGCGGGTTTTCAGCAAGGCAACTATCCGGTCGCCATTCTCATCAACCGCTACTCCGCCAGCGCCAGCGAGATCGTCGCCGCCGCGCTGCAGGACCACCTGCGCGCCATCATCGTCGGCGAACGCAGCTACGGCAAAGGCAGCGTGCAGAACGTCATCGCCTTGGAAGGCGGCCAAAGCGCCCTCAAGCTGACCACCGCCAGCTACTGGCGCCCGAGCGGCCGCAACATCCATCGCTTCCCCGACAGCAAGGAACAAGACGAATGGGGCGTCAAACCCGACGATGGCTTTGAAGTGAAGCTGAGCGACGACGAGCGCATCGAGTATTTCCGCTGGCGGCGCGACCGCGACATTGTCCGCAGACCGGGCGAACCGCAACAGGAGCCCGAGGCGGAAAAGGAAAAAGAGAAAGACAAGGACAAGAAGAAAGAGCCCTTCCGCGATAAAGTGCTGGACAAGGCGCTGGAGTATATCCGCGGCGAGATGCAGAAGCGCGACAAAGGGGCCCAAGCGCCGCCGGCCCAAGCACCGCTCGACCTAGAACTGAGACGGACACTGACGACACCGGTGGAAGCGTTTCTTGTGCCAAGAATGCAACCGCATCGGCCTTTCGCAATTCAAATGCGAAATGACACAGTTCGTGTCTAGTGAATCCTCGGAAGGCAAGAAACACCCCGATGAGTTTACTTTTGCCGCTAGAGAGACTCTTGGTCAATTTGGAGGAACACGTCTCGCCGGAGTACGTCTTCATCCATGTTCCCAAAGACGCGGCCTTAAAACAGTTGGAGGAATTGACGGGGCAAGCCTTCGGCTATGATGCGAAGCGCTGGCGATGTTGGCTCGAAGAACGTGCAATGGTCCCGAAGAGAAACATCCCAGCAGCAATGTTGAAAGTTCTCGAGGACGATTGTCCTGCTGGGTATGTGCGAAGCGAAGACGGCAAAGCCAGGGCGTTGTTGCGACTCCGCGATTGGACCGGCCAGGACTTCGGTTTTGGCGCGACGAAATGGAGAGTATGGCTGGAAGCTAATGGCTTCGTCCCAAGCAAGATCGCTGGTTCCTAGTTCTTCGATGCCATCAAATCTACCTATGCACGAAGCGTAACAACTCAAGGCTTGTCTAGATTTACGGCGTTTGAATTTACTTCTGCACCGTCTTCGGCGTCGGCATGCGGTCCACGAAGCCTGCTCCGGTGCGCCGCAATTCCGCGATCGTCATGGCGCGCATCCGTTCCAGCAAAGCCCGATGCTCGGCCTGGAGTGCCAGATTGGTCAGTTCCTCCGGATCCTTATGCAAGTCGTAGAGTTCCTCGATTTCATTTTCAACCAAGGTGCGAATGTATTTGGTCTTGCCCGAGCGCAGCGCCACCCACCACGGCACGCCTTCGAGGATATCAGCCTTCGCGGGATCATCCGTGTCCTTGCCGAAGCTGCGGCCGGTATGAGTGACCAGCATCGGCTCGTTCCACGGCCGGCCGGGGTCCTTCAAGAGCGGCACAAGATCGCGGCCGTGCATTTTCCAGGGGAGCTCGAAGCCGGCGAAGCGGAAGAACGTCGGCGCGAAATCGACGCCGCTGACCGGCACGCCGCACGTCTTGCCTTTGGGCAGCGTCCCCGGCATAGAGAAAATGAGTGGGCTGCGAATCGTCGCGTCGTACGGTCCGAGCTTGTGCCGAAAGCCGTGCTCGCCCCAAGCGTAACCCTGGTCGGACGTGAACACGATCAGCGTGTTTTCAAGTTGGCCGGTTTCCTCGAGCGCTTGCAGGAGCCGGGCCACGCCTTCGTCGATCGCCAGTGCGCACTCGTTATATTGACGCACTCCTTCGGCGAGCGATTGCCCCTCTTTGTCCTGGTAATCGCTTTTGCCCTTATAAATCGGCTCACCGCTTTTGCCCTTGGCCCAGACGTCCATCTTCTGCACATATTCCGGCTTGCCTAAGCGCGCGCCGAAAAGGTCCACCGGCGTTTCGATCTTCGCGCCGGCATAGGCCTGCCGGTGCCGCTCTGCTGGGGTAAACGGCCCATGCGTCGCGCCGTAGCAAAGCCACAGGAACCAAGGTTTGGCCTTGTCGCGATCTTTCCCCTTGATGAAATCGACGGCCCAATTCGTGTAGTTGTCGGTCGGGTAGCCGTCGACAAACGTGGGCTTGGCGCCGTTGAAGCTGATGAGTTGCTTCTTGTAGTAATTGGGCGCGTTGTCCGGATGGGCGGGCCGATTCCACACCGCTTGATAGTCCCAGTCGCGGCCAAAGCCCGCATCGGCGCCGGTGTGCCATTTACCGATCTGCGCAGTGAAGTATCCGAGCCGGCGAAAGATCGACGGCCAAAAGCGGCATTGCTGCGGATCGTAGCTGCTCGATGGATATTGCCCCTTGAAGGTCATGGAATGCACGCCGAACGGATGATGGCCGGTGAGGATAGAAGCTCGCGACGGGGCGCACCACGAGCCGTTGTATGCGGCGGTGAAACGAATGCCCATTTGCGCGAGCCGGTCAATGTTGGGCGTGCGCACAAAGGGGTAGGCCTCGGGGTAACAGCTCAGCGTGCGGTACGACTGGTCGTCCGTGTAGATGAAGAGGATGTTAGGCCGTTTAGGTTTGGCGTTTTCGCCCGCGGCGGCGCGTCCGGGCTGAGCTACGGCAATCGTGACAAATACGGCCAACCAGAAAGCGCAGCGCGAATAATGTGACATAGCCGGAACCAAGTTTGAAGGATTATCGAGCAATTATGCGAACAATTCCCGCACCGCTTGCCCGCGACCATCTTCGGTCACATAGAACGGGCGGCGCTCCACTTCGAACGCGGTCCGCGGAGCGATGCCCATGGCCGCAAGAATGGTCGCGTGCAGGTTCATGATGGAGATAGGATTGCGCGTCACGACCAGCGGGCGTTCCGGCGCGGTCTCGCCGTAGAGGAAGCCGCGCTTCATGCCGCCGCCGAACAAGAGCACGGAGCCCGAACCGGTGAAGTGGCGGTGCAAGCCGTAGTGGATCATTTGTTGCATGGTGTCCGAACTGGCTCGCGATTGGTCGCGCGCATTGGAACCGGGCACACCTTCGATCATCATGTCGCGGCTGAATTCCGTTGCCAGCACGACCAATGTCCGATCCAATAGGCCGCGCTGTTCCAGGTCCAGAATCAATTGTGCAATGGGCCGGTCGATCTCTTGCTTCATGCGCGCTACTGTCGTGTGGCCGTTTTCGTGTGTGTCCCAGTGCAGGAAGGGGACGTACTCGGTGGTCACCTCGATGAAACGCGCTCCTGCCTCGGCCAGGCGGCGTGCCAACAGGCAGCCCAGACCGAATCGGCCCGTGTTGTAGCGGTCGAATACGGGGCGCGGCTCGAGCGCCAGGTCGAAAGCTGCCCGTTCGCGCGAGCTGAGAAGGCGATGGGCATTTTCGAAGGCCCGCAGCATCGACTCGTGGTGATAGTCGCTGGCCAATTCGCCGACGGGACTCCGGCGCAACAGCTCGCGGTAGCGCTCTTGCCGTGTCTCGAAGCGTTCGCGCGTCATGCCGCGCGGCGGCCGCACCGACGCCACCGCATCCGTTGGAAACGGCAAGTTGAACGGCCCAAACTCGCTGCCGAAGAAGCCGCCCGTCGTGAACGCCTTTAGCTCTTCGGATTCACCGACGCCCTCCAAGCGTTGGCCGATGTTGATGAACGGCGGAATGGCCGGATTGTTGGGCCCGCGCACCTTCGCGATCCATGAGCCGAGATGCGGACACGCCACGGTCTGCGGCGGCACGTAGCCGGTGTGCCAATGATATTGATGCCGCGAATGCAGGATATTGCCCAGGTCGGGGACGACGTGCGAGCGGATGAGCGTCCCCCGATCCAGTACGCGCGCGGTATTTTCCAGCCCCTGCGAAATCTTGAGGTTGTCCACCACGGTGTCGATGGACGGGAATGTGCACAGGATGCGCTCCGATGGGACGCCGACTTCGAATGGCGTGTAGCGCTTGGGGTCAAAGGTCTCGGGCGACGCCATGCCGCCGGCCATCCATAACAGGATGCAAATGTCGGCCGTGGGCCGGGGATGCTGGACGGGCTCGTCGGCCTCAAGCGCGCGCGGCTCATCGATGAGCAATGTCGAAGCCGCGGCGGCGCTCATGGCGCGTAAGAAATCTCGACGCGAATACGACTGGGCTTGGTTTTCACCGGCGTTTGAGTGCATCGGACACCTCGTCAATCATTCCTAGTTTTTATGAGCGACGGCACAGTGCCGGCCTTGGCTTCTTCCACGAGTCGTAGAATCTCCTTGCCACCACCGCCCGGCCAAACCATCTCGCCCAACGCCGCCAGTTTTTCCAAATCGATGGGGTGCCGCCCTTCGTCTTGCGAGTGTTTCACCATGGCGGCAAAGTCTACGGCGTCTTGTCCTCTTTTCACAGAATCGCGGCCAAAGCTCAACATCGCTCCGTACTTGTTGGCCAAAGCGGCTTCCAGGCTCGGCACTCGGTATTTGGTGCCTTCCTCTTCCACCCAGATGGCCGTCTCAATCGTGGCCATTTGGTCGCCGCGCTTGGGATAGGTGACATCGACGACCGAGAGCGTTTCGCCGGGCACGAAGAAAGCCGTGCCGGCGGGGAAGAGGCGTGCCTCCAGCTGGGGATAAAGAGTCTTGATGGCCTTGACGGCCCGCGCGTGGTTGCGTCCGGCCCGGACCAGTATGTCCACGTCGTGTGTGGACCTCGGCCTGCCTGTCCAGCCGCTGATGCCGTGGGCGCCGGTCAGCAGGAAGGGGATCTTTTTCTGACTTAGCACTTTCAGGATGGATTTGAAGTCAACTTGCACGATGGCCCTCGCACGCCACATGCTGCGGTATTGGGCGCTAAGAAAAGCACACTCCGCTACCGCGTCCTTGTGTGACAGGTTGCGACGAGCGCTTTTGTGCGCTTCGTATTCGGGATCGCTTTCCAGCCATTTCGAGGCGCGCGGGCGCGGCTTGGACGCCGTTGTTCGCGCGATAGTCGCCGCCTTGTGTGCAGGCATTCCCCATTCCTCGCAATAGCTGATCCCTACATTTTATCGCAAAAGCTGAAACTCCGGCAGCATGAAAACGGCCCAAAGCAAGTCAGCCATCCCTGACGCGGTGCGCGGCGAGCCAAGGAGCGCTTGGGCAGTCGCCAGCTCCTCCGCCGACGGGCGGCGGCACAGCGCGCTTAGATAAACTTCTTCGATCAGCTGTTGGTCCGAAGTTCGGTCGTGCGTCTTCAGCAAGTACGCTGCGCCGCGGGCCAGCGTGTCATCCAGAATCTGCCCATTCGACAAATCGAGTGCTTGCAGCGTCGTCAGTTGGTCCGGCCGAGTCGTGACAACCTGTTCGCGGTTTGGCCGGCCCAGCGAGCGCATGAGGGCGTCGGCGTTCACCAGCGAGGACCGGAGGAAGCGCCTCTCGGGCGGCACGCTCCCTTCGAACTCCGGCAACTTGACCGGCGCAGCGGCTTTGTTCGGTCCGGAATGGCCGATCATCCAGAGCGCATCGATGAACTGTTCCGCGCTGAGTCGCCGCAATTCCGGGCCGCAAAAGACGAAATCCTCGGCCGGCGTCTCCTTCTCCAGGAGCGCCGGCTTCGATTGGTAGGCCCGCGACGTCAGCATGTGCTCCATTAACTTGGCGAGGTCGTACTTCTGATCCGCGAGATAGACGCCGAGGTAATCGATCAAGTCTTCCGACCACGGCTTATTGGCCATCATGTCCACGGGGTGAACGATGCCGCGGCCGAAGAAGCGTTGCCAGAGGCGATTGGCGATGGTGCGTGTGAAGCGGCCGTTGTCCGCCTGGGAAACGAGGCGGGCGAACTGCTCCAGACGTTTCGCTTTCGGCTGCTGCGCATCGATGCTGCCCAGCTCCGGCCAGAGAAAGCGGGCTGTCGCTGTTTTGCCCATCGCCTTATCACAGCGATGGATTTCCAAGGGCCGATCGGCGATGATCGCCGCCAGGGCATAGGCGTCGTCGAGTTTCCAGTAATCGATGAAGCTGTCGTGACAGGAGGCGCACTTAAGATTGATGCCGAAAAAGACTTGCGAAACGTTTTGCGAGAACTGCAATTCCGTCACCTGGCTGGCGTTGACGTTGCCGCGCCACTGGATGCCCTTGATGAAGCCCTCCGACTCGGCCGACGGACTGATAAGCTCGCGCACGAACTGGTCGTAGGGTTTGTTGTCGTGGATCGACCGGTAAAGCCAGGGCGTGATCTGCTTGCGGCCGCCGTCGATGTAGCCGGTGCCCGCGTAATCGTTGCGCAACAGATCGTTCCAAAAACTAAGCCAATGGTCGGTGAACGCGCGGCGCTCGTCGAGCAGCTTGCGAATAAGGCGAGCGCGTTTGTCCGGCGTCCGATCGTTCAAGTAGGCTTCGGTTTCGGTTGGTGCGGGCAACAAGCCGACGACGTCCAAGTAAACCCGGCGCACAAAGGCCGTATCGTCGAGCGGCGCCGGCGTCGCAACCTTGTGCTTCTGGAAATAGGCATCGAGAATGCGGTCGATGGGATGTTCGAGCCCTGGTCGCGGCGGCGGCAACTCCGGCCGGCGCGGCTTGAGCGGAGCGACATAGGCGGTTACCTTGAACGTGAAGCCCGCGTCCCAAGCCAGACCTTCGTCGATCCAACGCGTAAAAAGGGCAATCTCCTTGGCCGACAGCGGCTCGCCCTTGGGCGGCATGCGCTTGTCCTTGTCTGGATTCGTAATGCGTTGATAGACTTCGCTGTCTTTGCTCTTGCCAATCGTCACGACCTTGGACTTCAGCAAGGCCTCGCGCGTGTCGAAGGAAACGCTGCCCTTGTATTTGCCGTTCGTGTGGCACTCGGAACAGCGTGCTTTCAGGATGGGGGCGATGTCGTGGGCGAAGTCGATTGGCTTGGGCGCCTGGGCCCGCGCCGGCATTGTCAGAGCCAGCACAGTGACCAAGCACAAGTGGTGCGTCAAACAAGCAGACATGATGGAGTCTCGGGTTGCCGCGGTTGGTTCCATGTTAGACACAAGGCTTAAGTCACGCAACAAATTGGTCTGCGCGCTGTTCTTTACCACAGCGCCAAGGTTTTTGCACATGCTTCTCCTCAACTCGTAAGATAGGAGGAATGGCGGCGCCAGCGGGCTCAGGCGGAAGGATTCATGGCAACTCGGGACCTGATCGGGAAACGGGGCGAGGCCATCGTTACGGCGCGGCTCATGGATTTCTGCGGGAACCCCGATCCCTATTTCGATGTTCATCCTTTGGGTGAGAAATGCCCGACGTTCGACTATCTGGTAGAGCTTGTGAATTCAGGAGACAGTGTTCCGTACTTCTTGGTGCAGGTGAAGTCCACGCAGCAGGGATTCACACTGAAGAAGCGACGGCTGATTATCCAAGTAACAAAGGACGACGTTGTCCGGATGGTTCGATGCCCGTTCCCCACATACCTCGTCGGCGTGGATGAGCCCAACGACAGGGCCTACATAGTTTCCGTGCATGGGAATATGCGGGGCGCGATTGCGACAATGCCAGCCACATACCCATTGACCCCGCGCAACCTCTACAAATTGTGGGTCGAGGTCAAAGCTCACTGGAGGAAGCTTGAAGCCTCAGTGAAGCGGTCCGAGTTCCTTTATGAGGATTAGCCAATGGCCGACAAGCAAGAGAAACGCGAAGTCTACATCGAAAAAAGGGTCCGTGCCCTAACAACGATGCTCTTAACCCGCAGTGACAATCTCTTGATCGAAGAAGTTACCGACGATATCGGACAGGATTACATCGTTCGATTTCGGACTCCCGGTAAAGAAGGGCTGCGTGAGTTTGGGATTGAATTACGAGGAGCATGGACATCTGTGACCAAAGACCATGCCGACAAAGTCCTTCGTCTTGCTCTTCAGCAGGTAAAGCGCTACGGTCCATTCCCTCGTCCTGTTTGCCTGTTTTTCTTCACAATGGAGAACGACGACGCTTGGTACACCTGGGTCGCCGAACCCAACGTATCCCAGGAAGGCAAGCACGTGCTGCGTCTGCGCGACGCGCCAGACTGTCAACCGCTGGACAAGCGTGCTCTGAAAGAGATTGTCGATCGCGTGGACCTTTGGTACGACGGTTTCTTCCCCAGCCTCATTGGAAACGGACAAGGAAAGAGCAAAACTGTGCGCAAACAATCGAAGCGCTGATCCATCGCCGCGACGACAACGCATTTGCACCCAAAAAATCGGTAGCCAGCCGCCCGCTGTTGATTTAATGTAAGCCACATACCGCAACGCAAGTCCTTCCTATGTAGAGAACTACTCCCAAGGAGTGACGCAATGCCGACCAACGCACCGCTGAACCGCAAACTGCGCATGGGCCTCGTCGGGGGCGGGCAGGGGGCCTTCATCGGCCGCGTCCACGGCACCGCGGCCATTCTGGATAACCGCGCCACGCTCGTCGCCGGAGCGCTGTCTTCCGACGCCGCCAAAGCCAAGGCCTCCGCGCCGGACTACGACATCAAGCCGGAGCGGGCCTACGGCTCATACAAAGACATGATCGCGGGCGAATTGAAGCTGCCAGCCGACCAGCGCATCGACTTCGTTTCCGTGGCCACGCCGAACCACACCCACTTTGAGATCGCCAAAGCCTTCGCCGAAGCCGGCTTCAACGTCATGTGCGACAAGCCGCTGACCTTCGACCTCGCCCAGGCGGAAGAGCTGGCAAAGGTCGTGCAAAAAACCGGAGTCGTGTTCGCGGTCACGCACAACTACACCGGCTATCCCCTGGTCCGGCAGGCGCGCGACATGGTCGTGTCCGGCGAGCTGGGCGACATCCAGGCCATCCGCGCCTTCTACATCCAGGGCTGGCTGCGGCACCGCCTGGAAAAAGAATCGCAGAAACAGGCAAGCTGGCGCACTGACCCAGCCAAGTCCGGCGCCGCCGGCTGTTTCGGCGACATCGGCACCCACGCCTACAACCTGGGCCGCTACATCACTGGCCTCTTGCCCGAGCAGATTTCCTGCACGCTCAAAATCTTCGCGCAGGGCCGGCAGCTCGACGATTACGGCGCCGCCCTTATCCGCTATCAAAATGGCGCTCTGGGCACGGTCACCGCGTCGCAGATTTCGCATGGCCGGGAAAACGACCTCTGGATCGAAGTGGACGGCACCAAAGGCGCGATTGAATGGCATCAGGAAGAGCCGAATAAGATGCTGCTGCGCATCAACGGCAAGCCGCACCAGCTTTATACACGCGCGGGCGGGCCTTACCTTGGCAAGACGGCAGGCGAGTCGCAACGCATCCCGGCCGGCCATCCCGAAGCGTTTCTCGAAGCGTTCGCGAACATTTATACCGCTGCTTATGCGGACATGATCAAGCGGGCCGGCGGCGACAAGGTCGATAGCGCCAAGAGCCTATATCCCAACGTCGCCGACGGTGTGGACGGCATGAACTTCATCACCCAAGCCGTGGCCAGCTCGAAGGCGGGGGGACAATGGTTGTCGCTCAAGCACCCGCTGGCACGAAGTTGGTGACGTGCCGAATTCACGGTCGCTACCTTTCAATTCGCGAAAAAGTGAAACGCGGCTGGTGAAATTGTAACTATCTGTCAAGAAAGCATTTACATCTAAGATTGACCCCCCGGATTTCAGATTGCGTGTTAGTCGGCAGAGCGAAACGTCCTCCACCGGGCAAAAGCCCCAGATATGGATTGCACAGCGCGCCAAATTCAGTGCTTCGCCGCAAGTTCATAATATGAAATAACTTACCGACTTGCGGCTCAAGATCGATTGCACCTCGGCTCCCTGGGTTGGAATGCAATCCATCGAACTGGGCTGCTCGGCGGCACTATTGGCGCGATTTGTGTCTTTTCGCGACGAATAAGTATTATGGAAAGCGCATCGCCTCCCAGTCCGAGTTATCGAGGTTCCTTCGTCGGCGCCTTTTTCTGGGCCGTGCTCTTCGGCTTTGCCTACACGCAAGCCCCGCTCTTCTTCTCGAACCAGAATCAATACTTCCTCCACGGCATGGCCCACGCCGGCCACGGCTACTTGAGCGAAGACTGGCTCGCGAATACAGAGGACCCGACGCCCATCTTCTCATCGCTCGTTTACGTCACTGCCCAGTATCTGCCGCTCGAAGCGTTTTATGTTTATCAGTTCCTTTTGCTCGGCATCTATTACCTCAGCTTGCTCGGCATCTTCGAATACATGGCCGGCAGCAAGCTGACGCCGACCGTGCGACTTCTTGGCGCGGCGGCGTTGGTCGCGGTCCATGCGCACTTGACCAATAAGCTCACCAGTCAGTTTTTGGGCACAGTCTATGAAAACCTCTTCACCGACGGTCTGGCGTATCAGTATCTCTTAGGCTCCATGTTGCAGCCGTCGGTCTTCGGCGTGCTGCTGGTCGCCACGCTGTGGGCCTTCTGCGCGGGCAAACCATGGTCGGCGGTGACGCTCGCGGCGGCGGCAGGCGCATGCCACGCGACCTATCTCGTCACCGCCGGCTGGCTGGTGGCCGGCTATCTCTTGCACGCGGTCCTCATGAAGCGCGCGGGGCAAGCGCTCTTCATGGGCCTATGGGCGCTGGTTTTCGTGGCCCCGATGGTCGCCTATCACGCGCTCACATTCCAGCCGACGTCGTCCGCGAGCTTCGCCGAAGCGCAGCGCATCCTGGCCCACGAACGCATTCCGCACCACGCGCTCATCGAACGTTTCTTTGTGGGCAACGCGCCCTGGATTCAAGTCGGTTGGATGGGACTGGGCCTTTTGCTGTCGGTCGGCAGCCGGTTGTTGGCGCCGCTCCTGGTCGCGACCGCCGGCGCGGCAGGCTTGACGGTGTTGCAATGGCATTTGCAATCCGACACGCTCGCCCTCCTCTTTCCCTGGCGCACGTCGGTGATACTGGTGCCCGTGGCCACCACGATTTTTCTGGCTCGACTGTGTGCGCTTTTAAGTCCGGCGCTAGAGGCATTGCCCGGCGTGGCGCGATCGGCGCTGCAGGGTTTATGCCTGGCGGCGGGCCTGGGCCTCGCGGTCGTCGGCGGCATGCTCATGTACAAGGACGAGCTTTTTCCCATGGAACGGCGCGAGTACGACAGAGGCGAAATCGGCGTCATGGATTTTGTCGCCGCCAACAAGGCGTCCGGTCAGATTTACCTGTTGCCTGGCCAAACGCCGGTCCCCAATCCGGAAAACAAAGCGGTGGCCACGCGGCCCGGCGTGCGCCCTGCCGCGTTTCCCCAGGAGTTTCAGCGCTTCCGCCTCTACACCGGCGTCCCCATCTTCGTCGATTTCAAGTCGATCCCCTATCTGGACCGCGAAGTGCTCGAATGGCACCGCCGCGTGCACGTCAATGAAGTCTTCTACCAGAAGCTGCGCGACGGCAAATCGGAAGTCGTCGATCATCTACGAAGCCACGGCGTCACCCACGTCATCTGGCCGGCGGAATGGCCGTTTCCCGACGCGCTTTTAGACAAGAAATACGGCGACGAGAAGTACTGCGTGGGCGAGCTGCGGAGAGCGAAGCTATGATTTAGGGTCGAGCACTAGAATTGGAAACATCGGTTCTTCCGGCTATTGCGTTGCACTTCCTAGCGCCTCTCTTGCGCCGTTCGATATAGGCTGTCGGTCCAGGACGGAATGTGCATGGACCCTCGCGGCGGGCGCACGGGGCGAGCAAAATAGATAGCGAGACTGCCTAGCAGCATCACCGAAGCCGCAATCCAAAAAAGCCGTGTCATGAATCTCATTCTACAGCCGGCTCGCCGACTCAAGCAACCGATTGCAAACTCCAAGATCCCGTCGCAAGGCCCGCCTGAAGTTCGGAATCAAGGATTATTCTTGGCGGATAACTTGAAATCGCACGGTTAGCCGTGAACCCCTTCGCCGGGATTTTGTCATTTCTGAATGTTCTCTCGCTTGACCCACTACACCGCCGCCCACCGCTTCCTGCTCGACGCGGTGGCCAAGGAAGCGGAGTTGGCCGATCCCGTTGCCGTGTGCCCGGATCAGTACCAATGGCCGCTCGTTAAGGCTGCGCGCAAAGGGCGGGCCATCGCGCTCGACGGCGTTCTCGTCCACGATTGGAGCCCGGGCAGTCGCCGCGCCAATCCTGGCTTGGTTCTGGGAGCGCGGCTCTATGAACTCGAAGGCGTGCGCTTTGTGGTCGTGCAGTTCGCCGTGGACCATTACATGGACGACGCAGGCCTGTCTTTCTTGGCCGTGACCCGCCGCGATTATCGCCGGCTCTACCGGCTCGCCTTGAAATACCACAAGAGCGGCGAAACGTGGAGCGAACCGCCCATTCTCTCCGAGGCGCAGTCGGCCAAATTGTGGAAAAACACTATCGGTTATCTTGAAAGCGACAACCTCGAACGCATCAAGCGCTACGGCGGGCGAGCGCGGCGCGGAGTGCTCCTCACCGGACCGCCCGGCAACGGCAAGACCATGGCCTGCCGCTGGATCTGGGAGGCGTGCCTCAAGCGCCGCTGGGAATACCGCCTGGTCACGGCCGCCGCCTTTCGCGATTCCCTGCGCGGCTGCGACGCGGAGGAAAAAGTCCGCAAGCTGTTCACCGTGCAGCGGCGCGGCGTCATCTTCTTCGACGACATGGACCTGGCCCTGCGCGACCGCGACAAAGTCAACGAGACCGACGACCAATCCGTCTTTCTTACCGCTCTCGACGGCATTCAAATCAAAGAAGGCGTGGCCTACGTCTTCACCACCAACTGCCCGCTTGATCTCATCGACCGCGCGTTCAAACGGCCGGGCCGCATCGACCTGGCCCTCAACTTTCAGCCGCCCAGCGCTGAGTTGCGCCGCCGGCTCTTTGAGCGCTGGCATTCTGATTTGCGTGCCGGCCTGGACGTGGAAACCGCCGTCGATTCGACCCAGGGCTACAGCTTCGCCGAGATCGAAGAGCTGCGCAACCTGCTCATCCTCCGCTACGCCGACGCGGGCGAATGGGACTGGACGTGGGCGCTGGAACAGTTCGCCGAGAATCGCGACGACCTGGCGCTACGGCACAGGCGGTCGCTGGGGTTTGCGATTCCGCAGCTGGCGGCGAATGGGTGGAGCGAGGAGGAATGATCGATTCAAGTCTAGTATTGCCCGCGCGCCAGAATGGACGTGCTCCGAACCATCGATGAGTTTCCAACGTAAAGAGCTAAAGTTCCAATGGTCGTCATGATGCGAATCCCAGCAGCACTTCTGCTTCTGTCGATAACGACGGGCTGCATGCAGCGACCCGCATTGGGTTGACTGAAAGACATCAGCCTCGGTTCTCCGGTCCGGGAGATGGATGCAACTGACACCGCTGGTGAACATTTGTTCGATCCGCAACCCGGTCTGCGCGATTTTGTAATCGGAACCTGGTCCAGCCCCGTGCGCCAAACTACGCTCGGGGAGCTTGATTTTGCTTTTCACTTCAACGGCGACGGCAGCTTCCTCATTCTTGGCTACTCACCCGAACGAACGGAGAGATACCGACGCATGGGCATCTTTCAGATCGAAGGCAATCAACTCCATTCGCATGATTTGAACGAAGGCGAGCCCATCAGGATTAGCGTTCAAGACGAGCAACTCCATCTGCGATTCGACGATCAACTGGCGTTTGCGTTGTCGAAGTAGCTATTCGCTACGGTTTGCGCTCCGGCCACGCCCATTGGTCGAAATATATCCAAATGACGCGCGCGTAACGCGTGACGGCGGGGACGAACGGCAAGAACAGCGCCCCCGCGATCAGGACCGTATAGCCCAAATCTAACTCCGGGAACAGCGAATACACAAGCAGCATGAACGTGCCCAAGAACAGCGTCGCCAGGCCATAACTCACGTACATGGCGCCCAGGAAGTAGCCTTGTTCGCGCTCAAAAACCAGGTCGCACACGGGGCAGCGTGAGTTCATCTTGCTGCACTGTTCGTAGATAGCGCCATCGAGGCAACGGGGACAACGCTTTCGCCACAAGGCATGCAGACGTTTCCAGAATTGGGCCATGGTGATTGATTTATCGTTTCGCGTTCGCGGCGCGCCATGCTATCGTAATGCACTCCCGGAAAATACGCGCTATGGCCGCCATCATCACTACCAACGATCTAAAGAAAAACTATCGCCGCATCGAAGCGCTGCGCGGCGTGTCGCTAGTCGTCCAGGCCGGTGAGATCTACGGCTTGCTCGGCCAAAACGGGGCCGGTAAGACCACGCTCATCAAAATCCTCTTGGGGATCACGCGCGGCTGGCGCGGTCAGGCGGAGCTGTTGGGGCATACCGCCGGCACCGTCGCCATGCGCCGCCGCGTCGGCTATTTGCCGGAAGACCATCATTTTCCCGATTATCACACGGCCTTTTCGCTGCTCGATTTCTACGGCCAACTGCTGGGTTTGAGCCGAGCGCAACGGCGGCAACGCATTCCGGTAGAGCTGGAGCGCGTGGGCCTGGTGCCGCGCATGCACACCAAGATCCGCGGCTATTCCAAAGGGATGAAGCAGCGGCTCGGCATCGCACAGGCGCTGCTGCATGACCCGGATGTCATTTTTCTCGACGAGCCGACCGACGGCGTCGATCCGGTGGGGCGGCGTGAAATCCGCAACATCCTGCTTGAGCTCAAAGACAAGGGCTGCACGCTATTTCTCAATTCGCACCTCTTGAGCGAAGTGGAGCTGATCTGCGACCGCGTCGGCATCCTGCAACAAGGCCGGATGATCCGCGAAGGCGACATCAAAACGCTCACGCAGCAAAAAGGCCGATTCCTCATCGGCTTGGCGCAGGGCCAACTGATGCCGCTGGCCGATTTGCAAAGCCGCGGTTACCGGATCGCGCCGCTCGGCGAGCGCTGGGAAGTGCAATTGGAGGAGCAGCAGAGCATCGATCCGGTCGTCGACTTGCTGCGCGGACTGGGCCTGTCGATCCGGCACCTGGTGGAGAAACGGCAAAGCCTCGAAGACATGTTTGTGGAAACGGTGCAGGAAGGAAACAAGGGCAACGCTTCTCTCCTCGACTTGAGGGAGAGGGGTCGGGGGTGAGGGGGCCATGAGAAATTTCGCGATCCTGAAAGATTCGCTGCGGGAAGCACTCGACAGCACCGTCTTGTATATCATGCTCGGCCTGTCTGCGTTCGTCGTCCTTCTGGTCGCGACGGTGTCGTTCGAGAATCTGCCGGCCCAGACAACCTTCGACAAAATCGGAGACGGCAGTATCCAGGTTTTTTTCGATGTGCTGCGTCCCGAAAAAGCGGACGAACACGCCAAGAAACGCCTCTCGCAAAACGTGCAGGCGAATCTCTTGCAGCTGGACAAGCTGCGTGTCCTGAGCGGCGCGGCGGACAGTCCGGACAGTGAATACGTCGTCACATTCCAGATGCGCTTCAGCTCCGAGGAGGAAGCCGCAGAAGCCAGAAGCAACCCGGCCGACGCCGTCGCGCTTATTGAAAAGCACTTCAAAGACATCGTCGACCTTGGGCTCTTGAAGATCGCGTCCATTCGATTGGCGACCGAACAACCCAACGCGGAAGGCCGGCGTTTGGCCTTCGACGTGCACACGTTGCCGACTTCGGGAACGCGCCGCCTATGGTGCGCCCGGCCGAGCGTGTTCTTCGGCTGGCTGCCGATCGGCGAAGAGAATTGGGGAGTGCCTGTGGGTTTTCAATTGTACGTCGTCACGAACACCGTGGTATCGATCGGCTCGTGGGTGGCGATTCTGGCTGGAGTCATCATCACGTCCTTTTTCATTCCCAATATGCTGCGCAAGGGGACTGTCGATTTGCTGCTCGTCAAGCCCATTCATCGTTGGGCGCTCTTGCTTTACAAATACGTCGGCGGACTGACGTTTGTTTTTCTCAACATTGCCTTCGCGATTTTCGGCATCTGGCTGGTGCTCGGATTGCGGACCGGGGTTTGGGCGCACACCTGCCTTTTGTTGATACCGGTGCTGACTTTTTTCTTCGGCATCATGTATTCCATCTCCACGCTGGTCAGCGTGCTCACGCGCAGCGCCGTTGCGTCCATCTTGATCTCGTGCGGCGCCTGGTTTGGATTCTTCCTGGTGGGCACGGTGCATCGGCTGTTTCAGGATCAGATCCGCGTTGAAGAGACACGCAACATCCCGATGGAAAAACGCAAATGGACCGACAACCCCATCGGCAACGTCGCGTCCGCGCTGCATGCCGTGCTGCCGCGCACGAGCGACCTGAACCACTTAAGCAGCCGGATGCTGTATAGCGATTTCATGACCGGCAGTCTGTCCGAAGCCAACAAGATCGATTTGCGGCCTGTCGACTGGAACGAATCGATGGGCGTGTCGGCTCTATTTGTGGTGCTGATGCTCGGCCTGGCGTGTTGGCGCTTTCAGGCGAAGGATTTCTGACGTGTGCCGTTTAGCGTTATGATTGCCGCTGCGAGCGCGAAGCGATGAATCTGAAACCTATTTCATCATCGTCATCGTGTAGGAGAACGCGCCCAGCAGCTCTCCCTCCGGCACGCTGTGGCATTTGGCGCAGTCCGCACTCGCCCGCAATGCGCCGAGCATGCGCATGCGATTGTCCTTAGTGCGGACATAGAGCGCGTCGCCTTCTTTCAGTTTCTCCAGACCGGCGATTTCGAAGAAATCGAGCGGTCGGGAATACTTGGGATAGATCTTGCCGTCCGGAGTTTTGATCGTCTCTTCCTGCTTGGCCTGTCCGGGTTGCGCGCCCGGAAGGCGATGGCTTAACTTCGCCGTCTCATACGTCACCGGCAACTCCGGGTCCGCCAGACCCACAAGATCAATCGCATCGATTCGCCATAGCTTCGACTTGCGGGCAATGGTCTCCAGATCCTGGGACTTGCCGCCCTGGCCGTCGTCCTTTATGTCGCGCTCGATCATGGAGAAATGGCCTTGCAAGCCGACGGGGAACCGCAATTCGTTCTTGTTGGCGGCAATGGATTGGGTCTTCGTGAAATAGTCGACATAGCCTTGAAATACCTTGAGCAGCTCGGGTCGGTTCTGGTAGGGCGACACTTCATCGAGCTCGCCGGGCGACCAGAAGACATAGTCGATCTTGCGGAACATACGCGGCATGCGCTCCAAGCCGAAGCCGGGCGTCTCGGCGAAGACCTTGGCCGCGACGGCATGAACGCCTTCGAGGCCGCCCTGCTTGCGGAGTTCCTGCTTGGGTTTTTCCTCTTGTTGGCTGGCAGCCGTCTGAGCTTGAAGAGTTTTTGGCTCTTCGCGCACCGATTGGTCGCGCTGCCAAGGTATGAACGTGACCGCGGCAAAGGCAACGCCGCCCAATGCGACCAATGCCAGCGACAAGGTGAACAGACGGCGCGACATGGATCAGCCTCCATTAAAGGGCCCGAACCCATCCTCTTCTTAGACGACTCAGCAATGAATTTGGATTGAATTCCATCCGATTTGTCGTTTCGCGCTCGCAGGGACAAGCGAGCGCGAAACGTAAACACGGGTTGGCATTACATCATATCCTGCGGATCGATGTCCAGGGTCAGCTCGACGTCTTTGGGCAACTTGACCGAAGGCAGGGTCTGCCGCAAAACCTGATGCAAAAAGCCGGAACTGGACGACTGCAATTGGAAATGATAGCGAAAGTAGCCCTTGAGCTTGAAGACCGGCGCTTCGGCGGGACCGAGTATGCGCAGGTCCGCGGCGTCGGCCTTCGCTTGCACCGTTTCGACCGCGGCGCGGAACGCGCCCGCCAAGCGGTCGGCGCATTCGGACGCCGCTTCCTGCTTGCGGCTGCGCAAAATGAGACGGGCCATGCGGTGATAGGGTGGATAGTTGAGCGGCCGCCGATGCCCCAGTTCCGCCTTGGCGAAACCCAAATAATCGTGCACCGCGGCCATGCTGATAGCGGGATGATCCGTGCTGAAGGTCTGCACGAAGACCTTGCCGCCGCGCGGGCCCCGGCCCGTGCGCCCGGCCACTTGGGCCAATAGTTGAAACGTGCGCTCCGATGCCCGGAAGTCCGCGCGATGCAAGGCGACGTCCGCGTTGACCACGCCCACCAGCGTGACGTTGGGAAAATCCAGGCCCTTGGCGATCATCTGCGTGCCCAAAAGGATGTGGATTTCGCCGCGCCGAAAAGCGTCGAGCGTTTGCTTATGGCTGCCGGGCCGCCGCATCGTGTCAGAATCCATGCGCCTGAGCACCTGGCGCGGAAACTTCGCTTCAATCTCCAACTGCAGCTTCTCCGTGCCCATCCCTTGATACTTGACCTGTCCCAAGCCGCAATCGGGACACCGCAATGCCGGTTCCTGTTCGTAGCCGCAGTAATGGCACAGCATGAGGTCGCGCTCTTTATGATACGTGAGCGCCAGATCGCAGAACTTGCACTGCTCGACGTGGCCGCACGCCGGGCAATGAATGTACGTCGAAAAGCCGCGGCGATTGAGCAAAAGAATCACTTGGCCGCCGAGGTCCAGGGCGTGCGTCATCGCCCTCTCGAGCGTGGGGCTGATCCCGTGCAAGCGCTTGTCGGGATGGCGGTCGTGGCGCAGGTCGATGAGGTGCACCTGCGGCAATGGCCGATCGAAAACGCGTTTAGGCAAGGATAAGAGTGTGTATTGGCCGCGCTGGGCATTGTGCCAGCTTTCCATGGACGGCGTCGCCGAGCCCAAGATAATTGGAATGTCCTCGAAGCGGGCGCGCATGACGGCGACGTCGCGGCCGTGGTAGCGCGGCGTGGCTTCCTGCTTGAAGGTGCTTTCGTGCTCTTCGTCGATGACGATCAAGCCGAGGTTTTGCGTTGGAGCGAAGACTGCGCTGCGAGCGCCGACGACGACTTGCACCTGGCCCGCAGCGATGCGACGCCAATGTCCTCCGCGCTCACCTTGGTGCATGTGGCTATGCATGACCGCGACTTCGCCACAGCGACCCTGAAATGCGCGAATGGTCTGCGGCGTCAAGCTGATCTCCGGTACGAGAACAAGGGCAGACTTTCCTTCGCGGACGACTTGCTCGATCGCGCGCAAGTACAGCTCGGTCTTGCCGCTGCCGGTGACGCCGTGTAGGAGGAACGGTTTGAAGCCGCCCGCGCGAACAGCTTGCTCAAGGACGGCCGAGGCTTGCAGTTGATCGGGGGTGAGCACAAGCCCCGCGGAACTCGAAGACTCGTCCCGCGTCGTGGGGTCGTCCTCCTCAGAGGGCAGTTCGCGTTCGACGCGCGTGATGCGGCGTCGGGCCAGGCCGCTTTTGATCAATGCGCGGATCGGTCCCGCCGCGCAATTCGCTTGCCGGCCGAGTTCGCGAATCTCGATGGGCTCATGGCGCTCGTCGAGGATTTCGAGTACTTTTTTCTGCTTCGGCGTCAACGCGGGCAAAGGAGTCGGCCGCAGCATGGGCGGCAACGGCTCGACCATGATGATTGCCCTCGTGCCGGAAAGCTCCTTCGCGCCGGCGGGCACGACCGCATTGAGCACCTGGCCCCAACTACACAAGTAATAGTCCGCCATCCAGCGCGTCAGCTTCAAGAGCTGCGGCGTCAGGAGCGGCTCATCGTCCAGAACTTGAACGATGTTCTTGACCTCGCGCTGCGGCGCGGTGGACGTAAGGCCTACACAGAAGCCGACGGTCTGCCGGTCGCCGCGGCCAAACGGAGCCAAGACGCGTTTGCCGACCGCGACCAGGTCGCGCAACCGGCTGGGGACGCCGTAGGAATAGGCATGGTCAAGCGGCCGGTCGAAGACGATTTCGGCGAAGAGGACGGCCGCTTCCGTCTGGGCCTCGGCTTCGCCGAACAGGTTACGCTGGGGAACGTCCACAAAAGGTCCTCTTTATGCTTCAATGAATTGTACGTATCGAGAAAAGGCGCGAGCGCGAACCGACGAATCAGATTCTTGATTGTATCTGAGACATTGGAATGTATTCTGATTTATCGGTTCGCGCTCGAGCAATCCACGGAGCACGTGTCCATGGTAGCCGGCTTTCACCTTGTTTGGACTGCTTATGGCTACTGGATGCCCAACGATCCACGCGGCAGTTGGTCCCAGGAGATTCGCGTGGAGAGAATTGCCGACTTGGGCGAAATCCATTATGGCCGCAAGGTGGTACAGCCCAGCGCGAAAGAAACTCGCGAATCCCACAAAAGGCACATGACGTACTAAGCCACCCTTACTTGGAGCTAACGGAAGAAGAAATCGCTCTGGTAGCCGAGGGCTTTGCCCAGGTTGTGCAAGAAAAGAAATACACCTGCTACGCCTGCGCTATCATGCCGGATCACGTGCACCTAGTAATTCGCAAACATCGCGACAGCGCGGAGATGATGCTGGATTCGTTGCAGGATGCCAGTCGTAACAAATTGATTGCAGCAGAAAAACGTGCGCCGACGCATCCAGTATGGGGCGGCAAAGGATACAAGGTTTTCCTTTACAAAAAGGAAGACCTTGTCGGGCGCATTCGATACGCGGAACAGAATCCGGAAAAAGCCGACCGGCCGCGTCAGCATTGGCCGTTCGTGAAGAAATATGACGGCTGGATGCCTGGGTATTGGAAACAGAAAAACCAAAGTTGAAGCGAGCGCGAAACGATGAATCAGATTCGGTCTGATTCATCGTTTCGCGCACAGGTCAATTCTGTTGCCGCAGCGCGCTATGCCGGTAGCCGAAGGCGAAGTAGATCACCAGTCCGATGGCCAGCCAACCCACCAGGCGCAGCCACGTCGCCATTGGCAGAAACAGCATCATCGCGAGATTGACAAGAATTCCCAAAGGGGCCACGACATACACCGCCGGGCAGCGAAACGGCCGAGCCGCGTCGGGGCGCTTGATGCGCAGAATGAGCACCGCGGCGCATACCACGATGAAAGCGAACAGCGTGCCGATGTTAACCATCTTCTCGAGATCTTGAATCGGCGTTAGTGCCGCAAACACGGCCGTCACCGCTCCAGTCACAATGGTCGAAACGTGAGGCGTGCGGAACTTCGGATGAATGGCGGCGAAGATACGCTGCGGCAACAAGCCGTCGCGCGAGATGGCCAGGAAGATGCGCGCTTGGCTCAGAAACGTGATCAAAAGCACGCTGGTCATGCCGGCCAGCCCGCCGGCGGCAATCAAGGCGGCGGACGCTTTGAGCACGCCGCTTTGCTCTATCTCAGCGCGTTGCCGAAACGCCGCCGCCACCGCAGCGCGTGTGTCTATGTCCGGATAGGGCTGCATGCCGGTGATGACCGCCGACACTCCCATGTACAAGACTGTGCATACCAAGAGCGACGCCAGGATGCCTATGGGTACGTCGCGCTGCGGATTGATTGCCTCTTCCGCATGGGTGGAAATGGAATCGAAGCCGATAAAAGCGAAAAACACGAGTGCCGCGCCCAGCATGATCCCCGAAAAGCCGTAGGGCGTGAAGTTCGAGCGCGTGCTTTCATCAAAAGGCGCCAAATACTCATTCAGCCCCACTTCGGCGATCATGCCCCATTTCTCGACTGCTTTCTTCTTGGCCGTTTCCTTGGCGCGTGCCAGAACGTCTTCGACCGCCTTGCCGTCTTTCGATGAAGGCGACGGCAACAACTCTTCGATGCTCTTGTCCTTTGGGGCCTTGTCGTCTCCCTCCATAGCCTGTCTTGCGTTTTCCAATCGGGCGGCCAAGCGCTTTTCCGTCTCCACCGTGAACTTGCCTTCAGCCGTCAGCTCCTCCCGAATCGCCTTGACCCGCCGCTGGGTGAACGCTCCCTCTACGATCGGGGTCAACTGCTTGATCCGCTCGTCGGCCGCCTTGCCCGACAGCATTTCTCCGTCGGCGGCGTAGTCGCTGACGGCGCTGGCTAGCGATAGTTCCTCCGGGGTTTTTCGTTCTTGCGGCGGGATCGATGTCCAGTTGGACGATGTGATATAGCCGATGCCCGCGAAGATGATGAAGAGCACGACGCCGAGTTTGATGACGACGAGCAGCGTATTGGAAAAGGCGCTTTCGCGGATGCCGACGACCAGAATTGCCGTCACGATGACGAGGATGACCACGGCAGGAAGATTGAAGATCGCGTCGGCGCGGCTGAACGGGTCATAACTCAGGTATTCGGGCACTTTCCAGTTAAAGAGAATACTGGTCAACTCGTTGAAGTATTCCGACCATGCCGAGGCCACGGTCGCGCCCGCCATGGCGTATTCGAGGACCAGGTCCCAGCCGATGATCCAGGCCATGAGTTCGCCGAGAGTGGCGTAGGCGTAGGTGTACGCGCTGCCCGCGACCGGGGCCATAGCGGCGAACTCGGCGTAGCAAAACGCTGCCAGCGCACACGCCACGCCCGCGACGGCGTAGGAGAGCATGACAGCCGGCCCGGCGTCCTCCGCCGCTACTCGACCCGTCATGACGAAAATGCCGGCCCCGATAATCGCGCCGACGCCGAGCGAGGTCAGGCCGATGGGACCCAGGATGCGCCGGAGACGATTCTCGCCCGCCGCTTCGGCTTGCAACATCTCTAGCGACTTGGTGGCGAAGAGGCCTTTGAACATGGGCTAATCCTCGCCGTCCAGGCGGCGGTCGGAAGTGAGCAGTTTGTAGAAGCAGTAGCCGGTATTGGCCAGAATCACGGCCCAAACGGCGAGCATGAAGACCCAAGCCTCATTGGTCATAGACATCTCCTTCCGCGCGCGCGCGCCGTTGCCAAGCGAGCCACACCAGCGCGACCAAGAACAAGAAGGCTCCCACCAGGATCAAGCGATCGAAGGTTCGCACCATCTTGACATTCTCGTAAAACTTTTTCTCTTCCGGCAAAGCTTTCGGCCCCGGTTCGCTGAGGTCGCGATGCAAGAGTCTGCCGATCATGCCGCTCCCCGACCAGCGCCATTCCGGCGGCGTTTCGCCGCTCAAGAGTGCATCGATAAACGGGCGATAACCGCGATCGATTTCCCGCTCGCGTTGCGTGACGGGATCGAATTCACGAACTTTCCCCTCGGGTTGAAAGATGTAGCCGACCAGAATCACCAGGAGGAATACGGGCGTCACATACTTGATGATGAAATAAAAGAATGACGGTACGCGCATCTCCGCGCCTTTGTTGATCTCCGTCCAGCCGCGTTTCATACCGAAGACCCAGGCGAACAAAATGGTTTCGAACAGCGCGAAAACGACGAGCGCGAAGCTGCCGGCCCAAAAATCGAAGTCGGCGTTGAAGGTGCTATCGTGGAAAATCGCCACCGGGACGGCCAACACCAAGAGCATCAGTCCAAAGGCCAGCGCGCTTTTCTCCCGGCTCATGCGGAATTCGGATTGCAGAAAGGCCATGATCGGCTGTCCCATGGCCAGCGAGCTGGTGATGGCCGCGAAAAACAGCAAGCCGAACCACAGGAAACCGGCAAAGGGCGCAAACCCGCCCCAATTGTTGAACAGCGTCGGCATGGTTAAGAATCCCAGGCCAAAGCCCGAGCCGCCGGCTGTCATGTCCACAACTTGATTCAGGCCAAGATAGGCAACCGAGATCGGCAGCAGGATCGTGCCGCCCAGAATGACTTCGCAGAACTCGTTGGTCCAGCCGGCGGAGGCGCCGGTCAAGACCACGTCGTCCTGGTCGCGCAGATACGAGGCATAGCAGTGAATCGTGCCCATGCCAATTGAAAGCGTGAAAAAGATCTGTCCCGCCGCCGCCAGCCATACCGAGGGATCAGCCAAGGAATCCAAGCGCGGCTGCCAGAGGAAATTCAGGCCTTCGAGCGGGCTGGCCTTGACCACGCTGGTGTCGGCCGGGTTGTACTCGATGAACATGCCCCGGACGGCGAGGACGGCGGCAAAGGCAATGAGCAAGGGCATGCCAATCTTGGAGACGATTTCAATCCCCTTGGCCAATCCTTTGGACAAAATGAAGACGTTGAGCAAGATACAGCCGGCAAAAAGGCCCATTCCCCACGGGCTGACGGCAAACACTTCATTCGTCACGCTGCCCGTCAGGCGATTGAAGAAATCGCCGGGCGCTTCGACTTCAAAGCCGCCCATGTAGGAATGGGCGGCGTAGGCGAAGCACCAAGTTTCCACGTACAAGTAATACGACGCGATAACCAGGCACGACCAGAGCCCCAAAACGCCCAGGTACTTCCAAAGCCGGCTCTTGCCCATGGACTGAAAGATGCCCGGCGCGGAGTGGTGCCCTTGTTGTCCCCCGTAGCGTCCCATGCCCCATTCCACCCAGATGAGCGGCAGGCCCACCACGAGCAAGGCGACCAGATAGGGGATGAGGAAGGCGCCGCCGCCGTTGCGTGCGGCCTGTGCAGGGAAACGCAGGAAATTGCCCAGGCCGACCGCGTTGCCCGCCATGGCCAGCACCAGGCCCATGCGCGAGGCCCACCGTTCTTTCGCCATGCCGCTGACTCCAAGACTTCAAAGAGTTGGTAGAAAGTAGCAACTTTCCCCGCCTGCGCCAATTCATTTACTGTCTACAATCAGCGTCACCGGCCCGTCGTTGACCAGCTCGACTTGCATCATCGCGCCGAATTGCCCGGTGGCGACCGGCACGCCGAGTGCCTTGACGGCGTTGATGAACTCCTCGTACAGTGGAATAGCCTTCTCCGGCGCCGCGGCGTCCACAAAGCTTGGTCGCCGGCCTTTGCGCGTGTCGCCGTAAAGCGTGAACTGGCTGACGATGAGCGCCGCGCCGCCCGCTTCAGTCAGGTCGCGGTTCATCTTGCCTTCGTCGTCCGGGAAAATGCGCAAGCCGGCGACTTTTTCCGCTAGCCATTGTGCCTTTTCCGGCGTGTCGTCGTGTGTGACGCCGAGCAACAGGAGCAAGCCGCGGCCGATTTCGCCGACGGTTTGGCCGTCGACGACGACTTTGGCGCGAGAAACTCGTTGCAGCACGGCGCGCATGAGTCATTCCGTTTCAGATTCATCGTTTCGCGCTACTACGACAACCAGGGCGTGCTCAAGCATCAGCGCCTGGCCGAACTGGTCAGCGATCTATACCTCGCCGAGGGCAAGAAAAAAGAGAAGCTCTGGCAAAGCGCGGCGGCGGCCATGGAAAAGCTGGGTGTCCCCAAATGGCGCATCGAGCATTTACTCAAGCAGCAAAACCCCGCGCTCGTGGCGGAAGTCGTCAAAGAGCTGGAAGGAAAGAAATAAATCAAATCTCGAAATGCGTGTGTATCAAGCCCCGAAGCCGGGCGCCTTGGCCCGCGATGAGCTGCGCCATGGCTTGGGGCGACTGGAGTTGCTCGCCGCGCGGCAACACCAGGTAGACTCCGTCGCAAACCGGACCCAAGAGCGCCAACTGCGCGGTTTCTTCCAGGGACGGCCCGTCCGCCAGAATCACATCGTAACGTGCCTTGAGCCAAGCGACTACCCAGGAAAGTCCCTGCGGCGTCCAGTGTCCGGAGGCCCTCTCACTTTCCGCGCGCGCGGACAACAGGTCCAACGCAGCAATAGGGGTCTTTTGAATGGCAAGTTCCAAGGCGACCGTCCCAGCCAAGACTTCTTGCAGGCCGGATAGAGCGGAAAGGCCGAGCCGCTGCGCCAGCATGGGCTGTGCAAGACGCGCATCTACAAGGAGCGTGCGTTTGCCGGCTTGGGCTGACACCACGGCAAGGTTGACAAGCACCGTGGTCGCGCCGACTTGAGGTTTGGCACCGACCAGGGCCAGCACGAGCGGCGACTTCTGGGTTTGGCATTCCAGCATTTGCGCGAACAAGTCGGCGTACTGCTTGCTGATGGGGTGTTGCGGTTGGTGAAAGGCGATGATTTCGGGCGCGACGTTTTGACTGGGGACGGCCGACGGCCAGGGCGCCAATGCCGCGGTCATTGGTTTAGCTTTCGTCAGTTCGACGGCTCTAGCCTCCGCTGCGAGCGCTTGCAGCGGCATATGCGGCGGTTGCACGGCGGACGGCTGTCCCTTGGTCAAACTCGTTGCCATCACATCCGCGGAGCCTTCGATCTTTTTGCCGGCGCCAATCTCGATAAACGGGACCTGCTCCGCCGCGCGCAGCGACCAGTCCACGACGCTGTCCTCTTGGAGCTTGGCCCCCTCGCCCGCTGTGGCGCGCGCTGAATGCTTCAATGTCTCCAGCATCCTGCCCATCGTTGCCTCATCTTCGTAGAGCAGACATTCCTGTCTGCCAGGCAGGCAAGCTCGCCTGCCGCACGTCTTATCCCTAGGCCGCTTCGGCCAGGGTTTCGTCCGCCTCCAACCCCAATAGCGCCAGCGCTTCCATTGCGGCCTCGGCGTCCACCTTGTCCATCTGGGCGGTGTCGGCTAACACCAGCGCTTGATGCGCCCCCTGGTTCAAGATTCGCGGGATGCCGTGTGTGCCGCGCGCCAGCATCGCCACCGCCGTCTCGTCGAAAACCTTTTCCGGTTTTCCGCCCGCCAGGCGGGTCTGATGCAAGAGATAATCCGCGGCCTCTTCCACGGGCAACGGATCTAGATGACAGCGAACCATCAGCCGTTGGCAAAGCGCTGTCAATTCGGGTTCCGCGAGCGTATCCAGAATCGACGGCTGCGCCAGCAACACTACCTGAAACGCCTTCTTTCCCCCGGCTTCCAGGTTTCCCAAAAGTCGCAGCTCTTCCAACAAATCGCTGGCGAGGTGGTGCGCTTCGTCCAGCACCAGCAATGCGCGCCGCCCTTGTGTGACATTCTCCAAAAGGAACTCTGTCAGCCGCAGCCGGAGCGCCTGCTCGCTGCCTTCGTACGGCTGCCGCCAATCGAAGAGCATGGCCTGCAAAAGACTAGTCCGATCCGCGAAATGGCTGTTGGCGAGAAAGGCGGCGTTGACATCAGCGCCCAGCCGATCCTGCAGGCAATAGCCCAAAAGCGTTTTGCCCGAGCCCGGCAGACCGGTAAGCAGCGCAAAGCCTTCATCCTCGCCCAGCGCGCGCAACAACGCGGCCAAGGCGCGCTCGTGCCCGGTGGCGGGATAGTACAGGCTGTCATCGGGCGTCGGCGGGAACGGACGCCTTTTGAAGCCGAACCGTTGCTCGTACATTCGCTTAGGTCCCCCAGGGTCGGAAGGCAGACCCTGAGTTCCCATCGGCACGATTAGGCGGAAAAGTTTAGCTTCAAGGAATTTGTGGACCTATAGCCACAACTTCACGCGTTCTCGTAGCGTCGGTGGCAGCTTTTCATCAAGATACTTCCGCACTTCCTTGGCATGATAGCGCGTGCTGAAGTGAGAGCAGACGATCAGTTCATTCTTGAATTTCTCCGCGCGTTCGAGGAAGTCATCCAAGTGCATATGGCCGAACTTGTGGATCTTCTCGCGGCGATGATTGGGGCGAATGAAGCTCATTTCGGTGATGAGGATCTTCGCCTCGTAGACCGCCGGGAAATTGTCCAGGCCCGCGGGACTGGTGTCGCCCGTGTAGGCCACAAGCGGTGTGCGCACCTCGCGCGTCACCTCGACGCCGGACAGGCGCAGATCGCGAATCTTGTCGCCGGGCAGACCGTGGAACTCGTCTCTAAGCTTGTTGCGGCGCTCATACACGAGGTAGCCAAGCGAAGGGATCGTATGCTTGGTCGCGAAGGCCACGACCACGTGCTCACGCGCCAGCGCGATCTCCTGTCCCGGCGTCACGCCCTGTAGGTGGCACACCATGCGGCCGCGGTCCAGGCGCTGCATGACCAGCAGCAGCCGGCGCACATCCTCCAGCGCCTCCGCGGGAAGGTAAATCGTGGGCGGCTCCATTTTCATCATGCGTCGGCGGGCGACGTAGACCGGCAGCGCCGCCACATGGTCCAGGTGCGTGTGCGTGATGAGCCAGGTCGGCGTGCCCATGAAGTCCCACGGCTGGGCGCCCAGATCGAACCCAATCTTGAGCTCGGGGAGACGCCAATAGGTCTGGACCGCGGCGCGCGAGTACCCCTCGATGGTGAGCCCGGCGTGGGTGAAAGACAGGAACGGTGCGTTATCAACCATTGAGGGAATATTTCAAATTGAAAATTGCAAATTGCAAATTGCAAATTGCAAGACCGGACGTGACCTCCTCACTCAATTTGCAATTTGAGATTTACAATTTGCAATTTGAAATGAGTTATTTCTTCTTAAAGTCTCCCGCTCTGATGATGACCAGCCTAGAGGGATGGAGATGCGCCGCGACTGCGCGGTTCACGTCTGTTACCGACAAATCGGCGACTTTTCTTTCCAGATCGGCGTAATAGTCGAACGTGCGGCCCAGGTGCAGGCCTTGGCGCAGCGTGCCCGCGAGCGTGGCGTCGTTGCCGCGCTTCACCTTCTGGTCCAGGAGGAAGCCCTTTTTCGATTCGTCGAGCTCCGCCGCGGACATGCCCTTTTCAATAAAGGCCGCCACCTCTTCGTGCATGCCCTTGTCCACCTTGTCGATGTTTTCCGGGTTGCAGATGGCGTAGAGCAAGAACGTGGCGTAGGGGTCTTTCGCGTCCGCGGAGACTTGCGAGCCGACGCCGTAGCACAAGCCTTCTTTCTCACGCAGGCGATTCCAGAGCCGTGAGCCCAGGCTGCCGCCCAGCGCGTAACTCGACAAGCGCAAGGCGGGATAGTCCGCGTCCGTGTCCTTGTACGGAAACAAATGGGCGGCTGCGAAAGTGGCGCCTTCCTTGTCTGGCGTCAAAATGTTCTCACGCAGCGGCTTGATCTTGGCAACCTGCCGGTCGATGCGCTGGTAAGGCACAGCGGTCTTCCAGTCCTTGAACGAGCCCTCGAGCTGTTTCAGGGTCGGCTCGACATCGAAATCACCGACCAAAGTGATCTCGCCGACCTGGCCGCCGATCTGTTCCTTGTAAATGCGCACGACGTCGGCGTGCGTCGTTTTCTCCAGGCGCTCCAGCGCTTCGGGTATTGTCGGCTGATAGCGAATGTTGTCCTTGGGATACGGGCTCAAGGTGCGGAACAGCGTCATGAACGCCAGAGTTTGCGGATCGTCCTGGTCCTTTTCGAGCTGTTGCTTCTTGGCGCGACGCAGGATTTCAAACTCACTTTCCGGAAACGTCGGCTCGCGCATCACTTCGCGCAGCAAGTCCAGAACCGCGGGCAGCTGCGGCTTTTTGCTTTGCCAGGAAAAGGTCAGCACGCCCGTATCGCTGTCGGCGCCCAGGCTCGACTTGAGCTTGGCGAGCAAATCCTGAATCTCTTGCCGGTTGTGTTTCTTTGTGCCGCGCATCATCAATGGGCCGACAAAGTCGGCGGCGGTCGTCTGGCCGGTGAGCGATTTCTCGTTGCCGAAATGGAGGGCGAGCGTGCCGACGACCGCTTCGCCGCGCGTCTTCTTGGGCAACAGAGCGACCTTGATCCCGCTCGCGAGCGTCAAGCGCTTGACGCGTTTTTCAATGTTTTCCGGCGACGGGTCGAATGCCTCGCCCGCCGCCAGCGCCTCGCCCCCCTTGTAGTCCTTGACGAGCGCTTCGATGTCCGGATTGTTGGGAATAAACGTGCGGGCCACATCCTTCGAAGGCAGGAACATGCCAACCGTACGATTGGTCTGGCGCAGGTACTTGGCGGCGACCTTGTTCACATCCTCGGGCGTGACCTTTTCGACGCGGTCGCGGTGGATGAATAGCAAGCGCCAGTCGCCCGCCCCCGCCCATTCGCTCAATTCCAGTGCGATTTGCTGGCTCTTGGTGAGCGCTTGCTCGCGGGCCGACAGATATTCCTGCTTGGCCCGCTCGACCTCCTCCTTGGTCGCTGGGTTGTCCCCGAAGCCCTCCGCAATTTGGATGATGAGGTCGCGCACTTCCTCGGGCGTCGACTTGTCCGCCACCCGCGCCGTAAACTCCAATATGCCCGGATCGTGCCAGGCCGTCGCGTCTTCCGTCACCCGGCTGGCTTTCTGTTTATCGACGAGCGCTTTGTACAATCGGCCCGAAGGCGTCGTGCCCAGGATTCGGCTCAGGATTTCGACCGCGGCGTGTTCTTCATGCGATGCGGCCGGGATGTGATACATAAGGCCGACGACCGACACGTTGCCGACGCGCCGTAAGTTGATCACGCGCTCACCGTCCTGGGCTGGCTCCTCGGTGTACGTGGTTTCCAGCTTCCGGTTGGGCCTGGGCAGCGCGCCGAAATACTTCACAACATAATCCTTGGCCTTCGCCTCGTCGAACTTGCCCGCGATCACCAGCATGACGTTATCGGGCTGATAGAACTTCTTGTAAAAGGCTTGCAGCCGTTCGATCGGCACACGCTCGATGTCGCTGCGGTTGCCGATGGTCGACTTGCCGTAGTTATGCCACTCGAAGGCGACGGCCATCATGCGCTGGTTGAGGATCGACTCCGGATCGTTCTCGCCTTGCTCGAACTCGTTGCGGACGACGGTCATTTCCTTGGCGAGGTCTTCGCGCTTGATGAAGCTGTTGACGAGCCGGTCGGCCTCGAGGTGGATGCCGAATTCCAGATTCTCGTCGCTGCCGTCCATGGTTTCGTAGTAGTTGGTGCGATCGGTCCAGGTGGTGCCGTTGGCCTGGGCGCCATGGGCCTTGAGGGCGGCGTCGACGTTGGGAAAGGCCTTGCAGCCTTTGAAGAGCATGTGCTCGAGAAGGTGGGCCATGCCGGTTTCGCCGTAGCCTTCGTGACGGGAGCCGACGAAGACGGTGAGGTTGACAGTGACTTTGGAAGACGCAGGGTCTGGGAAAAGCAGGAAACGCACGCCGTTGGCGAGGCGATATTCGGTGATGCCTTCGATGGTGACGAGTTTCTTGTAAGGGGCCTCTTTGTCCTGCGCGTCTGCAATGCCGGCAAAAGCGGCGCAAACCGCAAACGCCAGGATCCAAACTCTCTTGTGCATCGTAAATTTCCTCATGACGTACTCTCCGATTTGCCGATGACCGGATTACGCTTGGCTGCCTTGATTGTAGGACAGGATTGGAATCCTGTCCTACGCCTTGACGGCTGTTTGCAAAACGTGCATAACCCTTGACCCGAGAGTTGGCGCATCAACCTGGAGAGTAGTATGGCTCGCAAGTATTGGCTGGGCTTGTTGCTTTTGACGACCGGCTGCAGCGGCATGAATCACACCGAGCGCGGTATGTTGACAGGCGGCGCGTTGGGCGCAGGCGCGGGCACGGTCATCGGCGGTCTGTCCGGTCGGCCCGGCGCGGGCGCGGCCATCGGCGCGGCCGGCGGCGCGCTCTTGGGCGGCGTCGTCGGCAATGAGCACGACAAAGCCGAGCAGCGGCAGATCAGGGCGGCCCACGAATACCAGATGCGCAACCCGCCGCTCTCGGTACAGGACGTGATCCAGATGTCGCAACAGCACATCAGCGATCGAGTGATCATCGATCAGATGCGCGCGACCAACTCCTTCTACACTCTGAACTCGGCTGACATCACTTTCCTCAAGCAGCAAGGCGTGAGCGACGGCGTTGTCAGCACGATGATTTCGCGCCGGCCGGGCTCCGTGCCCGTCGTCGTGCAGCCGCGCCCTGTGGGAGCGGTCTACGTGGTCGAGCCGCCGCCTCCGCCGGTGAGCGTCGGCGTTGGCTTCGGGTGGTCTTCAGGACCGAGGCGGTGCTGGCATTAATTCCAGAACTCAAAGTCCCCTGCGGCACGAAATGAAATCGACGTTAAGTCATACGCGCAAGAAATTCATTTCCTTCCCTTCGACGAGGAACGATACGCACGAGCTGAGAGGGCAGCGCGTCATCTGCATCGGGTCGTCGGCCGGCTCGACCGGCTCAATCTGTTCCGTTCGTTCCTGCAAAACTGCTTCCATGGGAATCCTTTCTGGGGTTGGGTACTCAATCCTCGCGCATCGCCTTGAGCATGTTCGCCCGGTTGAAAACGTGGCGCCTGCCCGTGGGCCGAACAGGTCGCCACGTCTGGACCGCCCCGCAACGAGCGGGGTGTCAAGCATCCATCAATACTGTGGCGGCAAACCAGCGAGCAATGGTCCAACAATCCGAGCGGGCCATCACGAGTGCTCTACCATTCGCCGGGCAAGACGGCTGCTGATCTTGTCCGCGATAACATCGGCGATCGGCGGCAAGGGCGGTGGGTCGGGCATCGTGGAGAGCAAGTCGGCTCGCGCTTTGCGTCGTTCCGCTGGCGGCATCTCTGAAAAAGCGCCGACGAACGTTTCACGCGACATGCGGGCTCGCTCAAGCTCGGGGCCGTGAATGTCGGCATAGACGCCGGCGGTGACGACCGCCGCTTGCTTCTCCACGTCGCGGAGTTCGTCGCGTTCTTTGGGCGTGAGATCTGACAGCGTCGCCACGCCAAGCAAGCGGCGCCGGTCCGTGGCGGTCAAAGTCTCGAGGTAGTCGGCCAGCTGTTGCGGCGACTCTATGCCGAAGACGCTCAAGCCCTTCTTGTTCTCTTTGAAAAGTTGTTGCACGGTTTTTTCGGTGACGGTGTCGGGGGTCTGCATGGTCAACTCTCCTAAAATGTCGGTTCCTGTTTGGTGGCGTCCGTCGCCTGGTCTGGCGTGAGCGGCTCGCCAAGGTCCAGGTGAGTCATACCGTCGTTTCGCAATCCGAAACGGCGCTTCAGCGTCTTAAGCGCGGATGCCAAGCGAATGTCGAAAGCCTCGCTGCCGGCCGGGGCCTCGTCGATCAAGGTAAGCGTGACGGATCCGCGCGCTGGCCTTGGCGGTCGCGAAGTCGCCGAAGCTGGGCCGGCGGCTCGAGGGAACAGGATGCCTTGCAATCTCTTGGCCATGCTTTGGCGGTCTGCCTTTGTTGGCCATGTCAGTCTCCCAACGTTTTTCGCGGAGGTACTTTTCAGCGCTGGGGATGAACCGGCCTTGTTCTTCTTGCCACTCTCCGAACTACTCATCAAAAATACCTTCCTCCGCTCCCCCGATCTCAGCTTTTTGGTTGTAGTAGTACGCCTTGCATGACTCGTTTGGGCAGCTTAAGTCTGACGAGGCAAACTCTCTGCCACAGCGCAGGCATACTCCTACCTCCAAGGAAACTTCTTCCTCGAAGGTCATGGCGTTCCTCGCTTCATCATCGGCGTACCTCGCGTCTTCGAAGGTCATGGCGTTCCTCCTTCTCAATAAAAGTCAACCCAGCCGGGCGGCCGTGCCCTCCGGCGCCGAGGCTTGGCCTTTGGTTTGGCTGCGGATCGACCGGCTAGGAAGTCGTCCAGGTCGCCGGGTCGAATCCGAAACTGCGGCCGGCCTGGGCGGCCAACGTCACTTGCTTTGAGGTCGCCGCCACGAATCCACGCCAAGACCTTGCCGGCGCTGACGCGCACGAATCGCGCCGCTTCACGTACGGAAAGGCACGTCTTGGGCGGATTGGCAATCACGCTACTCACGGTCCCTTCCTATCTCGATCGACCAGCTGTTCGTGAATTCGGTTTGCGGTTTCCCTTCCCCTAAAGGGGAAAACCGCATTCCCCTTTTCCCCCAAAAATGCGGTTTCTCCCTTTAGGGCGAAAAAACCGAAAACCGCATTTTCAGGGCGGCTGTATCCAGTGAGTGAACGGGGACCCCTTTTTGCCCGTACCGTCGCGGAACCAAAGCCCCTGGTCCGTCCCTGTTCGGAGCGCTTCGAGCAAGAGGGATTTTGTCGGCGGTTTGTCTCCCGGCCAGGCGTCCCTTAGATCTTCGTAACCGTGTCCGGGTCTCTCACGTGGCAGCATGGCCCGGATAGTCTCCCTGATGTCGTCCAGGGCTGCGGTCTGCCGGTCGCCCAAGGCGTAGTAGGTGTGCGCAGTGGCGTCTAATTCGATGACCAGTTCCGCTGGCGTCTCGTCCCAGCGACCGAACCCCGTCAAGACGCGCTTGGTTGATTCGCGGTTCTCGGCGTCATGCCTGCGCAGTTCCAAGATCGTATCCACGAAAGCGGGAAGGGCGCCGCTGCCGCGGCTTGCCGTGGCTTCCTTCCCATCGCTCTTTCGTGGATGATGCAAGAGCAACAAGGCTGCGCGCTCGGCGATGCCATGCAAAGGCATCAATGCGCTTCCAACTTCGGCCGCGCTGTTCTCGTTACAAACGGGCCACAGGTTCGCTAATGGGTCGATGGCGATAAGATCAAACTGTTGTTTCTTCACTAGGTCAATCAGGTAATCGACGAACGCCCGCCACTCGTCATCGGATGGCTTGGCGCGGAATGGCCGAACGATGAAGATGGTCGCCCAAACCCAAGTCGTCGCGTCTCCGCGCCCATCGGCCTGCCGACTCCTCGGTGATAATGAGCGCTCTTGCCGGCTGGACAACTCGGCCGCAAAGCACGTCGCCGCGTTCCATCGCGCGGAGCAGGTAGGCCAACAGCGTTGACTTGCCAAGCTTCCATAATGCGGTGAGGAGCGTGATGCCGCCAACGGCAAGTAGGCCGTGCCAAAGCCAGTCTTCCGGGCCGGTGGCCAAAAGTTCTGAGCATACGACGGGCGCGGGAAATTTCGTATCGTCTGACGGGTGGCCTGGCTTGCCGTGTTTCTCGCGATGCAGCAATAGAGAGATGTAGCGGCGGCGGTCGATGCATGGCGAACACGGATTGGCGAGCGTGCAACCGTTTCCTTCGCACTCAAGATTCACGAGCGCTTCGCGCAGTCGCGGATCACTACGGCGAAGTCGTTGCTCCTCATTCGCGTCGATGATCGGAACAGGGCCTTCGAGGATGGCCAGCTCGGCGGCGTGAAGGTCGATGTGTCCATTGGCGGTGCTAGTCATGGTGCACCGCCTTTCCGTTTTCATCGCGGACGATCTCGCGCAGGATGGGCCGGAGTAGATCGACCAGCGTCTCACGGGCCTGGTCGTGACAGAGGACGGTCGCCAAGTCGCGAAGCATGTCGAGCGCTGGCGGCGGCGTGTCGGGATCGGGCCGGCTGACGAGTCGAAGAAGTCGATGCTGGCGCCGGAGGGCGTGCCAGTTGTACAGAGAATCCTTTTTTGGAATCTCATCCTTGTAG
>JAKEFD010000319.1 GCA_022616245.1 Gemmataceae bacterium
CTCACGAATTCGGCTACAAGAGAATAATGCAACAGGAGAATGATGGCGGACAAACTGCGAAGCTTTTTCGCTATTCTTGCGACGGTGGCCGCGTCGCTCCCGTGGTGATGAATTATCCCAAGCGGCTTAGCCCTGCTCGGGTTAGCGGGGAGTGCCACAGCGACCGCCGTAACCGGCTGGCTCGCTCCCGTGCTGGTATGCGCCTCGCTGCTGCTTTTGGCGCGGTCGTTTTACATCCTGTATGTGCGCGGAATTCGCAGCCGGGCATCTGTAATCATCACCTGGCTCTCGCTGGCATTCATCGTTGGGTTCTGGTCTTGGTATTTTGTAAGTGGTGGATGGTGACAGGTGAGTGGTGAGTGGTGCATGGTGGATTGAGGAAGTTATGTTTAATCAAAGATTCATTGTGCTCGTGCTAGGTTGTTCATCCCTCGTGTTGGCCGGCTGCGGGACAAGGACCGAGTCCAAATCGGATGCAAGCAAGGACACAGCCGACGTTCAACATGTGACGCTGCACGTGGCAGGTATGACCGAGCGTCTGGCCCTCACCTGACTGACCTGACCGAATCAGGTCCAAGAAGCCCTGGAAGGGTTTCCCGGTGTCGAGCCTATTAAAGTCGATTTGAAAAAAGATCTGCTCCATGTCCGTTACAATCCGCGCCGAGTTTCGGTCGAATCTCTTCTGGAATTGGTGACTAAGCAAGGCTTCGAAGTAAAGGTCGTTAAACAGTGAGTGGTGAGTGGTGAGTCAATGAGTTCATTCTTACGATCCGTCTTGGCGTTCTTTAGGCCGGGAGCGACTGCAGCGAAGTCCGATGCCGCGCCGGCGGACCCGGCCGACGTCACGCTCTACGTGCCGGGTATGCACTGACCCGTCGGGTGACCGGACCGGGTGCGGGCCGCACTCGGCACTCTACCGTGGGTAGAGCACGGAACCGTAAAGACGGACACCGACAAACGCGAAGTGCATTTCAATCTCAAGGACAAGGACGCGTTCAACGAGGATGCCATGAAAGTCGCCTTGAAAGGCAAGGGCTTCCCCGAAATGGCTGTCACTGGAATGCATAGGTGAGAACAGATGGCCGAGTCCTGCGCGTTGGACAAGACTGTTGACGAAGTTGAGCCCGCAGGAGTGCGCCAACCCGTCGCCGCGCCCGTCGCGATTCTCCGCGAGATTGCTCGACGCTACGGGACGCCGACGTATGCCTACGAAATCGCTCGCATCCGCAGCCAGGTCGCCCGTCTGCGCGAGCATTTCCCACCTGAGGTCGAGATCCTTTATTCCCTGAAGGCCAACGCTTCGCTGGGGCTATCCGGTGTGCTGGCCCAGTGCGGCCTGGGGGCGGACGTGGCCTCGGCCGGTGAGTTGGTCACTGCCGTGGCGGCAGGCTTTCCCCCCGCGCGGATATTTCTGACCGGCCCGGACAAGTCGCCCGCCGTGCTCTCTGAGCTGCGCGCTCTTTCGGACGGGACAAAAGAGCAGTCCAACGGGTCAGACGTGACCGTTTCACTCGATTCGGTTAGTGAGCTTCGCCAATTCGCATGCGGTGACCGGCCTTATCGAGCTCTCCTGCGCTTGCGTCCCGACTTTTGCTCGTATGCATCGTGTTCCGCCGGCCCGGATTCGCGCTTCGGCCTGACCCTGGAAGACCTGCCGCAATGTCGTGGCTACCTGGATGCGCGCGGCGTCCAAGTCGTCGGCTTCCATGTGTTCGCCGGCTCGCAAGTGCTGGCCGCGGACGGTGTCCTCCATCATTTGCGCAGCGGACTGAATCAGGCTTGCCGCGCCGCCGACCTACTGGGCATTGCGCCTGAGATTATCGACATCGGCGGCGGCTTCGGCATTCCCTATGGGCCGCGCGATCAGGAGTTCGACCTGCCGCAGGTTGCCGAAGAGTTGCGGACGCTGGTGCAAAGCGCTAGGCCGGCCCGGCTGGTGATCGAGCTGGGCCGATACTTCGTGGCCCAGGCCGGCTGGTATCTGACATCAGTGCTGGCTGAGCAGACGCACCGCGGGCGCAAAGCGGTGGTCGTGGACGGCGGCACGCATCAGCGCGGCGATTTGTGCGGCCTGGATCTGCGTCACAAGGCGTTCGCGCCCGTGCCGCTCCAGGTCCGCGACGGGGCGTTGGAACCGACCGACGTATTGGGCTGTCTGAGTCTGCCGTCCGACGTGCTGGTGGAGGCTCGCCCGTTGCCGCCGCTCGCGCCGGGCGATGTGTTGGCGTTCCCAAACGCCGGCGCGTACGGCTTAAATGCCTCTGCCTGCCTCTTTCACTGTCATCCGCCGCCCGCCGAGGTGGCATTCGAAGCGGACAGACTGACGCCGCTGCGCGTCCGCGCGCCCATCCACGCCGTGCTGCACGGACAGACTACAATCCGCCGATGACGATCTCCCGGTCAATGCCTTTCAAAACACCGGTCATCAGCTGCAATGTTTTGGCGGAATGAAAATAGGCGGAATGCGCCTCGCTGGACGACGTGCCAGCATCGAACAAAGGCGAGCACTCAAAGTCCCAAACGTTGTCCGGGACAGCGAAGTTGGTATCAAGACCGCTTCGTCCCAGCCGGCGCTTGCCGAAGTGCTTCAAGCCCGCCGACATTCCCAAGACGGAGTCGCGCCTGGAATACAGTGCCGTCACGCGATAAGTCAAGTTGGCGATGGCGTCCCCGTCCGTGTATTCCACCGATTCGCCGGTTCCGAACAAGTCGTTGTCCACGTCCGCCGCGACCATGAGAAACTGATTGATGAGGCTGACCAGCAAGGGCTGATTCACGCGGGTCCAGACGCGCCACATGGCCTTCTGGACGACGTAATTACCCATGCTATGCGCAATCAAGGAGAGCTTGGCCCGGCAAGCTTTGCTCTCGTCGTCCGCGGCGTCTTGCTGCTTCTTCAGTAGCCATTCGTAGAGCTGGCTCAATAGCTCCGCGAATTGATCTCCGCTGGCTTCAGCGTCGGACCGATCCGGCAGGTAATTCGTGGGCATGCCGTCCGAAGGCCAGCTGAACAAGATGAGCAGTCCCAGGCCGTCCGCGCCCTCGTACAGGTCTTCGCTCAACTTTTGATAGCGCCCGCAAGCGAAGTCCCACGAATTGTTGTAGCCGTGCACGAGAATGCTCACGTGCTTCTGCTTTTCCTGGTCTTTGGGATCCGGGAACAACGGGAAATCGCCTGCAGCCGCCACAAGGAGTTTTTGAAAGGCGCTCTCGGTGACTTTGGTCCAGTTGTTAAAATCGTCGAGCGGGCCTGAGTCGGCTGTCCAGTACGTCGCCTTGTCGCGGCGCGATCCCAGACCATTGCTTTTCACGTTGCGATTCGTGACCATCCAGTAGCGCGGCATGGTACAACCTGCTCTTTCTCTTTCGAGCGAATGGGAACGGCAATCGACGTAACCGCGCGCGGACCGATTCGCTCGAGTGTGGTGTTTTTTTCTTAGATGGAAACGGAAGAATCGTACTGGATACGTTTTTCTAACGCTATCACAAAAACTACGTATTTTCGATTCCCTGCGTGAAGTTGGCTGCGAACAAGGCGCGGACCAGATGGCAGAGATTGAATTGCACGCGGCGCATGGTACATTGTTGTCCTCCGACCTCCTTCATTTGTGCTCGCGGAGAAGCCGATGATAGCCATCGACGAGGGATACGTGGATTCAGCAGCGCCCAATCCCGAAGCAATCAAGAACGGCCGCGGGCTCGTCCTCAAGAACAAGTTCACCGCGCTCAACATCTCAGAGGATGAGACGATCCTTTTCGGCGAATGCCAGGGCAGCGGAAAGGAACCATATCGCTGCTCCAGCGATTTTGTGCGGCCGGACAAGCCGACGCATCGCTGCAGTTGCCCGAGCCGGCAGTTTCCGTGCAAGCATTGCCTGGGGCTCATGTACGCTTACGCGCAGAAAAAGAAGTTTACCACTGCCGACGTGCCCGAGGAATTGCAGGCGAAGCGTGAGAAGGTGCAAGCCCGCGCCGAGAAAAAAGAGGCCGACGCCGACAAGCCCAAGCAAGTCAACTTGCCTGCGCTCGCCAAGAAGATCAAGGCGCAGCTCGACGGCATCGACGTTCTGGAGCGGCTGACCAACGACCTGGTGCGCCTGGGCATCGGCAACATGAACGCCAAAGTCGCCCACGAGATGGAGGAACAGGCCAAGCAACTGGGCAACGCCTATCTCCCCGGCGCTCAGGCCGCCCTGCACAATTACACCAAGCTCTTTGCCGGCGACGATGGCAAGTTCGCGGAGCAATCAAGCGCCCAGCGCGAACGGATTTACAGCGAAGCTCTCGACCAGCTCAGCCGGCTGCATGCCCTCGTCAAACAAGGCCGCGCCTACCTGCAGCGCCGCCTCGAAGACGCGGCCCTGAAACCCGAGACCGAGTCCGCCATCGCCGCCTGGCTCGGACATGCCTGGCAACTCCGCGAGTTGAAAGACGTCGGTTTAGTCGAGAATGACGCCGAGCTTGTCCAACTCGCTTTCAATTCGCACGATGACGTCGCCCGCCAGGAATACGTCGACACCGGCGTCTGGATGACGCTGGGCAACGGCCGCATTCGGCTCACGCAAAACTATCGGCCGTACCGGGCGGCCAAATTCATCAAGAGCGACGACAGTTTCTTTCAGGTCGCGCAGATCAAGGAGCTATGCGTCTATCCGGGAGACGTCAATCCGCGGGTTCGCTGGGAAGGCATGCTGCCGCGGCCGCTGGGGCCGAAAGACCTCGAGAAAATCCGTAGCCACGGCAAAACCGACTTCGGCGCGGTGGTGAAAGAAGTCAAGACCCACCTGAAAGGGCCGCTGTCCGACAAGCAACCGATTTACGCGCTTAGCTTCAAAAAGCTCGGTCGGGTGGGCGATGCGTTGGTAGCCGAAGATGCCAAAGGGGAGCGGCTGGTAATGACGGATGTGGGTATGACGGAGGAGCCAGCCAGCTGTCATTTGCTGTCGCTCTTGCCCAAAGCGAGCTTTGAGCAAAACACGCTGGTCGCTCGCTTTCGCCACGATCTGGACACGCGCAAGCTCCAGATCAAGCCGCTCAGCATCGTGACGCGCACAGCGATTATTCGTTTGACTCTATGATTTGCCGCTTGCGGCTTCGCGCTCGCCGGTTGTGGGATGAATAGAAACCCCACGACGGCGAGCGCGAAGCCGCAAGCGGCGGAGAGGACATCATGACGCAACCACTAGTGATCGCGCACCACTTGATCTGGACCGCATACGGTTGGTGGTTGCCCAACGATCCGCGCGGCAGCGGATCGCACACAATTCGCAACGAACTGCTTGCCGAGTTTGGCGAATTGCATTACGGACGAAAGAAACTCCAACCTGCGGGCAAGATCGTGCGTCAATTCTACGAACAGGTAGCGGACGTATTGAAGCATCCTCTCTTGACCTTTGACGAACCGCAACGGCTGTTGGTGGGCGAGGCGTTTGCTCAGGTCATCGAAGAGCAACGCTACACGTGCTACGCCTGTGCGATCATGCCGGATCACGTGCACGCCGTTATTCGCAAGCACAAGCACCAAGCCGAAGAAATGGTTGATTTCCTCAAGGAAGCGAGCCGTAATCTACTCATCAAGAATGGTCAACGGGCGCTGACGCATCCCACCTGGTTGGCAGGTCACGGCTGGAAAGTGTTTCTCGATCATCCGGACGAAGTTTGGCGAACGATTCGTTACGTCGAACAAAACCCGATTAAGATTGGACTGCCCGCACAGAGCTGGTCTTTTGTGAAGCCGTACGATAATTGGCCGTTACATCCGGGACATAGCCCTAATTCTCCGTACGCGCGGCGGCTGCGCGCCGTGGGACGATATCCATGATTGCCGCTTGCGGCTTCGCGCTCGCCGGTTGTGGATTTCTATTCATCCCACGACCAGCCAGCGCGAAGCCGCAAGCGGCGGAATAAATCTTATGAGCATCGCAGTATTGACTCAGGTCTATGACGAAATGCGCCGGCTTGCCATCGCCGGGAGCGTGGTGGCCAGCGGCGATTTTCGCCTCAAGAAACTCATCCCCGCGCTCGAGCAGGCCGGGGCCAAAGCGCCCGTGTTTGCCAAGGTCGCCGACGCGGTCAAGGCTGTCGTCAATAGCGAGGAGCGAACATCGGGGCAAGCTCTTCTCGAACTGACCACGCTGGTCAACGCCATCCTGTA
>JAKEFD010000320.1 GCA_022616245.1 Gemmataceae bacterium
AGTCGCGCAACGAAGCGACGCCATAGACCGCCTATTTGCCGCGCTCGCAAACGGCAAGGACGACCGGCTGTCCCAGACATTATCCACGCTCGCTGCCGGCCGATGGCATCCACTTCTTGAAGAAGTCGAAGAAAACCTTTTCGGTTCCTAACATTAGCCCGACGCGCGAGCGAGGGATTGGCTCAACCGCCGGTAAGCCAACGACGCAGCTTCTGCCAAAGCGACAGTTCTCTAAACTCGAAGAGGATTGCCGAATCGACGCGCCCGTTGTCACTGATATAAACGCAAATCAAGTAGCCGCGACTCTCCCAATACGCCCAACTATGATCGGACTTTGCCGGGCCATCGCTGCCGATCTGTTGGAGAAACCGTGGCTCATTCGGACCAGGCCGTAACCTTTGCGGAACATTGGGCGATGGCTGCACGACCAGGATCGACTGCACCTCGTAGCGCGACATGCCGGGCTGCAGTCGCCGAAACCCCGCCGGACTGACAGGCCCGTCCGCGCCTAGCCAGAAAACGAGGCCAATAAATCCAATGACCAAAGCGAATAGAACAAGCGACCAGAGTGCTCTTTTCCTGGGCCGGTTCATGAAAGGAATAGTAATGCAAACTCGAGCTGGACACTCACTTTTTCGGCGATTGTTGTCCGCTTTCGACCCGAAATCCGCATAACCTGTATAGGTGGGGTTGCGCAAACCTCCAGGAGCAAGCATGTCCTCTTCCGCGCCCGGGCCAACATTGCTGTCCGTGCAGGCCGCTTTGTCCGAGTTCTTCGGCTGCCAGGTGCAGGCGCAGCAGCAGCGCAGCACCGGACTGATCATCACCAAGGTGACCGCGATTCCGGATGTTGCTGGTTTTCAGTCTTTGAAGGCCGAACGGTCGCGCCTCGCCGGACTGCTGCAAAAGCACGTTGGCGAGGTGAATCACGACGGCTTCTTCTTCTACCTGACGAAGCAAGGCGATCTGGTCATTGCTTCCTTGACCCCGCGCTACGAAATCGCAGTGAACTACCTCGGCGTGATGGTGCGCGGCCGCGGTGTGCGCTACGATGCCTCCACGCGGCCCTGTCCTCCGCCGGCGGACAAGAGTCGCTGGGTGGAGTGCGTCGTCGCCGGCGGCCACACACCCAGGCACGAAACCGGCGTGGCCTACGACTATGTGCCGCTCTTCGTGCCGGCCACTTTCACGCCGCGCCATGAGATCTGCGTCGCATACGACATGACGCCGCGGAGCGACATCGTCGTCTGTTTCGAATGAAACTGGAGAGATTTCAACCGCGGAGGCGCGGAGGAACGCAGAGAAAAGACGGAAGGATTAAAGCATGTTCCGTTTTTTCTCTCTGCGTTCCTCTGCGCCTCCGCAGTTGTCTCTCTCTCTGCGCGAGCAAAAACTGATCGCCGCTGCACAAATCTTCGTCGATGGCGCCTGTCGTTCTCGAAATGGATCCGATCTGTCTGGCAACCCGATCACACAGCAATTCATTCTGCTTCGGCACAAGATTTGGTAAGAAAGAGTGACATGCCCGAGTTTTCTCAACCGCTTTGGCTCTTGCTGCTGCCGCTTGTGCCGTTGTTGCTATGGCGTTGGCGACGCGGCTGGGCTGGGTTGCGCTACTCCGACACCAGGCTGCTGCAGGATCTGCCCAGGGGAAAAAGCGACAGGGCGCGGCGCTGGGGGATTGCTCTCCGGGCAATCGGGCTGACTCTAGTTGTCCTGGCGCTGGCCGGACCGCGTTGGCCCGATCCCGGCACGCGCATTCCCACCGAGGGCGTCGCCATCGCCATGGTCGTGGATGTCAGCGCCAGCATGAACGAGCGCGACTTTTTTTGGGACGATCAGGTCCTGAGCCGGCTCGACGGCGTCAAGCGCATGTTTCGATTGTTCGCGACAGGAGGCGAAGGGCCGGGGGGCGTGGCGATTCCGCCCAGGCCAAACGATCTTATCAGTTTGGTGGTGTTTGCCACGCACCCCGAAACGGTTTGCCCGCTGACGCTGGACCATGCGGCTCTTCTTAAGATGCTCGATTCCCAAGACACACGCAGCATCACGACGGAAGCGACAACCAATCCCGGCGATGCCTTGGCGTGGGCGCTTTATAGCCTGCAAAAAGCGCCGACCCGGCACAAGGCGATCTTGTTCCTGACCGATGGGGAAAGCAACGTACCGCCGCCGGCGCTGACGCCCCGGCAAGCCGCACAGCTGGCCGGCAACATGGGCGTTCCGATCTACGCGCTTGATGCCGACACGGAAGCCCCCGAGCCTGCTAAACCTGGAGATAACGCCAAAGCGGAACAGTCGTTGAAAGAGGTGGCTCGGATCAGCAAGGGGGAGTATTTCCGGGCGCGCGACGCGGCTGCGTTGGCCGCCGCCTGCGCCCGCATCGATCAGTTGCAGCGCGATCGTATCCAGAGCTTCGAGTTTCGCCGCTACCACGAGGGCTTCGCTTGGGTGGCGCTGGCGGCGTTCGTATCGCTAACGATGGTGGTGGGGTTGGAAGCGACGATATGGCGGCGCATTCCTTAGTTGGGAGGAACCACAGTGGCGCTAAAGACCAAATTGCAAATTGCAAATTGGTGGCGCCGATTTGTTTTTTCAATTTGCAATTGAAAATTTGCAATTTGCAATTTGCAATCGGTTTTTCTGTCTCTCCGTGGTTGGTGCTATGAATTCATCCAGAAGATGATTACGTCGTTGGAAACCTGGTTTGCGCATCCCCGGCTCTTGATGCTGCTCGGGTTGCTGCCGCTCGTCACCTGGCTATTGCTGCGCGCTTACAGGAAGAAGCAGGCCGCGCTGGCGACCTTTGGCAACGGTTTTTTCCCGAGTCGTTTATTGTCGCGCGGCAACGATCGGCGCTTCTTGCGCGGCCTGGCGCTGTATTTTGCCCTGATGTTTTTGATTGTGGGGATGGCCGGGCCGCAATGGGGCAAAGAGCCAAGTGAGGCCCAAAGCACGCAGCGCGACGTCTTCGTGCTGGTCGATGTGAGCCGCAGCATGGACGCGGAGCAACCGAGCCGGCGCGTGCTGGCGACGCGGGCGCTAAGGCATCTGGCTGAAACCTTAAGCCGGACAGGCGGACCACGCGTCGCCTTGGTGTTGTTCGCGGCGCATCCCACACTGGCATTTCCGCTGACCGTCGATTACGACCACTTCCTCTTCGCCCTGGACCAGATCGACGCGGACGAATTGCCGACGGCGGTTCGGCCCAAGACGGAAGAAGGCTTGCCGTCCGGAACGCGCCTGGGCGCCGCGCTGCGCTTTGCGCTGGAGCACGCCGACGCGAAGCGGCAAACCGACGTCTTTCTGCTGTCCGACGGCGACGACCCCGCGGAGGATGAAGAATGGCTGGAAGGGGCCGAGGAGGCGCGGCGACGCAAGGTCCCTGTGCATGTCGTTGCCGTCGGCGACCCAAAGTCGCCGAGCAGGATTCCGCTGGGAATGGGCTTTCTCACTCACAACGGCAGGCCGGTACTGAGTGAGGTAAACGAAATAAACTTGCAGGAGATCGCGCGGCGCACGCGCGGCGTCTATCTTCCGGCTTACGCGAACCCGTTGGCGCTGGGAAAACTCTTGCCCAACATCCTCGCCGCCGCGCCCCTGTCCTCGCTGGACGAGGAAGGCGGCATCGGCCAACTGCAAGTTTTCACGCCGCGCTATGCGTTGTTCCTCGGTCCGGCCCTGGCGCTATTCGCTCTGTGGCTGTTGCTTAGCATCCGGCGCGGCAACGCTTCCGGCCGGCTGCCGCGCCTGGCGTTTTTCCCGGTCGTGCTCCTCCTTGTGAGCGCGGCCCCGCCCGGTGTGGAGCGCTGGCTGCGCCTGGGACAAGAGGCGTATGATCGGGACGAGTTCGAAAACGCCGTGCAGCAATTCGAAAAGGCGGAGGACTTGGCGCTCGATCCGGGCCAGGTGGCGTTCAACAAAGCCGCTGCACTGTATCGCGCGCTGAAATTCGCCGACGCTGCACTTGCCTATCAACATTGTTTGGAGGACGACCGCATTCCACCGGAGCGGCGCGCCTTGGCGCTCTTCCAGCGCGGCAATGCCCTCTTGCAACAGTCGGCAGGCAAGAACCGTTACCTCGTCGAACGGGCCATCGAATCGTTGCGCGACTGTCTTGCATTCGAGAAACTGGATCCAAGCTTGCGGTCCGACGCCCGGCACAATCTGGAATTGGCGCGGCACCTCTGGCTCAAGACGAATCCGGATGATTCGCGGCCGGAGGACCAGCAGCATCAAGCGGAGCCCAAAGGCAAGCACCTCAAGAAAGTGCTGGCCAAGTCCAAGGACGGCAAGAGCGGCAAGGACGCGTTGGGCAAGGAGGATGCCGGCGGGCCTGAGTCGAAGGACCCCGGCAATGGCCAGGACCCGTCGCAAGGAAAGAAGGCCGGCGTGGGCCCGTTGACGGTGCTGCCGGACCAGAAGGAGCTGGTGCCGCTTTCCCAGCAAGAAGCTGAGGCGCATCTGGAGGAGATCGCGCGGCGCATCATGCTGGAGCGGCGCAATTATCGGCGGCAGGCGTGGGGCGTGCCGGAGAATGTGAAGGATTGGTAGTGGTGAGTGGGTGAGTGGTGAGTGGTGAGTGGTGCTTATGTTCTCATGCGTTGTTTGGTTGTGCGCTTATGGCTTGCAGCAGACGGATTTCACGCTGCCCACAGTTGCGCCGAAGAACTTCAGCCATGCGGCCGGCAAGTTTACGCTGTCCGCATCCGCGACGCCGGCCAAAGTGCGCGTGGAAGAGCCCATCACGTTGACTGTGCGCATCGCCGGCCAGGCGGTCAAGTATCCGCCCCAGCGCGGCAAGCTGCAATTGTTTCCAGACGAGTTGACCGCCGATTTCTATGTGGAAGACGCCGAGGACAAGGAAAAGCACCAGCCGGAGAAAGGGCTCTGGGAATTCGTCTACCGGCTTCGGCCGAAGCGCGCGGACGTGAAAGCGATACCGGGACTGCGTCTTGTGTACTTCGCGCCGGATCGGAAAAAGTTTCAGACTTCGTTCGCGGACGAGATTCCCATTACGGTAACGGAGAAAACCGAGAAGGCCCTCACGGAGCTGCAATTGAAAGTGGTGCCGGCGCCGCCAGGTTTTTATTCGATGGCGTCGGTGGAAGAAGCCGTGTACCAGGACGGACGGACGCCGTTGCCGCCCACTTGGCTCTTGGGCGCGGCCGTCGCTGTGCCGCCGCTGACGTGTCTCGTTTGGTATCGGCGCTGGCGTCGGCGGCATCCGAGCATCCAGGAAGCGCGGCGCAATTTGCGCAGCCGGGCGGCGCAAACTGCTCTGGCCGTTTTGGAGAAGGAATCCGTGCCGGTGGAGCACACACGCGCCGCGGTCAGCGAGTTCTTGCGTCAGCGCTTCGACCTGCCCGCGAACGAGCCGACACCCGCGGAAGTGTCGCGTTTTCTGCGCCGCCTGGGCGCGGACAAGGCGACGGTGCGCACCTGCGCGGAATTCTTTGAGCAATGCGACGCCCAGCGCTTCGGGCCGAAGAATGCGGCAAACGCCACGCAGCGCGACGACGCCATCCGGATCATCCAACTTCTGGAGGCTGCCCCGTGCGCGGTGCGTTAATGCTATTGTCGAACCCTTGCTCGCGCGTCGGGCTCGTGTTAACGGTGCTGGGCATGGGCTTTCCTTGGCCGTGGAACCGGGAGCTGCGTCCGCCTCATTATGTGACCTTGCTGGACATGGCCCACGAGGAATTCGAGCGTGGCGTCGTCGCGCAGCGCCAGGGCAAGTACGCGCAAAACCACTTCCAGCGCGCCGCTCGCCATTACGAAGGCGTCTGGCGCGGCTATCAGGAAGGCCGCTTCCTCGAGTCTCCTCGGAAGCCCGCCTTCTTCCTCAATTGGGGCAACGCAGCCTTTCTGGGCAATCAATTGCCCGAGGCGATTCTGGCCTATCGCCGCGGACTCCGTCTCGACCCCAACGACCAGCGACTTGGCGACAATCTCGAATACGCGCGCGCCCAGGTGCAGTATTCCTTTGGCGACACGGGCGCCCCCGAAGCGCTGCCTTCGTGGCTGCGCCGCTTGCCGCCATATCCAATACTACTGGCCGCCCTTCTGTGTTACGGCGTCGCGCTTTGGCAATGGACCGCTTGGTTCATGCATCGGCAGCGGACAAACGGGATGCGCGGCAGCTTTTTTCTTCTGTGCGGCTTGCTCCTGGCCGCCATCCTTTGGCATCAACACGACCGCGCCTCGTTCGAAGAGCGCTTTCCCATGGTGGTCGTCGTCGAGGACAGAACACCATTCCTCAAAGGCAACGGCCCCTCCTATGCGCGTCACCCCGACTTGCCGGTCCTCGCGCGCGGCATGGAAGCGCGGCTGCTGCACGAGCGCGGCAACTGGCTGCAAATTCAATTCTCTACCGGCGAAATGGGCTGGATACCAAAAGCGAGCGCGCTGGTGGATTAGTTTCCGTCGTTTACGTTTCGCGCTCGCGTGACACGGTGCCGCGCTGCAGGATACATCGAGCGCGAAACGCAAGCGGATTCCCGATTGGTCTTCCCGCCCCGATTGACTTACAATCAACTTGTGCGCCTGACCCCTGATTCCTGACCCCTGATTCCTGACCCCTGATTCCTGACCCCTGATTCCTGACCCCTGATTCCTGACCCCTGATTCCTGACCCCTGATTCC
>JAKEFD010000321.1 GCA_022616245.1 Gemmataceae bacterium
ACTTCGAGGATGTGCTCGATATACGCCTTGTTGCCGCCGGGCCGGGGTTTCGCGAAGGACATGTAGCAAACCCGGCCCGCGGTTTCCACCAGATGCTCTCCGGCAATCTCCGTGTCGGTTTCCCAGGTGACGCCGTGATCGGCGAGGAACTTATCCAGCGCGGCATCATCGACGACCTGCCGGCCCAAAAGATACACCGTCGGCTCCAGAATCACACGGATGTCTTTGGCTGGATCGAAGCTCATGCTGTGATGGTATGGGTTGAGAAATGGATCAGCCACCGTTTACGTTTCGCGCTCGCTACCTACCTCGTCGCGGCTACGCGCGCTGCGAGCGCAAAACGTAAACGGTTTATCGTTGGATTTCTTCCCTCCGGATGATTTCCTTCAGAATCTTTTCCACCTGTTCAATGTCTTCATCCTCCACTCCTTCGCGTCGGCGATAGCGGCGCTGCAGGCTGTCCAGTACATGCTCCCACATCGCGCGGGTCGGTTCCAATCCCTTCGTCCAGTCGCCGCGCCGCACGAGCTTCCATTTGAAGCGCCACTCGCCCGCGAAGCGCCACGCGCACAGATAGCGGCGCTTACCCGATTGGGGATCGACATCGTGCCATTTGATTTCCACGTACGTCTCTTGCCAAGGTGAAGTAATCAAGCCACAATCTCAACGGCAACAGCACCAGCCGCCACGCGTCTAGGACTATCTTATGAAGCCAAAATTCCTGTCCCTGGCCTTCCTTTTCCTTTGGACTACTGCCGTCGCGGGCCAGGAATACCAAAACGGCGTAGTCGTTTCCGTATCTGCGCCAGGATCGGATGTGGGACTCTCCGTGCTGAAGCAAGGAGGCAACGCCGTCGATGCCGCCGTCGCCACGGCGTTCGCGCTGGCGGTCACGCACCCGCAAGCGGGCAACATCGGCGGCGGCGGCTTCATGCTCATCTATTCTCCCAAGGGCGAACCTGTCGTCATTGACTATCGCGAGACCGCTCCCGCCGCCGCTACTAAGACCATGTTCAAAAAGGGCGACAGCCGCTTCGGCTGCCGCGTGGTCGGCGTTCCCTGCACGGTCCGCGGCTTGGGGCTGGCGCACCAGAAGTTCGGCAAACTCCCTTGGAAAACTCTGGTCCTGCCCGCGGTCGAACTCGCGGAAAAGGGCTTCGTCCTTGACAACTTTCATGCCAACTCGCTCAACAAAATCATCGCCGAGAGTAAAGACTGGTTGGAAATGCAGCGCGTTTTTGGCCATCCCGAGAAACAAAAATGGCGCGCGGGCGACCGCCTCGTGCAGCCCGATCTGGCCAAAACACTGCGGCTCATCGCGCATGAAGGTCCGGACGCGTTCTACAAAGGACGGATCGCGGACGAGATCGTCGCGGAAATGAAGGCGGGCAACGGTCTCATCACGAAAGAAGATTTGCAAAACTATCAGGCGATTCTGCGCAAGCCGATCCACACCACCTATCGCGGCTACGACATCTATGGCCCGCCGCCACCCAGTTCCGGCGGCGTCGCTCTCTGCCAAATGCTCAATACTTTGGAAAACTTCGACCTTAGAGCCAAGGGCCGCGCTTCTCCGGATGCGCTCCATCTCATAATCGAAGCCATGCGCCGCGCCTACGTCGACCGGGCACGCTACCTCGGCGATCCCACGTTCGTCAAGATTCCCGACTTCTTGACAAGCAAGGAATACGCCAAGAAGCTCGCCCATAGCATCGACCTAAAAAAAGCGACGCCGAGCGCGGAACTGGCCATAGACATCGCGCTCGGCGACGAGGGTGACAGCACCACACATTTCTCGGTGATTGACAAAGACAGCTTGGCAGTGGCGAACACCTACACCCTGGAGCACAGCTACGGCAGCAAGGTCGTGGTCAAAGGCGCGGGCTTCTTGCTCAACAACGAGATGATGGACTTCAACTGGCGGCCCGGCATCACGACCAAAACCGGCGTCATCGGCACAGACCCCAACCTCATCGCCCCCGGCAAGCGCATGCTCAGCTCGCAAACGCCGGCAGTCGTGGCCAAGGACGGCAAACTTTTGCTTGTCACCGGCAGCCCCGGGGGCCGCACCATCATCAACACCGTGCTCCAGGTGATCGTCAACGTCGTCGATTACGAGCTGAGCGTGGAAGAAGCGGTGCAAGCGCCCCGGCTTCATCACCAGTGGTTTCCGGACGAAGTGAAACTGGAAGACGCAAAGAAGCATCCGCAAACGGTCGAGGCTCTGCGCGCGTTGGGCCACAAAGTAATTCCGCAAGCCAAGCAAGGCGACGCGCACACCATCTGGATCAATCCGCGCACCGGCGGCTACGTCGGCGCCGCGGACAGAAGATTGAGCGGCAAAGTGGCGGGGTATTGAGCCTGGCTTGACCCACCCGACAGGAAGCGATGTAATCAAGGACGAGGCGAATCATGCTGACCTACGAACAAAAACTCGACCGCGACATTTCCTGGGCGCTTCTGGAGGGAAGCATGCATTTCGAAAAGGAAAGTGCCGTCCACAAAGCGCTTAGGAAAATCACCAAACGGCTGGAAGAACTTGGCATTGCATATGCGTTGGTCGGCGGCCTGGCGATGTTTTTGCACGGCTTTCGACGATTTACGGAAGATGTAGATTTACTTGTCACGAGAAAGGACTTGGCGGAGATTCACCTTAAACTGGAAGGCTTGGGCTACGTTCCACCGTTTTCAGGCAGTAAACATCTGCGCGATGTGGAGCACGGCGTCCGCATCGAGTTTCTTGTAACCGGCGATTATCCCGGAGACGGAAAGCCAAAATCCATCGCCTTCCCTGAACCAACCGATGTCGCGACGGAGATTGACGGCATCCGCGTTTTGCGTCTACCGGAATTGATCAATCTTAAACTGGCCTCAGGAATGACCTCACCAGGCAGAGTCAAGGACATTGCCGACGTTCAGCAACTCATTTTTACGCTGAATCTGCCGCGCGATTTTGGTGATCAATTGAATCCATTCGTTAAGGACAAGTTTTGCGAGCTCTGGGAAGGTGCAGAATTCGAACGGTCGAATCAGCGAGGATCGTGACGCTTATTGTCCGCGCGACCTCGTCCCTTTGCGCGAGCCCGCGATGTCCGCCCCATAAGGCAGCGGCCGGCCCGCCACCTCGATGTCGCGCTCGTACAGGAAATCGCGGAGCCGGCGAAATAATTCGAAGCTGTCCGGATAAACCCAAATCGTCGCCACGGATTGATTGGGGTCCAGCGCGTCGGCCATCCGGCGGAATTGCGAATTCGGCTTGAGCGCCGCCTCCTGGTCCTCGCCGCGCTGGCTCGTCACCGGCTCCACGGTCCAACCGGACAGGCCATAGCGAAAGCCGCCGCCGGGCGCGCTCAGGATGCCTTGCTCGCGCTCGAACGTGTAACGCAGACGGAAGGGGCCGACCGCGGCGGTCGTGCGCGTGATCTTGGGTTCCTTTTGCAGCAATTCGCTGATGTCTTGCATGTCGCGGCGCACCTCATGCAGGAACGCGGGCATGTCGATGAAGGTCACCTTGCCGCCGCGGCACTCGAAGAAAACTTCCTCGGCTTGCACAACGCGACTTACCGGCGTGTGATAACGCAGCTCTTTCTTCTTGAGCGGCGATTTCTCCAGGGCTTGCATTTCCTTGATCAAGGCCTGGCTGCGCTCTTCCAACTGCTTCATAGACTGCGTCGCAGTCTGGGAAACCGATTCCTTGGCCTCCAAGCTGTCTTCCAATTCCTTGCGCTCGTTGTCGAGTTTCAGTGCTTCCGTCCGGAGCTGGGCAACCGACGCTTGCGTTTTGGTCGTCGTTGTCTTGGCCAGCTCGAGCCGGCGCAACTGTTCGAGAAGCCGAGCGCGGACCGCCTCCGCCGCCGACTTGGTAGTTTCAACCTGGGAGTGAAGTGGATCGTCGCTGATCTTGGGAGTCCCTCGCTCGCGCGTCGGGCTCGTGTGCATCGGGCTTGTGTGCGTCTGCGGATCGACCCACTCCATGGCGGCGTGGTAAGAGCGGGCGCCCACCCAGGTCACGAGGATCAGGCGGATAATGATGCCGATCACATTGGCAACGATGTCTAGGAAGGAGTCGAAGCCAAAGACGATCGGCTCGCGTTTTGGTCGGCGGCGACGATACATGGTCGATTGCGGTGTTAAGGATGAACCACAGAGACACAGAGCACAGAGAAATCACAAAGTATGCAACGAAGAACAAAGATTGAACTAGTAAGAAAGAGAAGCGGCATTCATTGTCACATCTTCAATCTTGATTTCTTGTCTTCTCTGTGCCTCTGTGTCACTGTGGTTCAAATGCTCCAATCTCCCATCAGTTTTCCAGATTCTCGCGAAACATCGGATAGCCCATATTCTCGAACAACGGATACACCCGAAAGTAGGTGCGGCGGCCTTCGGGGTGCACGCGAAAACGCAGCACCGGCCGATAGGACGCTTCTCCCGGCCGGACCGTGGCTTGTCTCTGGTTGACCAGGCCGACAACTGCCCGCACCAGCGCCTGATTGTGCGCGGCCTGATGCGCTCCTCCTGCCGCGTTAAACACCTGGCCGCCAGGAATCAGTTGCGATGTTGATTCAAAGCACTCGATCGTAATAAGGTAGTCGCGGTTGCCCAGCAGTTTGCCCAAGGCCGGCGGCACGGGAGGTTGGCGCGGACCAATGCGCGATTCCAGGGGAGAGCTTTCTTCACCGGTCGGCGATTTTTCATCACCCTTGGCCGTCGGGCTTGTCGCAGTCGGGTTTCGTTGCTGCAGCGTTGGTTGCGCGCTCTGTGCCAAATCCGCAGGCAAAAGACGCGGCGGTGGTGCTCCGGTGCCTTTTTGCGTGGGCGAAGGGTTGGGGACGACGGACGGTTGTGGCTTCACTCCGCTTCCTGACGGGCGCGGCTCGGACTTTGTCGTGTGTGATTTCACGTCGGCGAGCGCGGGCGACTTCGGTCCGTTCCCCCCGGACGCCCGCCACGGCAAATCGAAGGGCATCACGGTGCTCGTTGTCGGAACGCTCGGAAGTCCGGTAGTGCCGGGCTTTGCCGTGATCGGGCCTGCCCTCTCGTCCCCGACGCCCTTCCCACGCGGTGGTGCGGGCACACTCCCTTGCTCGCGCGTCGGGCTCGTGCTGGGCCCAGTCCGTTGCTTGGGCGTCGGGCTCGCTTGGCCGACGACGTCTGTGGAGAAATCAAGCATCCAGGCGGCGTCGATGAATTCGTAGCCGAAGTCCAGTTCAAAACCGCGCAACGCGGAGGTTGCCTGGTAATAGCTTTCGATGCCTTCGGGCCGGACCAAGAAAAGCACGTAGGGATTGTGCGGATCGGGGGGCGTCGGCGCCAGATCGGACACATCGAACGCGCGCTTCTCACGTACGAGCTTGGCGCCGCGGTTTTGCACTTCCTTGCGAAACGCCGCCACATCGAAACCCAGCGCGCTGTGCACTTGCCGATTGGGATGGAAGATGACTCCTTCGAGCGTGCATTCGACATAGATCGGCTTGCGGTCGTCGCCGTGCTTGCCGCGATAGGGCACGAGGGAATAAACCTCTTTTTCGTCGTGCTTCTGCGCCTTGCGATTACGCAGCGTCTTCTCCAATAGATCGAGCTCCTGCGCCAACCGCGCCAGGTCCTCCTGGGCTTTGGAACTTTGGCGATCTGCCTGCGCCAGCCGGCTGGTCAATTCGTCCAGTTGCTTTTTCTTCGCGTGCCATTGCACCTCTTCGGCAGCCAGGCGCTTTTGCAAGGCGATGGCCGCCTCTTGCTCCGTCTTTTCCTGACCCAGCAATTTGGACAGCTCGCTTTGCAATGCGCCCAGGTGCTTGCTCCACTCCCGTTCCTGGCTCAAGAGCAGCTCGTGTAATTCACGGCGTTTACTTTCCCACTCGGACTTCTTGTGCTCGTCGTCCGCTGCTTGCTTTTGGTGATCGAGGGCCAGCGCCTGCTTGGCCGCGTGTGCTTCGAGCGCCTTGTTGCGGGCCACGATCTTGGCTCGCCGATCCATGACCAAAAGAAGCAGAATGAGCGCCCCCATGGCGCCCAACAGGACGGCCAGGAACGGAAAGGTCGAAACCTGCAGCTTGTGGCGTGTTCTTCTCACGCATCACCTCGGTGGCACACTAGCCCGACGCGCTAGCGAGGGCGGCGCAGCGTGTCGCCGCTGCGGACATCGGTTCATTCCAGGAATTCCTGGCAGAATCATTGCAAAAGGATTCACACTCAGCGAGGGATCCGTTCGCCCTCGCTAGCGCGTCGGGCTAGTGTTCCGCACTTTACGCCGCCTTCTTGACCGCAATCGGCACCGTGGCCGGCGTCTGCAGCTTGGCCGTCAGCAAGTGAATGGCGGCGTTCAAGCTATACACGGCTTGCTCGAAGGCGCCGATCTGCGCCAGGGCAGCGACATTTTGATTCAACGATTCCTGCATGCGCACCAGGTTAGCTTCGCCGTCTTGCAAGAGGGCCATGAGCTCGGTTTGCTGCCGTAGCGAGTCGGCGGACTTCGCGATGCCCTGGATCAGCTCTTGCTGCCGGGCCAGAATTTTCTCCTCAAATTGGGCCAAGCGCTGGCTGTGCTGGCTCAAAGTTGTCGCTAAAGCGTCTTGCAGCGTGGCAGCAAATTCTGTTCGCATCTGAGCGCCGGTCTGGGCCCAGGTGCTTTCTGCCTTGCGCATGCTGTCCATCCAGATTGCTGTTTGCTGACTCATCATTTTCTCGGTCGCGGCCAACAGGACGCCGGTGTTCTGCCGGAGCGCATCGATGAACTGAGCGCTGTCCGGTCCGCCGCGCTCGAAGCGATGGGCCAGCTCGCTTTCGATATAAGCATCCACGCCGGCGAGCACGTTGAGCTCGAGCTTTTCGATCACGTAGGCGAAGAACATGAGGATCATGGTGAGAAACAGGGCCAACGCCGTCGTGTCAAAGGCTGTGGCCAGGCCGCCGGTGACGCGGTCCAGCGATTTCTCGAGAACTTCGGGCGTGACGCCGTAAATCGCTTCGGTGATGCCAAGAACCGTGCCCAAGAAGCCCAGGATGGGAATGGCCCAGGTGATGAAGCGCAAAAGCGAGTAACTGCTTTCCTGGGCGAGCGCGTCATTATCGGAAAGCGTGCGGAGTTGATCGTCGAGCTCGTGGGCGGCGCCGCGCTTCTGGACGAAGTCGAGAACGCCGGCAACGCGCCGGCCTGCCGCGGAGCGCTGGATGCGGCGCGGCTTGCTCGCAAGAGTTTCGCGCAGCTTGCCGGCTTGCGCCGCGGGCATCGCCTTGCCGTCCCAAGGGGGCAACAGCTCGCGCCGCAGCGCCGCTCGTTCCCGGACGACGCCGCCCAGCTTGGTCAGGAGCACGCACAGGGCGCATGTGAATAGGATGACCTCGGCGTGCTCGACGGGATGCTGCGCGTAGCGTGCCCATTCCGTATCCTTGAGGGGACCGTTGGCGACATACCACAGCAATGTCGCCCCGGCGGCGATACCGAACACCAGCGCCGCCAACGTCGAAAGCGTGCCGCGCGGACCTTGGCTCATGGGACCCTCCGTGGATGTGGCATCCTTCTTTCATCGTCCTTAAACTGCCCCAATGATAGCGAAATCGACCTTACGACACAGTCCGAACTCGAAACTGTCAAGCTGTATAAAATGGCGAAGAAGAAAGGTCTGATGACCGGAGACTAACACCATGACCGAAGCACGCTCCCGACTTTTGAAAGTGTTCAAGGAACGCGCGGTGATGTTCGGCAAGTTCACGCTCGCGTCGGGCAAAGAGAGCACCTATTACATCAACAGCAAGAAAGCGATTTTCTATTCCGAAGCGGTTTGGCTCTTGGGCGAAGCGCTTTGGGAGCAGACCAGAGATCTCGAAATCGACGCCGCTGGAGGCTTGGAGGTGGGCGCGATTCCAATGGCCGCCGTGTTGGCCCAGCGCTTTCACCAGGCCGGGCGCAGGCTCGAAGGCTTCTTCGTCCGCAAGAAACCGAAGGAGCACGGCAGCCAGGAACGCATCGAGGGCGTCTTGAAGCCCGGCATGCGCGTGGCCGTGCTGGACGATGTGTTAACCACCGGCGGCTCCGTGCTGCAAGCGGTCGCGGAAATCGAGAAAGCCGGCGCCCAGGTGGCGGCGGTCGTGTGCATCGTCGACCGGCTGGAAGGGGCCCGGCAAGCGCTCGGGCAGTTTAATTTTCGTCCCCTGTTCACCATCCGCGATTTTGGCATCGAGCCTCAAGCCTAAGGCTCCAGCCCATCGACCGTTGTTTGCGGTTGACACTTGGCCCAAGCGACCAGATTCATGACAGACCCGCGCGACCTTTCCGTTGCCGTAACTTGTTTCAGGGCAAGAAAGTTGTGGGATTGGTCGCGCGACACACCCACACCCCCCCCCTTCCAGTTACCAATCGTCAACCGGTTTCGATGGCTAAACACCGCAATTGAGAAGGTGCCGCACTGACGAGGTTTTTTAGATTTGTAATCTCTTTATAATAAACGGTTTATGACAATTCTCCCGTCAGTGCCACCTGGTGCAAAATTGTGGCACTAACGAGCCGTGCGTGCCACTTCCGACATCCTCAATTGCAGGAAACTGTCCACACGAAAACAGGCGATGAGAAAAGTCACGATTTGGCCAACTCGACTCAGGGCATCGAATGGTGCAAACTTGATTTTTCGTCGAGTTGGGTCGTCAACGAAGCAATTCCATCTCTCCGTTAGTCCGCGCGTTGCTACAATGCATCGAAACCCAACAGGAAGTTGGTTTGCGGAGCGATTCGTTCATGGCGGAAACCATTCATCCCGCGTCCATCGTCGAAGAAACCCGGCGACGCTATCTCACTTACGCCCTCTCGGTCATCACTTCCCGCGCCTTGCCCGACGTGCGCGATGGCCTCAAGCCCGTGCAGCGCCGCATTCTCTTTGCCATGTTCAACGAATTGACCCTCCATGCCGACCGCCGGCCTGCTAAGTGCGCCCGCATCATTGGCGAGGTGACGGGTAAATTCCATCCGCACGGAAACGAAGCAGCCTACGACGCCCTGGTGCGTCTCGCGCAGAGCTGGATCATGCGTGAACGGCTCGTCGACGGGCAGGGCAATTTCGGCTCGTACGACGGCGACGCCCCAGCCGCCTACCGCTACACCGAAGCCAAGCTGACCGCCATCGCCGACCACTTGCTAGCCGAACTGCGGCAACGCACCGTCGAGATGCGGCCCACCTATAACGCGGAGACTCAAGAGCCCGTCGTCCTGCCAGCGCAATTCCCCAACCTGCTCGTCAACGGCTCGGCGGGCATCGCGGTCGGCATGGCCACCAACATTCCGCCGCACAACCTGAGCGACGTGATCGACGCCTGCGTGCTATTGATCGATGACCGCGACGCCAGCACCGCCAACTTGCTCGACAAGCTCAAAGGTCCCGACTTCCCCCTGGGCGGCAAGATCGTCACCGACCGGCGCACGCTGCGCAAGACCTACGAAGACGGCCAGGGCAGCATCCGCGTGCAAGCCGAATGGAAGCTGGAAGAGCACGGCAAGAAAAGGCAGATCGCCATCACGTCGATCCCGTTCGGCGTCAACAAAGGCAACCTGGAAGGCGTGATCGGCGAGATCATCGAGACGCGCAAATTGCCGTTGCTCACGGGCCTGACGAACGAGTCCAACGAGAAAGTCGGCCTGCGTATTGTGCTCGACATCAAGCCGGACGCCGACCCGGAAATGGTGATGGCGTATCTCTACAAGCACACCGCCCTGCAAGAGAACTTTCCCGTCAACCTCACCTGCCTGGTGCCCGGCGACGACGGCAAACCGCAGCCGCAGCGCCTGGGATTGAAGGAAATCCTGCGGCACTTCCTCGATTTCCGTCTGGAGACCGTCCGCAAACGCTTCGAATATGAATTGGAGCAGCTTCGGAAGCGCATCCACATCCTGCAAGGCTTCAAGATCGTCTTCAACGATCTCGATCGCGCAATCAAGATCATCCGCAATTCCGACGGCAAAGCCGACGCCGCCGAAAAGCTGATGCAAGTCTTCCGCCTCGATGAAATCCAGGTGGAAGCCATCCTCGACGCCCAGCTCTATCGGTTGGCGCAACTGGAAATAAAGCGCATCCTCGACGAGCTGCGCGAGAAGAAAAAGCAGGCGGAAGAGATCGAAGACCTCCTGGGCTCGACGCGCAAGCTTTGGGGCGTCGTCAAGAGCGAGCTCAAAGCGCTCGGCGAGAAGTACGGCGGCCGACGCCGCACCTCGCTGGCCATGGGCGAAGAGACGCCCGAGTTCAGCGCGGAATCCTACATCGTCAAGGAAAACACCAACGTCGTCCTGACGCGTGACGGCTGGATCAAGCGCGTCGGCCGGCTGGCTTCGGTCGAAGGGACGCGCGTTCGCGAGGGCGACGCCGTTCTTGCCGTCGCGCCCGGCAGCACGCTAGACCACGTTGTCTTCTTCGCCGACGACGGCGCGGCCTTCACCATGCGCATTAATGAAGTCCCCGCCAGCTCCGGCTATGGCGAACCCGTCGCCAAATTCTTCAAGCTCGACGAAGGCGCGAAGATCATCGCCGCAGTCACCACCGACGAACGCTTCGTCCCCGCTCACACCAAGCCCGAGACCAAACAAGATCCGCCCGGCCCGTATCTCTTGGCCGTCACCGAACTGGGACTGACGCTGCGCGCCCCGCTGGCCGCCTACCGCACCGAGTCGAACAAGCTGGGCCGGCGTTATGTCAAGCTGAACGAGGGCGACCGCGTGGTCCTGGCCTGTGTGCTCAAGGACGAAAAGTCCCTGTGGCTGGCGTCGCGCGACGGCCATGTGCTGCATTTCCCATTGAACGAGATCAATATCCTGTCCGGCGTGGGCAAAGGCGTCATCGGCATCAAGCTGGCCGATGACGACATCTGCTTGGGCGGCGCGCTCATCGCCAAGGCGAGCGACATGCTGCAAGTGGAAACCTCCGGCGGCAAAGTGCTGGAGTACACCGGCCGGCACGAAACCGCGAGCCGCGCCGGCAAGGGTTTCGAAGCCGTCAAACGCGCCACGCTGGTCCGCGTCTTGCCGCCGCCGATTCAGCTTGTCGATTGGGATGAGCTGGAGGGGAAAAAGCCGAGCGGCAATGGGGCGCGGCTGCAGCTATTTGAGTAGAGTGCGAAGGGTGGCCGATGGACTGTTGCCGGAAACCGTCGTGCGATAGAATTCTGGTTCGGTGATTCCTTCGGGCGCTTGCAGGTTTGGAAAAAGGCATCAGCCGGAACGAAGTGCTTACCTCGTCCTTGCAGCCTAGACGCACCCAATAATGACCGCGCTTTTGCCTTCAATTACTTCGAACAATTCCTGTCCGGTGCGCAACTCTTCGGCGGCCGCCGGTCCAACTTGTGGCACACGGCTGGACTTGCCGGATGTTCTGGAACGGTTCCAGCGCGAAGCCAGACGCGACGTATTCGACACCGGGCGCTATCGCTGTTCGTTTTACGTCTGGGGTCATGGACCGCCGCTTGTGTTCATTCCGGGTCTGTGCGACGACGCGTTGTCGTTTGTACTACCGATCGCGCGACTATCGGAGCTTTTTCGCTGCATCGCCTATGATTTGCCGGAAGGCCACGGCGACGGCGCTCGGCTTGGACGCTATCGCCATTGCGATTTGGTACAAGATCACCTCGCGCTGGTCGAGTATTTAGGACTTGGACAAACGGCGCTTTTCGGTTCCTCCTTCGGCTCGACCATTGCGCTTGCTGCATTGCATACGAGGCCTGATTTGTTCTCGACGGCGATACTGCAAGGCGGATTCGCGCGGCGGCCTTTGCGGCGCGCGGAGATCCCGCTGGCCTGTTTCGGGCGCTACTGGCCGTGGGACATGAGCGCGTTGCCCTGGCGCGCGCAGGTGCTCGAGCATTCTCACCGCAGCCCGTTTCTGGATCGGGGACCGGAGTTCTGGCAGTACTTTCTGGAGCGCTGCGGCGACCCGCCGATGGCGGCAGTCGCATATCGTGCCATGTTGCTGCATCGCGTCGATTTACGGCCCATCCTGGGCGAGATACGGCAGCCGGTGCTGCTCGTCGTCGGGGACCGTGACCCGTTAGTTGGCAAGCAATGCGAGCAAGAACTATTAAGAGGACTACCGCGCGTCCTGCGCGCCGAGATTGAAAACTGCGGGCACCTGCCGCAATTCTCGCATCCGGAAGTGCTGGCGGAACTGGTACAAAGATATTTATCCGAAACTCTTACGGACTGAATCGACCGTTTACGTTTCGCGCTCATTTCGAAGCGGGCCGGCCGCGAGCGCGATACCTAAACGCGCGTCAGGCCCGCGCGAAGGGACCGCTCTCGACCACCTCGAGGAAGGCGCGCGCGGGCGGCGGCAAGACCCGGCGGCGATCGGTGACGACATAGAGGTCACGCGTTAGTTCCAGATCGGCAATGGTCAGTGACACGAGCCGGCCCGTTTCGGAGTCGTGGCGCACGGTGAAGGCGGACAAGAAGGCGAGGCCGGCGCCGCGCAGCACGGCTTCCTTGATCGCTTCGTTGCTCCCCAGTTCCAACGATACACGCAATTCGTCAAGCTTTCTGCCTCTGGCGTCCAGGCCTGCTTCGAAGCAGGCGCGCGACGCGGAACCCTTTTCACGCAAGATCAGCGACTCGCCGGCCAAATCCTCCAATCGAATCTTGGCCCGTTTCGCGAGTTGATGCTCGGGCGGCAGGACGAGCACCAGGTGATCGCGTGCGAACGGTTTGGAATCGGCCCAGGCCGCTGCTCCCGGCCGGCCCACCAGAGCGAGACTGACTTTACCTGTTTCCAGCCAAAGCAGCACGGCATCGCTGTCACCGACCGTGGCGGCGACATGGATCTTGGGAAAGCGCTTTTGCAAGCTTTGCAACAGTGCGGGCAACAAGTGCTCGGCGGGCACCGTGCTGGCGGCCAGCCGCAGCTCGCCTTCGACTTCCGGCAGCGATTGCCCCAAGGCGGCGCGTGCCTGGCGATGCAGTTGCAGAATCCTCTGCGCGAACTCGTTAAGAATTTGACCCTGGGCGGAGAGAAAAACGCGGCCCGATTGCCGGTCGAACAGGGAGACGCCCACGTCGTCCTCGAGCGCGCGGATGCGCTGACTGACGGCGGCTTGGGTGAGCGACAACGCTTCCGCGGCGGCCGTGAAGTTCAAGAGCTCCGCGGCTTTGCAGAAAGTTTCCAGGTGAGGTATTTCGCCGTTCACAAAGACCAGCTGGCCTCAATTTCTGAAATCGGTTCGTCAAACTCCCAATTTGCCCAAGACTTTTTCAATTCACTCGGCGTAAGCGGCAATACAAGTGTTATCTGAGAAGCAACGTCTTCGGGAAGCTTTTCCAACAGTCGCCATATTAGTTCGTCTCGCTTGATTTCATCCACACCTTGCAAGTCAGAATCGACCACACGAATGCGAATCGAGACGTTGTTTTCTCTTTGTACATCAATGCGCGCCGCGCGATGTACTTTCTTGTAACTCTGTAACAAGTCAAGGATTGCCGCAACATCGACATCCGGATTGTGATTACGGCGAGCCATCCTACATTCTCCCATCTGCCCATGCCAATAGGCTTGTGGTCGCCTCAAGAAAAACTGAGGCCGTTTGTTTCTTGGCCGAAGCAGCTTGATATCGAACACTTGTTGTCCATTTTACCACTTGCGAGAAGCTTCGTGCAATCGCCGTCGAAAATGGTAGCCCACCCGAATCCAAGTATTGCATTCGGAGCCAACGAAAATCGTGTGCTTTGACGCCACGAAAACTGTTCAGCATTTTTTGGCGTGCTTTATCGGCGAGGAGATCTAGGACAAGAGCCTTCAGAATGCATTCTACAGCGTATCCTGCGAGGTAGATTGCTCCCGTATGCCGCTGGAACTTGAATAGAACTCGCGCATCTTGAAGCCGTTGTTTGGCGGCCTGATAGAAATGACGAGCTTCTGGAAACTAGGGTAGGCCCATAATGACGATGATTGTTCCGGTTCATAACTCGACGCCGCCAGCTAGGTCGCCCGAATCACCACAAGTGTCGCGTTGTCCGTGGCGCCGCGCAGGTTCGCCAGGTTGAGCAGCCGGCGCGCGGCTTCCTCGGCGGAGTAGGCCGTTTCGCGCGTGAGCATTTTCTCCAAGTCCGAAGACGGCACGTGATTGGTCAAGCCGTCCGAACAAACCAGCACCCAGTCGCCGCGCCGCAGGCGCGCGTGGTAGATACCGGGCGCCACGTCGGGCTGGCCGCCAACGGCTTGCTGCAATTCGTTCTTGCGTGGATGATTTTCCGCTTCGTCGGCGCTGAGCTGGCCCAATTCCACCAGCCGATTGACCAGCGTCTGGTCGCGCGTGAGCTGGATGAGGCGGCCTTGAGTGAGATGATACGTGCGGCTGTCGCCGACGTGGCCGACAACGAGATTGCGCGGATCGATGTAGACGCATTCGGCCGTGCAGCCCATGCCGCGTTTACCCTTGCCGCCGGGCGTGCGCGACTGTGTGTAGACTTCCTTGTTGGCCGCCCGCAAGGCAGCGAGCACGAGGTCCTGGTACACTTTTGGCTCGAACAACGTCGGCGGCGGGTCCTTACCCGCCAATCCGGAGAATTGCGGCTGCTGCAATAAGAATCTGCGCATTTCGGCGATGGCCATGGCTGCCGCCACTTCACCCGCTTCGTAGCCGCCCATGCCGTCGCACAAGAGCACCAGGGCGTATTCGTGTAAATCATCCTGGCGCGATTCGACGCCGTGCAGAAAAGCGAAAGCGTCCTCGTTGCCGGTGCGGACCATGCCGGTGGTGGTCCAGGAAGAGATTTCCAGGCGGACGTTGTCGAACGAGCGGCGCGCGACTTCCAAAGTGCGTATCAATTCGCCGAAGCCGCTGGGATCGGTCTTTTGTGCTTCGTCGCTGGGGAAACGCGTGTTGGGATCACGGACGAAAGTCTTGTTGACAAGGCGCAGGAAAAAGGGATGCACGTCCGGATAGCGCTCGGTGATCTGCAGCGGCACGAACTGGCGCTCGAAATCTTTATCTTCCAAGGAGTGATGCAGGTATTCCAACGAATATAGCATCGCGCCGAAACTGTATAGACCGGCGCGGGCGTCGGCCTGGTGCGGATTGAGGATGAGCTCCGGGGCGGTGTAATGCGTGGCCTTGATCGGCGGGCTGGGCGGTAACGGCAGCGGCAAAAGCTCCGATACATCCGCGATGAGCGCTTGCTTGTTGGCGCCCACGACCACAAGCTCCGGGCGAATCGCCTCTAGGAGCGCGCCGGCTTGTTGCAAGGCGTGCATCGCCTGGGCGATCTGCGTGAGCCAGCCATAGCGGCGGGCGGCGTCCGCATCATCGTCGTCCCAGGCGTCCCATAGCGCGCGGCCTTGCGGCGCTTCCAGAATCAGAAACTCGAAGTTGTTCTCCTGAAAGAAATCGAGCACGGCGGGCAACGACGGATGTTTCACCTTGCCGAGAACCGCTTTTTCCCAGGCAAGACTCGGCCATGCCTCATCGCCCACGGCGGCCACCGGCATCGCCATCTTCACCGTCGGCGCATCGTCGAAACCCGGCAGTATCTCTTCTTCATCGACGGAAGCGACGGGCAAGTCTTCAAACACCGGGTCGCCGCCTCCCGCCTGCGCCGCCCAGACGACTACGACTGGCTTGGGCGGGGTGCTCCCATGGTCCAGGCCGCGATAGCGACAAACATTGTCGCGCTCACTGAGCAAATCTCGGACTTCGTAGCGATCTTTGATCCGGACGTTGGCCATGGTGGGGACTCGCGAGGCTGCCGGGACCGGCGTGGCGTTCGTGTTCCCGGCGGCAGCAACCGGGGCCGAATTCATGGAGAACATCAAACCGCAATCATCGCAGAACGTGGCAGCGGGCTTGCGCGCGGCGCCGCAACCCGGACACGCCTGGGGCATCGCCGGCGGCGCTGGCTCGATCTCTTCCGGAACATCCGGAGGGGAAGGCGGCTTCGCCTCTTCCGGGGGCGGACCGCGCAAGACTTCCGTCGGAGCCTCTGAAATATCTTCCGCCGCATCCGGCATGGCGACGACGCTTTCCGCCTCGTCGCGTGCATCTTCCAGCTCCACCGCGAGATTGTCCACTTTCATTTCCGTCTCTTTGCTTGAGAGCGGCGCTTCGTCGGTCGCGTTGCCGGCAGCCTGCGCCGGGGCTTTTTCCTCTTCTTCGGAGGACATGCCGAGCACGCGGGCCCATAAGCCGCCCTTGGGTGTATCGCTCATGGTCATTCCTACCGGAGTCTATTGCCGCAATGGATGCAACAGCGGCTGCCCATGCGGTTGAATTTGCCGCACATGGCGCAAGGCGCGGTTGGATCGGTCAGCGCTTCCGCGCACTTGGTGCAGTAGGGCGTGCGCACTTTGTTGACAGTCTTGCACTTGGGACAGGAGACTTCCTTGGTCACACGCTGTTTTTCCAAGTCGCCTTTGATCTCTCTGGCTGAAAAATAGCGATCGTTGATATCTTCCGAAAGGTTTATCTTGATCAACTCATAAAACCAGCGAAACTGTGGCGGCAGGGGCGACTTGGGATCGGCAAGCTGTCCTTCCAGTTCCTTGGCAGTGTAAAAGCCTTCCGGCGCCTTGCCCGTCGCCAGATGAAACAGCGTGGCGGCCAACGCGAACAGGTCGCTGCGCGCTTCGGGCTTGCCGACGATCTGCTCGGGCGGCGCGTAGCCCTCGGTGTACACGCGGGTTTTGCCGGCCATGCGCTCCTTGACGGTTCGGCCCAAGTCGCGGGCTGTGCCGAAATCGATCATCTTGATGGAGCGCTGGTCCTCCAAAAGCATGATATTGTCCGGTTTCAAATCGCGATGGATGACCGGCGGCTGTTGATTGTGCATGGTCGCGAGCACATCGCAGATGCTCTTGCCCCATTCGACCACCAACGGCAGCGGAAACGGCTTGTTGGCATTGGCTTCCAGAATGTCGAGCATGTCCTTGCCGCGAATGAACTCCATGACCAGATGCGCGGTTTGCCCTTGGTGAATGAAGTCGTACATCTTGGGCACGATGGGCACGGTGTCCAGTGAGCGCAGGATTTCCGCTTCGCGGCGGAAGAAGTTGAGGCGAATGGCAAATTCCTGCGGGTCGTTGCCGATCATGTCCTTGATGGCGACTTCGCGATTGTTTTGCTTGGTGTCGGTGGCTTTGTAGACCGCGCCGAAGCCGCCCATCTTGAGAAGCTTGTCGAGGCGATAACGGCCATGGAGCAGCGTGCCGCCGGCGATGGGCAAGGGCGAAGCACAGCGCTGGCAATTGCGCTCGCCGGGCGGATTGGCGACGCCGCATGCCGGGTTGGCGCAAAGGTTAGGTGGTCCCTCGGCCTCGGCGGCGGCTGCTTCAGCCTGCACCAGATAGCCGCAATCCATGCAAGACACGGCGCCCTCGAGGAGGGTTGCGCCGCACGCGGGGCAGTTGGCCGGCGTGGCCGGTGCAGGCGGCGCGGCAGGCATAGCTTGTACGCGCGCGCCGTTGCCGGTCGGGCCGGGCGCGGGCGGGCGGGCGGCGGGGGGAGCGGCGACAGGCGGCGCAGCGCTGCCCGGCACCTGAAACGGCTTCTGGCACGAGGGACAACGCACCGTCTTGCCGGACGCGTTGTCCGGGACTTGCATCGATTTCTGACAATGGGGACAGCGAAGAACTTGAGGCATGAAAACCCTTCCGAGCTAGATTGCGTTGCTTTAGAATCTAAACGGCCGTGAAGCTCAAAGGACTTCGCCACTAAGCAAGCTCATAAAGTCGACTTCTGAAACCGCCAACGGAAATAAGAACGCGTCAGGTCGCGAGTCTGAAGCCAAAAGTGATGCCAATTCAGAATTGGCCTCCCACTGGCTTTGGATTCGTTCTTCTGGGAAGCCGTCATCCCAAATTGACGCGTTACTTCTACCACTGTCAAATGAACTTGTTGGATTCAACAACATTGCGACATGTCTGGTTGAGAACGCACTCGCCACTTGAAACCAATCACTGTTTTCCTTCGCCGACTCAGATGGCGCATCAGTCGGAAGCATCCCTGATGCACTTCCGCCGGGACCAAAAGAAGCCACAACGGTGACCCAAGAAAATGCATCTAGTCTCTCGTCGTAGACCCCATTTTGGTTGTAATCAGCGATCACACGATAGGTTCCTTCTGGAACTGGACCAAAGGTGAAAAAATTCACTCCGCCATTGGCATTTGTGGTTGCATTCCCTTGAAACCAAGCTGGCTGGAGTACCAACCCGTCCACGGGATCACCACCGAGATTAGCAGCGTAGATAGGGAGAGTCTGATTCGCGGCGAAGTTACCGCCAAACGGAATCTCAATCCAGGAAGTTGCCAGATCAACTTGCGCTTGTATGAACTGCTCCCAATTGTCCAAGAGAACTGTTACAGTTCGCTCGCCCATGCGCTGGTGCTCGTCCAATACCCAAACTCGAATGTTGTAAAAATCATCTTTGAATTCCGATTGCGCGTTGTTGGGCGCTTCCACTCCGACTCCGTTATTGTTCCAGCCTAGTCCGTCTCCGACCTTAGAATTCCAATACCGATCCCGATCTGCCTGTGTGACAATGGTGTTTTGACCGTCTGTGTTCGTTACGATGTACCAGTAGTCGCGCAGGTCGAGCGAATCAGCGGTGCGGTCGTTCTCATAAACAGTGCGCACCAGACTGAAATTACCAAGTGCAAAATGATTGTGACCAGGGAATTGCGGCGCGGGCGGCGGGAGAGGAGGCACATGGTCCAGAAACTCAAGTCCAAAATAGAACGAGTTGACGTTTCCGGTGCTGTCGCCCCACTTTTGTCCCGTGATGCTGAAATTCACGGTCTTAACACCGATCTTTTCTCCAGTCGGCTTAAATTTATCCCAGGCGTCGGCCAGAATGTCGATTTTTGCACTCCCGGTCGCTTGATTAAGATTGAAATCGAAAGTGACTGTCCTTTCGCCGACGATCAGACTTCCGCGCGGAGTTGTTGAGGCAAAGTAGTGATGGGTAGTCGTCGGCGTTTCCACCACGTCTAGGCCGTCACTCCCAGGATCCTCGATTGCACCATTGGTATCATCGGCAGCAAGGCGAAACTTTATGTCTGCGACGGTTGGATCCACTTCGTCATGGCGTCCACCTGTATTCGTCAAGTCTCTAAGTGGATCTTGAACTGGCCGTCTCACACCGGTGAAAGGATCACCAAGCGTCGCCTGATAGGGATCCTGCCCACCGCCTCGTTCTATATGGAGGTGATTGGGATAACCGTCCGGCTGTGACCTGGCTACAGTCGTCCCAAGAACTTGCCCTGGGGTCACTGTGTTATTAATGGTCCATAAAGCTCCGGTGGCTGGGTTGTTGCCAATTCTCATGTGAAGATAATTCCAACCAATTTCCCCACCTGAGTCGATCGAGATAAAACCGGCATCCGGGATAATCGGGTCATCGTGAACCGCCCGCACCGTCCCTCCTTCGATAGCAGTGATTTCTCGCCCGACCGGACTCACTATGTCAAGTCCTGCATGGAAGTGTGAAGTTAGCGCTTCGCCGTATTGACCATAGATATTTGTGATGTGGTAAGGCGTACCTGCAGGCATTGTCACTGGCCAAGACAAATCCCCAATTAGCGCAAGCCGGTCCTCCAATCGTTCTAACCTCGGATTGTAGCGATTTGGTTTTCGAGTGCGCATTCGAGACTCCTTTGCTGCCATGACTCAGGCATTAGAGATAGACCAACGGAACCGAGATTACCGGTTTTTGATCGGCACTAACACAACTTTGCTAAACAACTGTCCTGTCCATGCGTCCAAGTGACCGTTTTGTCCTCGTGCGCTAGGAGTATGCTCCAATTGAAATCGCAACACGGGCGACTCGATCGCGTAATCACCGTGTTTGAACTGATACCTTTCCTTGATTCTCGCCAGCGATAGAACCAGAGTCCCGGATGCCTTCTCTCCTTTTTCCGCGGTGACAAACCAGCCTGGTTGAGGGATACTGAAGCCTAGCGGCGACGGTGCCGCAATTTGGAAGGGATAACGCTTTCCGTCCTTGAACTCCGCGTAATACCTGACGGTGGTTTGACTGCTAATCGGTCGTGCTAGGCTGGGCTCCAGGATAGTGAACGGCGGGCGTGGACCATTGTAGTCAATCGACCAGTGAATGTGCAGTTCTTGTCCATCCTTTCCTTTGGCGATTGAGGCGGTCGCTAGCAATAATGCTCCGTTCCAGCGCTTGGCTTGTTCGTCACAACGTTTGAAAAACTCTTCGCTTGCTTTTTCCTGTCCGTTCACGAATGGCGTCGCCGCGTGCCAAGTCGCGGCGCCGACATAGAAAATGCAAAGGGCCAATAGAAAACGAATCATGAGTGAGCCTCCGAGACTTTCCCCAATCTGAAAGCGACAGTAGCACTGATGGGCAACGGTTTCAAGCAGAGAACTGCCGGCATTCGGTTTTCAGGTTCGCTTCTGCCTCTCGAAAAACCGCAGTACGCTTCGACCAATCCGGATCAAGTCACGTGACCGCAAATACGCGCGCCCATTCACGCGCTGGTCGTTGACGTACGTGCCGCCCGGCGTGGTCGCGTCTTCGAGCACGTAGCGGCCGTTTTCGAGCACGATGTTGGCGTGCAGCTTTTCCACGCCGGCAGTCCTGCATGGAAGTGTGAAGTTAGCGCTTCGCCGTATTGTCCATAAAGTTTGTGACATGATACGCAGTTCCAGCGGGCATGGTAACTGGCCCAGGCAAGTCACCAATCGGCGCAAGGCGGTTTTCCAGTAGTTCTAAATTGGGCTTTAACGTCCTTTGTTTTCTAGTGCGCATGTAACAATCCTTTCATTTTTTGGTGGGAATGGAAAGCGTCTTACCAGTGCTTGATAGGCACGCGCACGACTTTACTATGTAATTGACCTGTCCAGGCATCCAAGTCGGCGTTCTGCCCCCGCTCCTTCGGAGCATGCTGGAGTTGAAATCGCAGCACAGGCGATTCGATCGAGTAATCACCGTGTTTGTGTTGATACGTCTCTTTGATCCTTGCCAATGGCAAGACAAGTGTTCCGGCGGCCTTCTTCCCTTTTTCTACTGTAACAAAGGATCCATGAGGGCCACGCAGGATTAAGGAATGTGACGGCGTGGGCGCCGAGATTAGAAACGGATAACGCTTTCCGTCCTTGAACTCCGCAAAAAACCAGACCGTGGTCTGAATGCCGATCGGACGCGTTAGACTGGGTTCAAGGATTGTGAACGGTAGGCGCGGGCCGTTGTAATCAATCGACCAGTGAATGTGGAGTTCTTGCCCATCCTTTCCTTTGGCGATTGACGCGGTCGCATGCAATGATGCTCCGTTCCAGCGCTTGGCCAATTCGTTTTGGGCTTTGTAGAATTGTTCGCTTGCTTTTTCTTGACTTGTGGCGGCTGGAGTTCCGGCGTACCAAATCCCGCCGGCAAGGCAGAAAGAATAAAGTGCCGAAAGTAAGCGTTTCATAGCAAGGCCTCCGCGAGTAGCACCAACCTGAAAATGACAGTAGCACTGTGCAGGAAGGGATTCAAGCAAAGATACTGAAATCCGTCGCCATTGCTGTTTTCAGCGCTGCCTTCGCCGCTCAAAAAACCGCAGCACGCTTCGGCCCACGCGGATCAAGTCACCGGAACGAAGATAGACCCTTCCATTCACGCGCTGGTCATTCACATAGGTGCCGCCCGGCGTGGTTGCGTCTTCGAGCACATAGCGGCCGTTCTCGAGCACAATGTTGGCGTGCAGCTTTTCCACGCCGGCGTCGCCGAACAGCGCGATGTCGCTTTTTTCCGCTCGGCCAATCGTCGTGCGCTCTTTCGAGATGATCATCTCGCGGCCCGTGCGAAAGCCTGCTTCGACGCGGACCCACGCTTCTTTCAGGATAACCTGTGCCAGGCCGACGAGAAGGCCGATGCACATGCCCAAGGCGACAAAGCCCATGGCGGTCGGGCTCCACAGCCAATTGAAATCGGCGTTGGCGGCGATCTTGAGCCAGAGCAGACGCAAGAGCAGGGCGAGAACACCCCCCAAGATGCCGCCCGCGGTGCCGCCTAAAAGACATTTGACCAGTTTCTTGCGCGAGCCGACAAGGTTTTTCTGATTAATGACGCTCGACAGAAACTCGAACATGCCAATGGACGCGCCGATGAGCAACCCCGTAAGCGTCCAGCCGAAAACGAAAAAGATGGGCGAGACGCTGAACAGCAAATTGCCGATGAGTCCGCCCAAAAGGCCGCCGACGCCGCCGACGAGGATGGCGACACCGACGCGCATGAAGATGACGCCGATTTGCCGCAGCGATAGGTTCCACAGGCAATCGACGAGGCTCAGACCCAGAGCAACCGCGATGCCGAGCATCATGCCGCGAATGCCGTCGCGGCCAAGCGGGTTGCCCGGCGAAGCAACGCGACCCAGCAACCACCCGAATAACGCCGCCCAGCCGCCGCATAGCGCGCAGTAATAAATGAACAGACGAAAGGACATGATCCCCAGTCCCCGCAGACGTCAGCCCAAGGTGTCGGACTTGGAAAGCTTCATCCTATTAGAAGTGGCACAGTCGAGCAAAGTCCATCAAATTCGCGTTTTCCAAACTGCTTG
>JAKEFD010000038.1 GCA_022616245.1 Gemmataceae bacterium
AACGCCCGCTCAATGACGAATGACTTTTCGCGGCAGCGCGTGCAGCCTGCAGACAAGTCCACAAACGGTCCGACAGTGTTGGCGCAGCGCGGACAATGCGGAAACGGATCGCGGGCTAGCTTTTGTTGGCAATCCTGGCAAAGCGTCACGCTGTCGCCGGCAAAGGTCTCACCGCACAACCAGCAGGTTTTGGGATAGAGGATCTGGAGGAAGCCTTCGCCCAGATACTTGAGCCCGGCGCCCACGTTGTCGAGCCAGCGCGCGGCCATGATTCGCTCCGGAAGCCAATCCGAAGCAACGAGCTTACTACACTCGCCTCTCTACACAATTACTTTTTCGCTGGATCGCTCTTTGGCGGCACGGCCGGACCTTTCCGAGGGACATCGCCGAACCGGACATAGCCGAGCGGGTGGGACTCGTTTTCCGTGATGACGCAATTGGATGCCATGCTCTTCTCGTAAAACACGGACTTCGCGCTAATGATGCGTGAGTTGGAAACACGACCTTGAAGAAGGATGTTGTCGCGCGCGATGATTAGCGAATTATTCATGTCGCCGTACAGCTCGACCTTGCCATAACTGACGACAATATGATTGATGAAGGTCGTGCCGTTGAGCTCTACCGGTCCGCCGGCGAATACAAAGTTGCGCGAGAGAATTGATCCGCCAATACCCACGGAGTCGGAGGCGCAGATGATCCGAATGTTCAGTGAATCAGCGTCGTTGAAACTGACTTTCCCCGCGCGCATGAAGACGAAGGCGCGCGGCCCTTTTACGCAGTGCCAGATTCTCTCGGCGCTGATCACCACAGGGACAATCGGCTCTTTTGAGAATCCTCCGCCTGTGTAATCTGCCCCTTCCTTTTTGTGAAGCTCCATGAACTTCGTCGCAAGATCTTTGGCAATCTCCCAAACTGCATCCTCCTGTTTGCCTTTAGGCCATTTCGCTAGAAGCCAAATGGCCCGATCCAGGCTGCCTTGCTTAATCGCCGCTTGCAGGTCTTTGAGCTTCAGGCGCTGAAACTCATCGAGAATGAGATTTACACGCCTGGCGACTTCAAGATCTGCCGTTGTTAGAGCTTTTTGCAAACTCGCCTCGGCTTCTGGGCAATTCCAAAGCCATTTCGTGGCCGCTTCGCGCTCCTGGAAACTCTCGCTGCCAAGTTGTTTAATCTTCCGGGAAATAGTTTCTTCATCATGCAACTGCGAAAAAACCAAAGCCGTAACGAGCCACTTCCAAGCGGTGCTGTTATGTGTCATGACTGCAACCTTTCAACAGCAAATCTAATCAGCATTAAGTCGGTTCAAAAATGACCTCATCGATAATCTCGTCCCAATCCGTCACCACCAACTCGCCCGCAGCGTGCTGATAAGCGCCGGCGCCTCCGCCGGGAGATGAACAAATGTTGTCCGCAAGTATGCAACCGGTCCCCAAAGTCGTACTTCCACCCGAAACATAGAGCCCGCCGCCTTTGCCGTTTTCATTCTCTCCCCACGCGGAATTAGCAAAGAAGCTAACGTTTGTGAATGTAGATTCTCCAGCTTTGCTATAGAATCCGCCTCCGTGGCCTTCGGTAACAAAGTTACTTCCAAGTACAGAGTTGGAAACCGTCAATTGACCTGAGTTATAGATTCCTCCACCGAAATCTGTCGCCCCGTTACTGTCCACATGCGTCTGTCCTGACATCGTGAGCTGCCCGGAACTCGCGTTGAATATCCCCCCACCTTCTTTCGCTGTGTTCTCGTAGATATAGGTACCGTCGGTAATCAAACATTCCCCCAGATTAAAAATCGCACCTCCACCTCCGAGGGGACACTGATTGGCATACATTTGACAATTTCTGACCGTGAGGTTTCCCCCACCAGTTGCAATTGCACCACCAGCGTCCCCTGCTTCATTGTTGTGGAGTACCACGTTAGTCAGGCTAACGTTGCCTCCTAAATTGAGAATGCCACCACCAAGACCATCCTGCATTGCAGTCGCCTTGCCGTTGGCAATCGTAATGCCACTGATAATGACTGTCGTCTGTACGTTGATTCTAAACACACGAAAAGCTGTCACGGCATTGGCGTTGCGCTCCACCGTCAGAGCCTCCGCGCCGGGTCCTCGAATGTCGAAGTTTCGATCAAGGGTGGGCAGGACGGTGTTTAGAGTTATGACAGCGTTCGGTCCGACATCAAAATTGATGATAACGCTTTCAAGTGTCGAGAGATTACCTTGTTGTATGGCTGCTCGCAGTGACGTTAGCCCCATGGCATCGCGAGCAATGCCGTCTGTAAGGTCAGCGTCCGGAGTATCGGCCGTAGTATTTACTAGCATCGGAGCCGGCACCGTGCGATCCTCCAGCACTTCCAACATGGCGCGGTATCGGTGCCGCATTGAACGACGCGTGGATGGAGCGCGTCCCTGGGTGTCAACGAAGAGTGTTTTCAAACGTCGAAAGAGTTGCATGACCATGGCGACCTCTCCATTTGCTTGAGGTGATTTGAACCGCCACTCGCGAAATCTCGTTCTGACGGGCAACTGGCCTACCATGGTACCCGCGCGGGGGGGGCGCTTGTCAAGTGGCTAGTTTGAGATTATGTGGATTCTCAATGGCTAGGTAAAAGACGAGTTCACGCCGCACTGGGAAGGACCGGCATTCCGCAAGCCTTTTGCAGAATCGCCGCGGGTGCGATTTCCGGGTGGCTAAGCGCGTCCGGTGAAATGAAAAAGGAATGCTCCAGCGCGTAGCGGCCGCGCAAATCGGCGTGGCTGAGCGCGTCCGTGAATGCGAGCCAAGCAGTTCCCGGCGCGAAATGCCAGAGTTTGCGCGGGGCCCGTTCCTGGAAATGGTCGCTCGTCTTCAAGAAATGGTGGAACCGCAGCATGAAGCGATCGTAGTCTGAGCGATTTGACTTTGCGGGTTGAAACAAACGCAGTAATCCTTCTTGCAGGCGCACAGTCCAGCCTTCGGTGAATGCGTGCGGCAGTCCCGCCGCGACGCCGTATTGTTCGAACAGTTTCCCAAAAGTCTCCGAAGTGGCCCATACGCGCGACGCAGTGGGATGGATGTTGACGTAAAGGCGCAGAATCCGCCAGCCGCCGCTCGGCCGTGAAGGAAAGGCGTCGATGTGCAAAAGATCGTTGCGCGCCGTGAGCCGCAGCTTGCGCGTGGCTTCCTCTTCGGGCCTGTACGTCGCCCGGTCCGGCCTCCAGCACGATGCGTAGCGAGGCAGCGCGCCTGCCAGCCATGTCGTTGCGTTTTGCGAGAAGTCGGCCAGGATACTGTTTAGCCTGGCAGCCCGCTGCGTGGATTGAACCTGGAAGCCGGTGAGCCGCCCGCTCTTTGGATTGAAGGCAATGTTCTTCTTGGAAGTGCGCAGCTTTTGCTGATAGAGAAAGGCACGCTCGTCGGCGTTCGGCAATGCGAACGGGCACGGCGCATAAGCGACCAGCTCCCCGCGTTCCAGTCTTTCGGCGAGCGCCGCTTCGCTAGTGGGGCGGACATTCCTGTCTGCCCCGGCAGGCAAGAATGCCTGCCCCACGGGCTCATTCTGCGAAGATGGTTGCATCCGCCTCTTCCGTGATGGTGGGATGCGGTTGGCCGTTGCCGTTGGGGTGGGCGAAGGCCGACGCCAAGGGCATGTCGACGGCGGGCAGCGACAAAACGAAACGTGTGCGTCCCAAAGCGTGGCCTGCGAAGACCACGTCGCCGCCCAGTTGCCGGGCCAGCCGCCAGGCGGTCGGCAGTCCCATGCCGCGGCCGCGGCCGGCGTCGCGCCCGGAGTAAAACGGATCGAACAGATGCTCCACGGTTGTGGCGCTCGGGCCGGGCCCGCTGTCTTCCACCACGAATTTCATGAAGCCGTCGCCGTTTTCCACGCGCAGCTCGGCGATTCCCTCCGCCGGGGCCGCCTCAATTGCGTTGCGCACCAGTCCGGTGAGCGCGGTCTTCACCTGGGCCGCATCGGCCTGCACGCCCCAATGCTCCGGCGGCGTCGTATGTTGCAGCCGCACCTGGCGCTCTACGGCCAACCCTTCCAGATGAGCCAGCGTATCGCGCAGGAGCGGTCCGACGGGCGTGGCCTGCGTATTGGGCGGGGTCGGCCGGGCGAACTGCATCATGTCGGTCAGCACCTGGTGAATCCGCTGCGTTTGGTTGATGACAGCCTGCAGCGACTTGGTGATTTTCGATTTCAGGTGCTCCAAACCCGTGCCGACCAGCGCGTCCTCGGCCAGCGTGATTTCGGCCATGTGCAATTGCTTGAGCACGTATTGCGCCTGCCCGGAAATGACCGCAAGGGGATTGTTGATTTCGTGTCCGGCGCCGGCGGCGAACTCCGCCAGTGCCGCGAGCTTCTTTTCGGCGAGCCGTTGGTGCTCGTGAGTGCGTTGGTCGTGCAAGGCCTCGTGCAAGCAATCGACTTCGCGCTGCAATCGTTCCCAGGCCGAGCGGTCGGCGAGACGGCGATTCTCCAAGGCAAGATGCAACAGATCGAGCAAGTAAGGATGGTCCCAGGGGGACTGCCAACTGACCGGCGGCAATAGAGTTTGACTGCGAGCCCAGCAGTCTTCAACGTCCGCCTCGGTGAGCTGGAGCGAGCTATGCAATTCATCCCAACTGGCGCCGATGGCGATGCCCAAGCCCATGCCGCGCCGCTGTACGCAGGCAACCGCCAGCTGAACGATTTGCAATAGCTGTGGGTCCACATTCAGTTGACAGGCGACTTGCGGCGGCAAACCCAGATTGCCGATCACGCCGGTAAGCCATTGCGGCAATTGCCAGCGCCTGGCCAGGCGTCGCACCAGCGCCGCAGGCTCCATGCTCCAGCCTAAGTAGTAGGCACACTCCGTGTGCCGTTCGGGCGCAACGGCACACGGAGTGTGCCTACTACGATGCAAAGCGCGTACGCGCTCGACATCGTCGGCAATCCGCTGTGGTTCGATGGTGCAAACAGCCAGCCAGCCCAGTCCGGCGAGCAGACCAGCCGTCCAAGCGTGTGTGGGTTCGCAGACGCCTGTTTGTTCCGCGAGAGATTGCGCGAGGCCTGCCTGGCGCAGACAGGATTGATAGACAAGATCAGGACCGGATCGGCTCCAATTCACGAAGTGGCTCGACCCCGGCGTGAGCAGCCGCACCGCGAGTTCGAGGGCGGCGGTAGTTGATTCGGAAGAATCAATACGGTCTGGTGGGGCGGACATTCGTGTCTGCCCGAGCGCAATGGCAGGCTGGAAAGCCTGCCCCACACGAGCGCGGGCCAAGAGTAATACGCAGCCAGGATCGAAGCGGACCGCCGGCCAAGCCGCGCCGGCTTGCCTGGTCAGGGCGACCAAAGCATCCGCGCACGGGGCCAGCCAGGGCAATTCAACAGCGGCTTCGCCCAGCGGCTTCATCGGAGATGTGTCCAGGGACCGGTGCAGAACAACGTGCAACCAGCAACGAGAACATCCTCCCGTTACTGGTCGCAGGTCGCCCGTCACACTGTTCAGGCTGTCGCGGCGTCCATTGACTCGATTTCCAGCAAGCCGCACATTCGGTTAATCAGATCTTCAATCTCAAAGGGCTTGTGCAGGAATTCGTCGGCGCCGGCCAGACGCAGATCCTGAATCTTGTCGTCTTCAATCATGCCGCTAATGCACAAAATCCTCACGTCTTCCAGCGTGTTGTCGCTGCGGACCCGGTGGCACACTTCCTTACCGTTGATGTCCGGCAGCATGACGTCGAGCACGATGAGGTCGGGCCGGTATTCCTTGACCATCATGCCGGCGTCGAAACCGGTGTTGGCGACGCGCACCTCGAAGCGGCCGTCCTCTTCCAGCACCTTGGTCATGAGCTCCACCAACTCGGTGTCGTCGTCCACCAGCAGAATCTTGCGTTTGCCGCTTTCCAGGGCGTCGGTGGGGATGCCGTTGTCCTTCATGAACTTGTACAGCATCTCGCGGGGGATGCGGCGGAACCGGGAGCCTGGCACCCGGAAGCCTTTGAGCTGCCCGTTATCGAAGCAGCGGATGATGGTTTGTTGCGACACCTTGCAGATTTTGGCGGCTTCGCCGGTCGTGAAAACGGTCTTCATGGGTTCTCCACCCCTTGGCTGGCGCGGGCGCCAGACACGCTAATCCAGCCCGCCGTCCATCTTCCCGAAAGAAGGCGGCGAACCGAAATCATCCTTGATTTTTGCCTCGTTCGTTCCGTGCGTCGGTCGGCCTCATCCTCCCGCTTGCCGTGGCTGTCGTTCTTCGTGGTTTCTTGCGTTCTTCACGAAGGATTCGCCGACAGCAACCGCCGAGAGGACTTACCAATCTTGCCGACGATGACGATTATAACGGGCCTCCTTGTTGTGTCAACGCGAATCGCAAATGGGGCATTTTCCTAACCGGTTGCTGGTAAAAACTTTGCGGCAAACGGCATGACTACTTTCTCCAAAAGCAAATACTTTTCATATCGGAATTAGTTGCCCAAGCGCGGTGTTTTGGCTGTACGGCAAGGTCCAAAGCGTCCCGCATCGCTTGCGCCACTTATCGGCTGATGGCGTGTTTGTGGAGGAACTTTTCCATTTGGGAAAGCGCGGAGCGCAGCGGATTTTGCGTGCTTGGTGCGTCCTATTCCGAGTGTATGATGAGTAAGTTTCGCGCCCGTGCTTCTGGCGGCATGGACGATCGCGAGAAGAAACGCCGATTGGCGACGGAAAAACGTTGAGAACTATTTGCAGAAGACAAACAAGTTATTCAATCGCAGCTGAAATCGTGCTGTGTGCGCCAATTTAAACCCCACGTTTTCGAACAGAGTTCGTGTCTGGCTGGCATCAAAGCCATGATGCTCGTCCAGGCACATGCCGTCGGCCAACCGGAGCCAGCACAGCGCAGTAACGATTTGGTCCACCGCGGGACTTGGCACGGTCAGGACCACGCGCCCGGCGGGCCGCAGGATTCGATAACACTCGCTGGCAAGTTCTTGCTTATCCTTAATGTGCTCCAACGTGGCGAGCAGGACGACGGCGTCGAATGACGCATTGTCAAAGGGAAGACGAATAGCAAATCGCTCGGCTTCGATTCGATAGTGCCCGTTGAAGCGCGGCACGGCGCGCGGGTCCAAGCCGACGCTGGGGCCGATCTGGTTTCCAGCAGCTTCCAGAAACTCGCCCTGATGGCAGCCGATGTCCAGCACCCGCGCCCCGGCCGGAATCCAGGGCCGCGCGACGCCCGCGCGCCAGCGTTGCAGCAATCGATCGAGGTAGCGCATAGCACATCGCCCCGCGCTCGTAGGATAGGATTCCGCTCCTGTCCCATTCAAAAGGCACTGCCGTACGCGGCGATCCGGGTCGAGCACAAAAGCGCAAGGTGACGGCAGCCGTCGCGAAAGCTGCGTAAGTGCGGCCGGCGATTGCGTCCGTCCGGATAAAGCACCACGGGGACTTCGCTGATTTTGAGGCCGTGCAAAACGGCCTTGACGATCATTTCGCTCGCGAACTCCATCCCGGACGATTCAAGGCTCAAGCTCAAAATGGCGTCGCGGCGAAAGCCGCGCAAGCCGCAGTGCGCGTCGCCCACGGACGCGCGGAAGAGCACTCGAAGGATGCCGCTCAAGAGCGGATTGCCGACGTAGCGGTGCAGCCACGGCATCGCGCCGGGCCGGATGCCGCCCTTGAAGCGATTACCAAGCACAAGATCCTGTCCGGCGCGCAAGCGCTCCAAGAACGGCCAAAACGCGCGGAAGTCGTAAGAATCATCCGCGTCGCCCATGATGATATACCGGCCGCGCGCGGCACGAATGCCCGCCTGTAAGGCGCTGCCGTAGCCGCGTCGCTCGACCGCGATGACCCGTGCGCCTTCCGACGCCGCGATTTTTTGCGAACCGTCGCCGCTGCCGTTGTCCGCGACGACCACTTCCCCGGCCACGGCCAATTCGGCCAGGGCGCCCCGTGCTTTGGCAACACAGGCGCCGACCGTCCGGGCCTCGTCCAGGCACGGCATGAGCACCGTGAGTTCCACGTCGTCATTCATCTCGGACTTTCAACATCCAATAATTGGCCGATGCGCGAACACGAGCCCGACGCGCTAGCGAGGGATCATCACGGATGCGAGACCACTTCGCCGCCTTGGATTGTGGCCATTGCCCGATACGTCTGCAATGCGATGGAATCGTGAACGAAACGCACCGAGCCGTCGGCGAACGCGAAATGCAAGCCGCCCGGATGCCGGCTGCGGAAGGAATAGTTGTTTTCCCAGTCCCAGGGATCGTAGTCCTTGCCGTCGAGCCGCCGGGCGTTGGGCGCGATGGCGCAGGTGCCGACCGCGTTGTTCGCATAGGGCCACGAGCACCATTTGGTTTTTTCAGGAACGTCCTCGCCAATCATGAAGGTGTTGCTCGTGCCGTCGGTAATGGCGAGCAAGTTCTTCTTGTGCAAGTAGTCGGAGCGATAGAACAGGCCGTCGCCGCGGGTGAAGGCGTCCCATTCGCCGTTGACGCCGATGTTGTGCCAGCGTTTTTCGCCCCAGGCCCAGTTAGCGCCGGAAACGCCTTTGTAGTTGGTCGGTCCCGCCTCCATAAAGGGCGGGTTCCAGACGCCCAGGTCCGCCGCGTCCGGCCGCGGGCCGCCCGCGTTGTCGCTGGGGCAAAGAAACACGGCCACGACCGCTTTAGCCTGTTCCCGGCTTTGATAGAGCGTGTTTATGCTAATCCGGGCAGTATCATGCAAAGCGGCTTGCTCCAAATACGGCAGAACTCGCGCGAGCCAGCTCCAGTTCGGCTTGTGTGGGCCGTAGTTGGTGCCCACGAGCGAGTTGACGGGCAAATGTCTTACGGAATCGTGAAATCCGTGGACAGCCAACGCCAGCTGTTTCATGTTGTTCTGACATTGCATTCTCGCGGCAGCTTCACGTACTTTTTGAACAGCAGGAATTAGGAGTCCCACTAGAATTGCAATAATTGCTATTACAACGAGCAACTCTAGAAGTGTGAATCCGATGCGTTTCATTACCTTTGATGGAGACATAGGACCTCCACTCGAAATGGTCTCGTTGAACCTCTGGCAAAAACCTCGACATGAATCCGGTCAAGCTCAACGGTCTTCAAATTGCTTCTGTCGCCCGATGTAACAACTAACTCGTGCACATTGAGATCGCCTTTGCTCAGCAACGCCACGCAAACCCTATCTGAATCACACCCAATTCTCTCTATTTCGAATAATCTCCCATCCGTACTCCACACCTTGAAGCTGACCTTTTGTGAATCGTTCACGATTACTGACATGGGCCCGTTTAAGAATTCGTGCCGAGAATGGACTATTTCGATCGGAACATACTTCGAGCCTGTAGGAAGCAAGTCACTTTCGCAAAGAATCCAATCAGAGAATTGCAGTTTATCACGCGACTCTTTTTCCGAAAGTTCAATTCGAACTTTGAAATGACAGCAAGTGAAGCCTGTTCCGTGAATTGAGTCCGTGGCCAACGTCGTATCGAGTGGCTTAATGTCGACCGCCGCGTTCTGCGCTTTCAGCGTGATTTTCCTGTCCTCTAACGCCGTCGGAACAACTATCTGGATATCCTTTTCTAGCGGCTTGCCGATAGGAACATTGATGAATGTAAGCGCGGGTGGAACAATTCGCAACTCCGGAAGGATCGAAAACCGAAACGTCAGGTCAATGGTTGGAAGAGTTTCGTCCGACGTTGACAGAATGATAAGTGCCCCATCATGGCCCTGCAATCGGCGAGTCTCCGCTCGGACGTGGACTTCAAAGTCGGACTCCGGGGGGACGACGTCTGGGAATTCTAGCAGCAAGCAGCCGCAACTTTTCCTCAGGAGCGACAGCTTGTGAGCTATTGGTGACTTGTTTGTCCCGCGGAAAGTATGAGAAACCATCGGATTCTTCATTGGAACAATCGTTCCGAGATCGCATGTAGTTACGTCAATCATGATTCCAAGATGGTCCGAGTTCGGTCGCACTCCAATAAATGGACGCCCAAATAAGACGACCATCCCAGAGCAAACAGCTAAGGCGACGACGACCATTGCTGGCAACTTGAAGCGCTTCATTTGGTGGCTCCCAGGCTCCTAAGCCGAACGATCAAATAAAGTGATCCAAGACAGAAACAAACTGCAAGGAGCATCATTGGGCTTAGAATCCAATGAGGATCGCGCGATCCAAGGAAGATCGCGTCGCCCGAGAAAGTGTCAACAAGTCGAGAAATTGGGATTATTCGCACATCAAAACCGATCGAGGGGTCGAATATCGAACATGCGCCTTTATCGATTGTAAGCAAGCCGACAAAGTGACAGTAGCCAGGTTGGGTCTCCGACTTCCCGATTGACAAACAGACTATCGAAGGCCTGCCTTTGCCGACTTCCCGAATAAGGACATCTACAGTCACTTTTCTTGGGTCCGGGTCCAAGTCCAGGGTTTCAGCGGCCTCGACGAGGTTGTACATCGTCGTCAATCCATCAGCGCCAGTCTTGCACAATTCCACGACGTCCGAAAGCGATGGATTTTTTCCTTTAAGCCAACAAAAAAAGTAAAGAACTCGAGGGCCGCACCAAGCAGCATCAGCCCGAAGTACCTCATAGGGTCGTTCCTGTATTCCCTCGAAGGAAGATCCTAAAAGTAAAACGGCCGCCAAGAAATGGACGTTCATGATCGCTTAGTCAAACTTTGTTTTCGGAAATAGACAATCAACAATGACAAAAGCAACACAACTGACGCAATCAAAATGATATATAGCAGCTTCGAGGAACCCGTTACAGGTTCGAATTCACTGGACCGGTTGAGAGCCGTCGTCTTGATGATGTCTCCTGCCGATCCAACGATGTAGTGTTTCCCAGCTACTTCATCAGTCACAGCAGTATTCTTCGGTGGAACGACTTTGAAAAGACTCGAGTCGAGTGGCTCATTAACGTTTACCAGCAAAAAGCGAATGTTATGAACGGCATACTCGTACGCTTTTACGAGGGGCCCTCCACTTCTTTGTGCCGATCCGGGGAAGGTCAGTTTCTGCCGGAAATGAATGGAACATTCGATCGGAAACTGGACACCCCCCTGGGAAGGCTCGCTTGGTTGTTTCCAATTGATCTCCTGCACGCTTAGAAACGGCGCTCCCCGCTTTGCGTTTTCTGGTTCAAAGTCTTCGCAAATGGCCTTCACCGGCGCAAGTCCATTCTTCGAGTCGACCCATAAGCGAACTCGATATAGAGCTTCCGCCCATTTATCATCTTTCCGTGGCACCAATTCAAACTCCCATTCCCCGGTCGGAGCCTTTTGGCGAAGCAGGATGCCGGAATTGGAAAGCAAGCTCAAATAGTCTGGCCAGGGGACTTGTCCCAGATCTTCAAGTCGTTTGTTGTGGACTAGATGATACAGCCGATTATTCGGGGGCAAGGCCAGTCCGGCACCTACCAAAAAAAACGGGGCACTCGCCCTGTTCTCCGTAAACACTTGCATGTAGTTGATGTTCTTTTCTAGTGAAGCTTCAGCTGGCACAAATGCGATCCATTCGGAGCCCGAATACACACCATAGGAGAGCAGTTTCCCGTCCGCCCCAATCTCTTCAAAACGTAATTGGCGAGGACTTTGGAAGTAACACTTAAAGCGAGTTTTTGTCGCTTGACTCCCACGATTGTCCCGAAGTGTTTTGGCCAGTGCTTCCATTGTCTTAGCGTGCTCTGGCTTCTCCTCCTTGCGAAACAAGTGAGCCAAAGCGTTTGCATCGTCGGCGTAGCGGGAAAGGTCTTTCCCGGGCATACTCGAAACTTCAATTTCACATGTCAACGTGGAAATCTGCTGCAACTTGCTTCGAAGTAAAGCCTCGTGCTGCTCTCCCGCGAACAGTACTACAGACTTCAAAAGCAAGCCTAGCCCAAACAACGCCCCGCAATACCTGACAAGTCTCTCCCGTTTCATTTGCAGTCCTTTCTGGGACATGCTGTCTTTGAATCGATGTACGGTGGTGCTGGACAAACGCAGCCGAGCACAGCGTCATCATTGCAAATCAGGAATAAGTAGTTTCCGCACTTGGCTGCCCCGGCGAACTCGGTACACACGGAAGTGGAAGTCGCACCGAAAGTCGTGCACTCCGTGATCTGGTTCGTGCCAGCGCACTTCCAGCAAACGAACGTATTGCAAGTCGCCGAACTCTTGCCAATGCAATTGTTGCATACACGGTCGCACGCGAATGATGCAGTAGTCGCACAAACCATGCCAGTGATCTTTTGACCGTTCTTTTCGCAGAATCCCACGCCGCCGACAATTCGCTTCATTTCATTTGCGCTCAACTTCTCGCCACGATCTGAGACAACAATCACGGTTGCCCACGCCATTAGACCAGCCGCCACAGCGAATAGCCTAATCCGCTTCATCTTGACCTCCCCGGAAAATTCCCTTCTTGGGTACAGAAGTGTTTTACCACCCTTCATCTTTGTCAGTACCTTTCTCCCTGTCAAGCACAATCCGAAAAAAATCTCGTCCGCCGAATTCGCGCTCGAGTTGGAGGCCGGTGTGTTTCCTCAGCTGTAGAGGAATCCTGGCTTCGATTTGAAAAGATCCTAGCCAACTTTCGGACACACCGCCCCACGGTTGGATCAACAAGCTACCGTTCCTTTCGCCACAATATCGCAAGAACCATTCCGCCGACGGAATAAAGGTCGGCTGAAAGAGCTGGAACTGCCGCTTTGACCCGAAGTATGGATAACACGGTGTTTCTAGGACACATATCCTCTCGGTCTCCGCTGTTTCGGCCGCCATGAGCGCAGAAACTCCAGCGAGTTGACGTCTATCATAAAACGCAGAGAACCGTCGGTGCCAGTGTGCCGCATTCTCGGCGCATAATGGAGCGCCAAGTCCCGAAGCAACGAGCATTAAAAGTGGCCAGATTGGTTTCGCTTTCGGCCATATCGACAGACCTAGGAACAAGTTCCCCGCCCAGAAAGCAAGGTTTGCCGTCCCAGCCATTACAGTCTCCCAGTCCTGAGCCGTTTGTTTGCATGCAGTGTAAATCTGAATTGCGATTGCCAAGATGGCTGCTGAGGGCGCCAATTGGACAACGAGTCTGAGGAATGTAAGAGTGCGAACCCAAAGACTTCCAAAAAGGAACAGTGCAAGAATACTTAGAGACAACACGACGAATCCATATCGCACCGGACAATAGTGCCAGTGCATCTGATTCAGCGTTCCCGGCTGGTCCTCGACCGCAAACGGGGTGGTGAGCCAGACCAAGGCAGCACTTGTCAGCACGAATCCCAGAACCGCGTTTCGGAGATTGTTGGCATCGCCGCGCCGCCAATAGCCCCGGATTCCCAGAACCATGAATCCAACCGCGAGCAACGGCGCAGTCACAAGGGCGGCGACGTGAATCGGCCCGGCCATCTTCCAAACCGCTTCGATGGTGAGGCCGACCAGTTCCGGGCGGCCGTTGCCCAGAAACGAGGTGTTCGCGACGTCCGGGTACATCTTGCTGATGAGGTCGGTTTCGGTATCGAACGATTTTGGGTACAGCGGCCGGCCAGTGACGACCCAGTTGCGCGCGTACCAGTAGCCGGCAAATAAGAGGAGGCCCGCCGCGCCGATAAGCGCCAGGCTGAGCCCGGCGCGTCGACCTGTTCCGAAGAGCGTCAACAGCATGATCGCAATACCGGCCACTGCGGCGTAACCAAGCGCGTAGTATTTGACTCCGGCGAGCAGGCCGAGACTGATCGCGAAGTAGAGTAGGTCCGAGCCGCGCCCGTCAGGAAGGGGGGTGCTCAGACTGTTCCCCGCTTCCTCACGGGAGCGGCTCTGAACTTCCTCCTTGTGTGCGCGCGTCGGACTTGAGGCGAAGCGGAAGCCGCAGTGCAGGCAGGCGAGGAACAGGGCGGCGGCGGCCACGTCGTTTTCCGCGTTCGTCAGCTGATTGAGCACGACGAAGTTCGAAACCACCGCAAACGCCGCCAGGTGCGCCAAGCCGCGCGACAGGCCTAGCGTCAAGCCCAGTTGCACGGCCTGAGTTGCCAGCAGCACGGCAGCGGGCAGGTTGTTTAGGCCGATGAAGAAATCGCCGCTGAACGGCGCGACCAGCCAGAAGCCGAGGAGCTCGTTGTTGCCCGGATAGCTCCAGTGGAAACAGTCCGGGGCGTAAAGGCTCTGGGCGTGAATCCACTGCACGATCATCGGCAAGTGGTAGTTGAGCGTGTCCCAATCGGTCGGGAATTGCATGACGCCGTTGACGATGGAATGGGACAGCCAAAAGGCAAAGACCGCGCCCCAAAGGAGGAGCCACCAGCCATCGGCGTCCCTCACCCCCGACCCCTCTCCCCCGCAGGGGCGAGGGGAGAACCGGCGCAGGAGGATGAGCGTGGCCAAGGCAATGACGCCGACGACACCCAAAAGTGCGAAGCCGGTTAAGGAATAGGCAAGGCCAAGCACAATGGCGGCGAGTACGATGGTCGCCCAAGAGAGGACGAGAGCATGTCCCAGTGTCGCGAGGATGCCATCGCTCGGAAACAGCCGGTGCGACACCTTCCAAGCCGCCAAGCCCAGCGCCAGGTTGACGCCGAACCAAACGGGGAAAACCAGGGCGTCGGTCAAGGGGGCGTCCATGGGACCAACTCACGAATCGGCGCGAATGTTTAAGGGGCCGGCCGTATTGTATTCGGGACGCACATTTGCGCGACGCCAACCTCGACGACGTCGATTTCTACCTGGTCGACCTGCGCGACGCACGGATCGACCCCAAATACGAAGCGCATTTGCGCAGCACTGGCGCTATTTTGGACAATCCGGGCCCGTCGGACTGAGCGTCCTTCCGTCCGCAGAGTGGCCAGGCAACATGGGTCGCAAATTCCTAGACCCAGAGTCGGAAATGTATTGCACATCGCTCCGAATTTGGTGCCTTGCCGCAAGTTTAGACTCTGAAAGGACTTGTTATTGTTCTGTCCAAAATGGATTGCACATCGTCCCCCTGGGTTGGAATGCAATCCATCCTTGCCGCGCACCCTAGCGGTCGTTTTCAATCCCCCTCGCGGTTCGAGTGGACTACGTTGAAGCGGCTCTATATTTGCCTACGAATGGAACTCGCTTGTCCGGTAGAACGTAATGGCATACAGGTCCCTTCCGGAGGCGCTCATGAAGATCCTACTCGTGCTGCCCTTGATTGCACTCTCGGCCCTCGTGCAAGCCTTTCCCGAGAACCGCACTTTCGAAGAACGGAGCCCCGTTTTTCACTACCGCGACGACCGCGACGGCCGGGCTCTAGCTGAGATTCATGTGCGCCGCGTTGAGCGCGACGGCGAGCCGACTGTGGAAATCGTCATCAGCGCGGAAGGCGCGAATATCGATCCGGTCGCAGGTTATCCCGGCGTGCGCGGCGCCAACCGCCATACCGCCGAGGCGTTCGAGCATATGCTCTCCGGCCGGTTTCCGGTTCGCGTCGAAACGCGACGTGCCGGCGGAGAGACCTTTGTCGGTTCCATTCGCGCCGGCCGGCGCGGCACTATCGCGGAGCGCGTTGTTGGACCGGACGGACAATTGGAGCCCGCCGCGGGGACGCCGCGCGAATACCCGCTCGAACTCGTCGTCGATACACATGCGCGCGGCAGCGGTTCCTTTCAAACCGATGTGCTGCTCCACGGCGCAACGCGCTTGCGCGTCGGCTATCGCATTCTGGGCAATCAACTAGAGATTCTTGCGATCTCCGGTTTCGGCGACGCGCGGCATCATCCGCGCAACGGCGAGGCCGCGCTTCTGGCGGCGCAGCAAGTCAAGGACGAAGGCGACGACAAGCAAAAAGAAGAGGAAGAAAAACCGCTGCCGCCACCCGTGACCGACGCGGATTGGGATGCGCGCGATTTGGAGGGCAAGTGGGCCCTGTTCAGCAAGAGCAAGGCGGACTTCATCGCCTGGCGTCAGTATCTTGACAAGCGCAAGGACTTTGCCTTTCTCGAGTGGATCGCGCTCTATAGCCCGCACCAGTCCGAGCAACTTGCCGCCGGCTGGACTTTGGCCCGCAATAACGCGCCGCAGTGGACACGCGTCGCCGTCTGGCTGCGCGAGGCGTATCCCTTCGCCCACGGCGAAGCCGAGTCGTATCAACTACTGGTGAAGCACAACCCCGCCTATGCGCACGCCTATCTCGACAAGCACCGCGAAGTCGTCGCCAAGAAGGACGGCCCGCTACGGCAAGATTTGGAGGAATTCCGGAAGAAGAACGTCGCCAAAGTGAATGTCGACAAGGCATTGCCGCCCTTCGAGCACGCCGAGGTGTTTCGGCATCTGGACGCGCCCAAAGATCTCGCGGAATTCGGCAATGCGACACGGGCCGACTCAGGCAAAGTCTACGTGCATCAAGTAACGCGCGCGGTCAAAGCCGTGGTCACGTCGGGCCGGCACGAGGAACCCTGGATCGGCAAAGTGCGGCTCCTCACACGCCATCGCCATCTCGACGTGCGCCAGTCGGCGTACCTGGCCTTCACGTACTTCGCTCCGGACCTCGAGGCGAAAACGGCGCTTCTGGACCAATTCCTCGACGTGGCCGAGGACAAGTCCGAGCCGCCCGCCATCCGCGATGCCGCCCTGTTGGCTTACAGCTATTTCAATCACCCGCAGGTCTTCTTGAAGCTGCACCACCTAGCCGGAAAGACCGACAACGCCATCTGGCGCGCGGTGGTCAGCCGATTGGGCGACGTGGGTCACGACTTCACGCACCAGCACCTGTCGCAGATTCCGCGCGACAAGCTGGGGGACGCCGATCGCGAGCTCCTGCTCGGTGTCCTTGACAACTTGGCGCGCAGAATGAAAGAGCGCGACAAAGGCCTCGGCCAGCCGGGCGTTCGCGCGTGGTTGGAGACGGCCGCCTGGGCCGAGCACGTCGATGACCC
>JAKEFD010000322.1 GCA_022616245.1 Gemmataceae bacterium
CTCGCCGGTTGTGGATTTCTATTTGTCCCACAACCGGCGAGCGCGAAGCCGCAAGCGGCAGGGAGTGTAACGGTGAGTTCTTGGCGAATCCATGTCTTCGGAGTCCGGCACCTGTCGCCGACCGGCGCATGGCATCTGCGCCGGCTGTTGGACAAGGTTCGTCCCAAAGTCGTACTCATCGAAGGACTCACGGACGCCGACAGCTTGGTCGCGCACATGACCAAAAAGGGGACCAAGCCGCCGATCGCGATCCTGGCTTACACCGATTCGGTTCCGGTGCGCACACTCGTCTATCCCTTGGCGCGCTACAGTCCCGAATATCAGGCCATGGTCTGGGCCGATGAGCATGGCGCGGGCGTCGAGTTTATCGACCTTCCGTCGGACATCTTTCTCGGCTTACAGGATCTGGAAGCGGAACGAGTGGCACGGCTCCGCAAGAAAGCGGATGAGGAATCCAGCGCAAGAGCGGACGAAACGGAGGGCAAACAGGAATCTTTGCCCGACGTAACCGAGGAGGCGCCGCAGAACGACTGGCGTCCCGAACGCGGCCGCTCGATCTACGAACGCGTCGCCGAGCGCAGCGGCGAGCCCGACTACGACACCTACTGGGAGCGGCGCTTCGAGCACAATCTGGAAGATGAAAGCTACCGCCTGGCGGCTCACGAATTGGGCAAGGCCCTGCGCGACGAGGAAGATCCGCCGCTGTGGCGCGCGGAGAACCTCGTCCGCGAAGCATTCATGCGCCGTCGCATCGAAGAAGTGATCGCCAAGGGCGCGAAGCCGGAGCAGATCGTCGCCGTCGTCGGGGCCTTCCACGCCCCGGTCCTTACCAGCGACTTTCCCGCGATGACCGACGCGGAACTGGCGTCGCTGCGGCGCCGGTCGAGCAAGCTCACGCTCATGCCGTATTCCTACTTCAAGCTGTCGTCGCAATCGGGCTACGGCGCAGGCAACCACGCGCCGGCTTATTTCGAGCTGCTCTGGGATGCGCTAGAGGGCGGCGGCCTGCACGAGTTACCGCTCCACTATCTGTCGCATGTGGCCCGCCATCTACGCGACCATGGCTCGCCGCGCTCCACCGCCGAAGTCATCGAGGGCGTGCGCCTGGCCCGCACGCTCGCCGCCATGCACGACGGCTTGGCGCCCACGCTCCGCGATCTGCGCGACGCGGCTGTGACGCTCATTGGTCACGGTGAACTCGCCACCGTCAGTGAAGCGCTGTCGCGGGTTGATGTCGGCACGGCCATCGGCGCGCTCCCCAAGGGCGTGAGCCAGACTTCGATCCAGACCGACTTCGAGCGTGAGCTAAGCCGTCTCAAGCTGGAGAAGTACCGCACGACGGTTAAGCAGGACTTAACGCTCGATCTTCGAGAGAATCGTCGCGCGAAATCCGAGGATGCGGCGTTTCTGGACCTCAATCGTTCCGGTTTTTTCCATCGCCTCAGGATGCTCGATATCGGCTTTGCCCAGCCCGTTGCTTCGCGCCAGGAGTCGGCTACCTGGGCGGAGAAATGGCAGCTGCAGTGGAGCCCTGAAAGTGAAATCTCCTTGGTCGAAGCGGTGCTGCTGGGCGAGACCATCGAATTGGCCACCGGGTTCAAGTTCAAGACGCGGCTCGAGGGTTGCACGAACATCGCCGAGGCGGCAGACCTGGTTCGCGACGCCTGTCAATGCGGGCTCATGACGTCCATGGACCTGGCCAGGCGGCGGCTGCAAGAGTTGGCCGCAGTCAGCTCAGAGTGCAAAGTCATCGCCCACGCGACGTTTCAGCTCAGCCAGGTGGTGCGCTATGGCGACGTCCGCAAATTCGAGCCGGCGCCGCTCTTGCCGCTCATGGAAGAGCTGTTTGTCTCAGGCGCGCTTGCCCTGTTCGCAGCCGCCAACTGCGACAGCGACGCGGCCAAGGACTTGGCCGTCGCCATGGACGAGCTGAATCGGGTCAGTCTGGAACATGCCGAGCGCGTCGAGGAGCAGCTCTGGATCGAACAGCTCAAGCGGCTCGCGGACGCCGACGATCGCAATCCGCTGCTTTCAGGTTACGCTTGCGCGACGCTTTTGGAGCGCGGCCTAATCGCCAATGCCGACTTGGCCCGCGAGGTTTCGCGCCGGCTGAGCCCGGGCATTGCCGCCGACCTGGGCGCCGGCTGGTTCGAGGGGCTCGCCAAGCGCAACCGCTACTCGCTGCTCGCACGCCAACCGCTCTGGGAGGAACTGGCGGCCTACCTCAAAGCGCTCGACGAGGACCAGTTCAAACGGGCACTGGTTTTTCTGCGGCGGGCGTTCGGCGCCTTCAGTGCACAGGAGAAGCGACACATTTGCGAGAACCTCGCGCAATTCTGGGGCGTCCATGCCGACGCCGCCAGTGAGGTCCTGGAACAGCCGTTAAGCGAGCAGGAGGAGAAGACGCTGAAGGACTTGAGCGAGTTCGATTTTGACGATATGTGAGTCCGGCCGCTTGCGGCTTCGCGCTCGCTTGTAGTGGGGCGGACAAGAATCCACAACGGGCGAAGGCGAAGCCGCAAGCGGCGGAGGGAGTCATGGCGAATCCCACCTTCGATCCTGAACAACTGCGCCGTTGGCGGCTCGTCCTCGGTAAGGACTCCCAAGAGGCACTCGGTGGAATGTGCGACCAGGGCGGCGCGCTCGGCAGCGCCGACTCCGAGATGGACGAAGCCCTCGCCGCCATTTACGACGAGACGGCGGCGGGCGACGATGTGGGCGATGAGCGCAGCGCCGGGTTGGGCAAGTCGTCGCCGAGGTTGGCGCAGTGGCTGGGCGATATCCGCAACTACTTCAAGGAAGACGTCGTCACCGTCATCCAGCAGGACGCCATCGAACGCAAAGGGCTCAAACAGCTTCTTTTCGAGCCCGAAATGCTGAAAAGCGTGCAGCCCAACATTCAACTGGTCGGCACGCTGATGTCTCTGAGCGGCCGCATTCCCGAACGGACCAAAGAAACGGCGCGGATGGTCGTTCGCGCCGTCGTCGAGGAGATCAAGAAGCGGCTTGAACAGAAAATCCGCCAGGCAGTTCTTGGGGCGCTCAATCGCCGCGAACACTCGCCCTTGCCCAACGCCAGCACCATCGACTGGAAATGGACGATCGGCCGCAATCTCAAGAATTTCAATCCCGAGCTGCAAACAATCATCCCCGAGCGCGTCTATTTCTACTCGCGAGCGCAGAAATCCAACGTCTGGACAGTGATCGTCGACATGGACCAGAGCGGTTCGATGGCCGCCTCGGTCGTTTACGGCGCGGTCACCGGCTCCATCTTCGCCAGCTTGCCCGCGCTGGATACGCACGTTGTCGCCTTCGACACCGAGGTCATCGATCTCACCGAGAAGTGCGGCAATGACCCGGTGAACATGCTGTTCGGCGTGCAACTTGGCGGCGGCACAGACATAAACAAATCGGTCGCCTACTGCGAGCAGTTCATCAAGGAGCCGAAGCGAACGCTGTTTATCTTGATCACCGACCTTTTCGAAGGCGGCAACCAGGCGCAGTTGGTGCGCCGCCTTGGCGACATGGTTGCGTCGGGCGTGCGAGCAATCTGTCTGTTGGCGCTGTCGGATAGCGGCATTCCAAGTTACGACGAAAACCTGGCGCGAAAGCTGGCCGCGCTGGGCGTGCCCTGTTTCGGCTGCACGCCGCAGCGCTTGCCGGAACTCCTCGAAGGCGCCTTGCGCGGCGCCGATCTGAAAACACTTGCCACGAAGGTCGCGGCGCGACCCGCTTCCGGTGAATGAATCTGTACGGCTCTGAATTGACGCCCCATGTCACCGGCAATTTGCAAGGATTCGGTCCGTGTCTCATTTTTCGTGCAATAACGACAATCCAAACGCCACCTAAACCACGCTGTCGTTTCGGCTGATTGCGCATGGCGGCGTAACTTTCAGTAAATGATGATACATGCCGCTGGAATCGCCGGCCTTTCGCTGTGCCCCTAAGCCGGTTGCGGAACCGCTTGACAGCGATTTGCGACGTATAGTTGGACGGGAATTCCCTGCTTGGCTCCCCTTGCGCTCTACCCTTTCGTACTGAGACGTGCGATGGCCGCCGTGACCGCCAACAATACGGAAATCATCCCCGGCTACAAGTTGCTCGAGCGGCTTGGGCACGGCGGCTTCGGCGAAGTCTGGAAAGCCGAAGCGCCGGGCGGTTTTTACAAAGCCATCAAGATCGTTTACGGCAACCTCGAAAGCGAAAGCCTCGAAGACGAAGGAGGCCGCGCCCGCCAGGAGCTGAAGTCTCTTGAGCGCGTCAAGGCGGTGCGTCACCCCTTCATCCTGTCGCTGGAACGCTTCGACATCGTCAAGGGCAAGCTCCTCATCGTGATGGAGCTGGCCGACAAAAACCTGATGGACCGCTTTCTGGAATGCCGCGCTCAGGACCTGCCCGGCATCCCGCGCGACGAGCTTTTGCGCTACATGGAGGAAGCAGCCGAGGCGCTCGACCTCATGAACATCGAGCATCAGTTGCAGCATTTGGACATCAAGCCGCAGAATCTCTTTCTCGTTTACAATCACGTCAAGGTGGCGGATTTCGGCCTCGTAAAGGGCCTGGAAGGATTGCGTACGCAAGTGACCGGCGGCGTGACAGCCGTGTATGCGCCGCCGGAAACATTCGACGGCGTCATCAGCCGTTACTGCGATCAATACGCGCTGGCGATCGTGTATCAGGAAATGTTGACCGGCAAGCTGCCGTACTCGGGCAAGAACCCGCGCCAGCTCATGTTGCAGCACATGACCGGCAAGCCGAACCTGGAACCTTTGCCGGCGTGCGATCGAGACGCCCTCACGCGCGCGTTGAGCAAAAAGCCGGAAGAGCGCTTTCCCAGCTGCCGCGAATTCGTGTTTGCGCTACGGCATGGCAGCGTGACGCCGCCGGCAACGGGAAAATCCACGGGCGTGCTGCCGGCGGCCCCGGTGCGGGCCGCGCCCGCGCTCGTGCCGACCTATACGCCGCCGCCTTCCACGCTGTTTTCCACCCAGGAGACGGCGACGGCGCCCAAGCGCACGCGCATTGAGGGCGAGGGCGTTTTGTTCCCCGCCTTGATCATCGGTCTAGGCGCGGCGGGACAGAATATTGTGCGGCAGCTGCGCAAGAGTCTGCACAAGCGCTGCGGCCCGCTCGACGCCTTGCCCAATCTTCGTTTCCTCTTGATCGACACCGACCCGGACGACTTGCGTGCGGGGCTGCGCGGCGAAGCAGAAACGGCGCTGAAGGAATCGGAAACGCTCTTGACGCGGCTGCAACGGCCCTCGCACTACATCAAGCCGGGACCGGAACGGCATTCGATCGAACAATGGCTGCCGCCGAACCTGCTTTCGCACTTGCCGCGCGATCAAGCGGTTGCGGGCGGACTGCGCGTCTTGGGACGGCTCGCGTTCGCGGGCAATTATGGCGCCATGTTCGCGCGCCTCGCCGCAGAGTTGGAGGCCTGCATCGCGCCCGAGGCGTTGGCGGCCGCGCAAAAGCGCACTGGCCTGGGCCTGCGCACCAATTGGCCGCGCGTCTATGTTATCACCAGTTTGGGAGGCGGCACCGGCGGCGGCATGTTCCTCGACCTGGCCTACGCCCTCAAACGCCACCTGCGCCGACTGGGGTTCACGACCCCGGAGATTGTCGGCTTGTTCGCCTTGCCGGCGGCGGTCCGCGGCCCGGACAAGGATCGGGCACTCGCCAACTGCTATGCCGCCCTGACCGAGCTCTCGTATTTCTCCGACGCGAACTCGGTCTTCACGGCAAACTACAAAGAGCATTTCGGCTTGATCGTCGATCGCGATCCGCCCTTCAACCAGTGTTTTTTCCTGCCGTTGCCTAAGGAAGAGCAGCCTGCGTCGCTGCAAGAACTGTCCGCCCTGGCCGGCGACTTTCTCTGCCGCGACCTGACGACGCCGCTGGGCAAGGCGGCCGAATCCGAACGCACGCGCCGGCTTGTCTATGGCCGTCAATCCAGTGCGTTCCGCTGCCAAACGCTGGGCAGCTTCTGGTTCGCGGTGCCGCGCCGCTTGCTCCTGAAGCGCGTCGCCCAGAAAATCTGCCATCGCCTGGTGCAAGACTGGCGCGATTTCCAACCCAAAGCGCTCGAAGAAAAAATCCATGTCTGGCTTCAAAGCCGCTTCACCGAACGACGCTTCGACGCGGAACATTTGGCTGCCGAGCTGCGCGAACGCGCCGGCGCCAATCTCGGCAACACGCTGACCGCCGCCGTCGATGAAGTGCTGGCGCCTTTCCTGGACGAGCTGCGCAACCCGACCGTTGCCAATGAGGCGATCAAGGCGCTCGAAAAGTTCGTAGGCGGCCCCTCCGACGGTGCGACTGCCACGGGCTCGGCCGAAACCGGTTGGGCCTTCGCCAAAGCCGTCGCCACCGTCGGCGCCAATTTGGAGCCGAGTCTGGCCGATCTGTCGCTGCGCGTTCTCGCCGAGCCGCACTTCCGCTTGCTCGGAGTCGAAGAGCGCGTGCAGTCGGACATCGGCGACATGTTTGCCCAGCGCGCACGGGCCCATCGTGTCGCCGCGCATCAACTCCTGCGTGAAGCGACAGGCTACTTCGAGCGCTTGACGCCTGCGTTGCAAGCTCTTCGGCAAAAGTCGTCGTTCTTTGGCAGTTGGGGCAAGAAAGGTGGTCCGTCTTCGGAGGATGCCGCTCGACTGCTCAAGCAATATGGCGCCGCGCGTGTCGAAGCCATCGTGCAGCTCGCCGTCAGCGCGCTGTACCAGGACTTGAAGGAATCTTTCAAGAAGCACCTGCGCAACGTCGGCTGCTGCCGGCTTCGCACCGAGACATTTCTCAAGAGCTTCGACATCGACGCCAGAGGCAAGCTACTGCATGTCGATCTTGGCCTGGGCCAGTATCTCCTGCCCGCCGGCTGTCGCACTTTGCCCGAAGCGGTCGAGCAGATTCTCGCCTGCTTGACGCCGGAAGAAATGGTGGAAATCAATCAGCGCGTCCAGGAACAGATTGGCCGCAAGTTCCAGGCCCACGTGCACGTCTGCACCGCGCCTGCAGATTTGTTCCGTACGCTGGAAGAAGAGATTCTGCAACAAGTGGCGGCCTTTGCCGAGGCGCCCTTGGGGCGGGCCCATGCGGCGACGCTCTACGTCGAGCAACGCGCCCATGATGGCGCTGTTTACGACGAGCTCACCGCGGCATTTGACGAAGCGGCGCCCAAGCTTGCCGTCGCGCGTTTGCATCCGGACGAGGCGTTTTCCATCCTCGCCGTGCCGCCCGGTCCCGAAGGCGACTACTTCCGCGCCTTGGTGCAACACGCGCTTCCAAACGAACAGTTTATCCCGGTTCAGACGACCGACGACATCGTGTTTTATCGAGAAGCGCCGGAATTGCCTCTTGCCGCCCTGCCGCAAATGGGCCCCGCCGCGCAGGAAGCCTATCGTCAAGCGCTGCAAAGCGACCTGCTGCCGCCGCACAGCCGCTTCGACATACCCGAGTGGCTACAAGGTTAGAGGATTCATGCGTAGGACGGGTCTCCAGGCCCGTCCGCGTAGATAGTAGCAGGACGGGCCTGGAGACCCGTCCTACAAATTCAACCGCTCAGACAGTGACCGTGGCCGCCGGGTCGAGGGAGGGTTTTTCGATTCGAGCCGGATAGGCGGAAAGGCCTACTTCGTTGCCGCCGCGTTGGCGCACATATTGGCGCAAGGCGTCGTCTTCGGAGACGGCGCTCACTTCACCAACGCACGTGTCGTAGAAGTAGATGAGATAGGGCCGCACATCATGCACTTCAGCGGCGCGATGTGGCGATTGAAAGGGGGCGTGCATCCGGACACCCAAGGGCGTCCCATTGACAATGAACTTGGCGCCGCCGGTCGAGTCTTCTACTTGCGGCTCGAATGTACCTTCCCAGCGTATGCAGACGATTTCGTCGCAGTCTTTCAGCCCCAGTTTCTGAAGTTCCCTCTTCAATTCGCTCCACGTCATGCTGCACCTCATACTTTGCCCGGATAGTGTATTCTTTGCAGACGGCAAAAAGTTGGCAATAGCATGATTCATTTTTGACCATATTTTTCCTGAAAAAACTCCGGAAAAGTTAGCACCGGGTAAACTCGCAGACCCGCGCGTTAGCGCGGCGTGGCCGGCTGATCCAGTGCCAACAGCGGCTTTACCTGCCGCACCATATCCGCGAGCGAGCCCTCCACTTTGCTGGCCCCCGCGCTTGCAAGGTCCGCGCCGTTGGGCTCGTCGCCGCCCAAGCAGCCGGCCACAATCGTGAGCTTCGGATCACGCCCGCGCAGCCGCTTGCACAAATAGCGCGCCTGTGCCCGGCCGCGCGGCGCCAGCGACACCACGCATACAAGCGCCGGCTCTGTTTCTGCAACGCGCTCTACGATCTCCGCCGCGGTCAACTTCGAACTCAGCACGTTTCCTTCTACGCGCTCGCCCACCAGGCCGAACAGCATGCCGAGCGCCAGTTCTTCACGCTCGTCGTGCGCCGGGCAGCCCACTACCGACACCGCCGGCCGCTCGTCGCTTGGTTCCTTGTCTTCCTCCGCGAATACAAAGGGCTCGTTCAGCAAATCCCGCAGCGCCCGCACGATGAAGTCCACGTCCTCCTGTGTCAGCTCCTCTCGTTCCTGGTCGGCGCGCAGCCGCACCAGCGCCGGAATGACGACCTCGTCGGCTAGTTGTTCCGGTGAATGCTCCGCGCGAAAACGCTCGAGCAGGTCTTCCGCCTCGCCCAGGTCACGCGCCAGCAGCCGTTGATAGAATGCCAGTTCCGGTTGCAGCGCGCTGTGACTGCCCAAGAGCGTGTCCAAAAACTGCAGCCCAGGCACATACCGGCCCAATACGCTCAGGCACACCGTCATCGGCGTTGCCAGGATGAGGCCGATCGGCCCCCACAGCCATGTCCAGAAAGCGGCGGCCGCCACCAGCGCGAACGGCGACACCTCCGTGCTGCGGCTGACCAGCAGCGGCTCGACAATGTTGTTGGTCGCGATGCCCAAGAGAAAGACGAACGTCGCCGCCAGGCCCACTTCCAGCCACGTGCCGATCGCCAACGTCACGATCAAGGGCGGCAGCGCGCCCAGCCAGGTGCCGATGTACGGGATGAAGCGCAGCACCGCGGCGAAAAAGGCCCATAAAAGCGCGTACGGCACGCCGATGAGATACAAGCCCATGCCGAACGCAATGCCGTAAGCCGCGTTGAGAAGCATCTGCAAAAGCAGGTAGCGGCCGATGCGGCTCGTGGCCTCGTCGAAGGCGCGCGTCGTGCTCGTGACATGGCCGTGGCCGATCAAACCGATGAGACGGTTGCGCAAATCCTCGCGCGTGATCAGCATTGAGACGGTGAGCGCAATCACGAGGCCGATAGCACCGATGTGGTTGTACACGGTGTCGGCAACGAAGCTGACGAACGCCAGGCTCGACGTTTTCTCCGCTTCGACCTTGACCGGCACGGCGGTATCCGGATCCGGCTTGACCGCACCCTTGCCTCGGCGCAAATCCGCCTGCACGTCCTCGGCCAACCGGAACAGCTCGCCGATGACGCCCGACCCTTCGCCCGCCTCGCGCACCTTCTTGACGATGTTTTCCTTGTTGGCGACGATGTCGGAAGCCAGATCGTGCAATTGCCAGGTCAAGGCGGCCAGCAAACCGACGACGATGCTGAAGGTGACGAGCGAGACGAGAATGACCGCGCCGACGCGCTTGAGGCCGCGGTTTTGCAGCGCCTTGACCGCGGGGGTGAGGATAAAGCTGAGCAGGATCGACAGCGCCAGCGGAATGAAGATGGCTCGCGCCCAATAAAGCCCGGCGACCGTCAGCACCAAAGTGGCCGCGACGACAAGCGGCTGATACGGAGCAGTGCGCGCAGGCGTCATGGCTTACCCTGGACTCCCCTCGACTTAAGAGGGGCGCTTCGCATGGACGAATCGCAGTCCATCCCAGGCTAGAGATGTGCCATCCATTTGGAAAGAGCGCGGCGTAACGCGCCAGCTAGGTCCTGCTGGGAGTGCATGAATCCGTTGGGAAAACGCCGGTCCCCATATTCTGTGCAGATTCTCGCGATATAATCCAGCAATAGACGTTTCCTGTCCGATGGAGCGCGGGGGAGGGTAACATGACGGGCCTCCAAGACAAAACGCAGCAAGCGAATGAGCAGCGTTTCCACCGCCTTGCCGCGCTTTGGAAACTGGAAACGGAATTGTTTTCCAAAGTGAGCAAACGAGTTCTGCATCCCGCGTATCAGAAGATCATCGGCATGGGTCCATCGGCCATTCCCCTGATCCTCAAAGATCTTTCCGAAAACGGTCCGGACGACTGGTTCTGGGCTTTGACGGCCATTACCGACGAGAACCCGATCACCAAGGAAATCGCCGGCAACATGTCCGCCATGACGGAGGCCTGGTTGCAATGGGGAAAGAAAGCGGGTTACCTGAGCGATTGCCAGAATTCATCGAACAGCTCTTCCCAAAGTTGACCGAGTATCGCGTCGCGAGCCCGAAAGATCCCTCCTACAGTTGCAGCGCCTTGCAAATTCCTGCTCGGCTGGTGAGCAATTACGGAATCAGCTAGAATAGCGAGGGATTGAGGGCCTCCGACGACGGCCTTTCGCTCGGTAATTAGGGCCTTTCGTCATGGCGAGTGCCGATCCATCCCAACAAGCGTCGGCCATTCGTCTGCACCATGGCACCGACCTGACCAGCGCGAACGACCTGTTGCAGAACGGTGTGAATGAACAACAGGCTGCGATGTGGAACGGATCGGGCGAGTTCTGGGCGACTAGCGATCATCAACGAGCTATGTGGTTTGCCGTCTCCCATCCGAGTAGTCCGCCTGCAGCCTGCTTCGAGTTTGATCTGCCCGAGTCGGTGCTCGAAGTCATTCTCCAAATGAATCCACCTGCGGCGATTCAGCACGGACCAAACGATTTTGAGTTTTTGCCGCCCAGTCACTCATTCTTGAATCAGCACATGACCAACAAGCAAATTGTTGCTGTGCCTTAATCGACGCGAGGTCCAATCATGCCTGCACTGCAGACTTACACTACGTGGAAGATCACTTGCCGCTCGGCGGAGGACGCCCGAGCCCTAGAGCACTGGATTTCAAGCCGCATCGACCTGGAGCGCGTCTGGACAGAAAGCGTTCGCGTCAGTCCCAACGGCGTGGTAGAGACGGAGAACGTTCGACATCGCCTGGGCGACTATTTCGCAGACATTCGCATCCTGGCGGAGTCGCCGGTAAATCCCACGTCATTTCTGCTAATGTTTCATCGGTTGCCGGACGCCGGGCGGTTCTGGAAAGACTTGATGGTGAACATTCTGCAAGAGATTGAAGCAAGGCCAGAGCGGGCCGCGATTGCGATGGATTCGAAAGGTGAAATGGAACCGCTCACTCTCCCACGTGTGTAGGTCGCGGTTTGACCGTGATGTGATCGCGCGGCAACTGGAATTGCAGAATTTTCACGGTAGTCCAACCCCAAGAAACTCGTTCAGCCGCGCGCTGACGGCTTTGCGCCGTTCCACGAGGAAGGACTTGTAGGACTCAGTCTTGAGCAGCGCCGGATCGGTCGGAATGCACTGCGATTCAAATGCAACCGCTCCGGATTTCTCGATTGTGGCTGGGATGTATTGGATGGGCGCCTTGTCGCTAATCTGGCGGTTAGTCTTTCCGCCGATGAAAGCCAGATTTGCAATGTCGTCCGCGTCGCGCGCAGCATAAGAGCCCTTGAGCACTGCTTTTGGAAAAATGTGGTGGAATTGCAAGCGATGTTGCGCGCCTTTGTGCGTCAAGGCAATCGCAAGGTTCGAATACCAGTCCTTGGCACCAGCAGCGCGGAACGCCAGGAACATCGTCTTGAAAAGAGCGCTGCGCTGATTACGTCCTTCCAATTCCTCGGGGGCGATGTCCAGGCGGCCCACTTGCAATCGTAGGCGATCGATTAATTCGTTTGCCCCGCCTCCCTGCTGAACCGTGGCCAAGTCTTGATCGAGTAGCGTTTCACTTGAGCCGCGCGAGTAGCGACCTTTAGCGTTGGCAACAAGTACCCATTGCCGCAGGCGCTGCGCTTCCTCAGCTGCGATCTGATAGTTGCGCTTATGTCCGTAACTGCCAAGCGTTACGAGCAGAAAGGGCGACGAGAGCAATGCTAGGCTGTCGATGCCGATGTTGCTCTTGACGAAATTGAGCGCGAACTCCATGCCAGGGACGCACTCCTTCCATGCACTTTGCAACGCTTCAACTGGAAGTGTCCCTACAGTCAGAAAGCGCGACTTTCCAGTGGCGAATGCTATTAAGTTTTTCGAAACGGGCAATTACTCTGGGATTCAACGCGGGATCGAAATAGTGTTTTCTCTTTAATCTAGGACTGTCCCAAAGTTGACAGAGATATCCTGCTATGATAGCGACAGGAGAATTGAGACCTTAACCAATACGATGAATAATGATCCTGGTGTGTTTCTCGGAAGTCGAGGGAATAACATCGGATTCTTTAGTTTGGGAAAGAAGTCAATTGAAAAGAGAGTCGATTTTCGACCGGAAAACTAGGTCGTATTGTCTTGGTTCAGCCTGATCTGGAAGAATCGTAGTTGGGTACATTGCCAAAAGTTGGCCATCTTGGCGATTCAAGATTGCCAAAAAGTGGCAACGTTGCCAGAACCCCTGTGTGTGCCGACTGGCGTCGACGAGGATTTGCACATTGCAAGTGACTGGCAAACCATGAGTTAGGACCGGCCTCCGTGGACGCCAACTTGGTCGATTGAAGTGGCATTCACGGACGCGGTGGCGCACACGGGGGTATGTGCGTGAATTTTGTCGCTCCGGGCATCGAAATTGGTTAGCAATCCCTCGCTCGCGCGTCGGGCTTGTGTTAATTATTCGGGCCAGGAAGGGTGGGGTGGGTGTGTCGCGCGACCAATCCCACAACTTCCTTGTCCTCAAACAAGTTACGGCAACGGAAAGGTCGCGCCGGTCTGTCATCAATCTAGTTGTTCCACTGGAAGCAAGCCAACTCGAGCCGATTACGCATCTTGCCAGCAATTCTTGTTTTCTCTGCGCCTCCGCGGTAATACTGATTGAACTTGACCCGATGTGAAGCCGCGGTTATCCCAACCTCCCCCACACCATTCCCGCGTCACCGGTGCGGATTATTTGGAGATTGCAATGGTTAGCAAGCGCTTCGGGTTGTTGGCTACCGCTGTATTGCTGTTGTCAAGCGCGGGTTGTTGCCGCTGGTGTGATCGCTGGTGCGGAAATTCGCAACCGCCGATGACTGCGTATACTCCACAGCACTGCGTCCCGTGTTGTCCCGTGCCCGTCAATGCCTGCTGCCCGGCCGGCTCCACTCCTGCCGTGCAGACGATTCCGACGGCGATCGGCGGCAGCCAGTGGCAGCGCGGGCCCTATGCACCTTAACCGGGAACGACGCGGACCATGAACGGCACGCCCTTCTTGACCGGATCGCCGTCGGTAAACAGAAGGTCATTCTCCTTAGACCAAAGCCAATTATTGTTCGACTGGAAGTAAACCGCTTTGGCGCGCTTCCAGGCGAAGGTCAAGCGCCATTCGTCGGGCCGGTCGATGTCCAGGCGCAGTTCGACGCGCGGGACCTTCTTGCCGCCGGCGTTGTCCCAGACGCCGTGCATGCCGTGCGTGAGTTCCAAAGTCCAAACACCATTGAAGGCGCTGCGTTTGTCGGTGAATCCCTGCGCCTGGACGATCCAGCGCTTGGGGGCCAGCGTCGGGACCTCTTTGAAGCGCTGGGACTGAATGATCAGGCCGCCGCCGCATTGGGTGTCGTTGGCGCAGACACCGCCGAAAGTCACATCGCACGATTCGATGCTGCCGTCTTCGTATTCGCCCCAAACCCGAAGCCGGTTCGCGGTCGGAGTCAGCGGGTTGTTGCTGCATTGGGCGCAGGGGATGTCGCTCGATGAGGCGCGTTTGATGGCCCAAGTCCGAGCGCCGATATCGACCGTCCCTTCCACAGTGCACGGATCATCGGGATCCAAGTCCGGATCACCGGTCGCGGCGACGATCTTGCCGTACACCGCTTTAAGATCCTCGCCGGCTTTGAGCAGATAGCGTCCTTCCGCGCAGATCAGACCGCCTTGACAGTCGCAACTGCCGACGCCCAAGCCGCTGCCGATGCGGACCGGTGTCGGCCCGGAGGCGGCGGGCGACGGCTTGTCAATGAGGATGAACTGAACAGCAAAAACTTGAGCGAGCGGACTTTTGGCAACGCCCATGCGAATCACCTTTCCAGGAGCATAAGTCGGCCATCGCGAAAGATGGCGGTGTAGTTAACCACGTAGATGCCGAACGCGCCGCGATGATCATCGTCGGTGAAGCCGGCATTGAGTTCCTCGGTGGTCAGGTCCGTGAGCTCTTGACCCGCCCAAAACACTTTGAACAAGCGCTGCCCGCGAACTTCTATGTCCAAGGTCTCCTCCGGCAAGCTCGGTCGCGGCACGGTCTGCTTGGCCAAGACACTAGTCTGGCCGGTTTTCTTACCTTTAGCGTTGATGGTCTCGGTCCGGGAAAACCTCGTCACGTAATGGGCGGCCCCAGGCGCCGGCGGCTCCAGTCCGACGCCTTGGTATTTCGTAAGCGGCTTGCCTTGGTCGGTGCTATCCTGGAAGCCAAAGACGACGCCGACGGCTCCGGACCAAGGCGCCTGCTCGATGCTGACGCTAAAGCGGAAATAGTCGCCGGCACCGACTTCGCCCAAGCCGAGAATGCCGTAGTCGCGCGCCGGGGGACAAGTTATCTCTTCCCGATTTTCGTCCCAATGTGGTTGCGGGATGTTCGGGGACCAGATCAGTCGTTTCGGCGCTGTGCGGAACAGCCGAAACCACTTGCCGACTTCCGGCTTGTCCGCCCTGGGTTGGTTCTTGCCGTCGTCGCTCGGTGGACGCAGCGCGAAGAACAAGCCCAAACCGATGCCGCCGATGACAAGAGCCAGGAATACCAGGGCAAGCCAGCGCTGCCCCGCCGTCCATCCAGTCCCAGTCGTGGCCGGCGCGCGTGCCACGGTGGCGCTCGAGGATTTACCTGGAACCGGTCCGGTCCGTACGGTCACCAACTTGGAAAGATTGTCAGAGTCCGCAAACGCCGCCAAGGCCTCGGCCACCTCGCGGGGCGATTGATAGCGGTACATGGGATCCTTGGCCAGCATTCTGTCGAGAACAAGTTGGATAGCCGCGGGCACATCCGGTTGCAGCGTGTCCAACTTGGGCGGCGCGATTTCCAGGTGGGCGCGGATCTTCTCGCGGTTGGAGTCGTAAGGCGCACAAGCGAACGGCGCCCGGCCGGTCAAAAGCTTGAAAAAAGTGCAACCCAGGCTGTAAATGTCGGCGCGGATGTCGACGCTGTGAGTGTCCAGGGCCTGTTCGGGAGAGATGTAATCCCAGGTGCCCATAACCTGGCCCGTCATGGTCAACTCATCCTCGTCCAAAGTCGCCTGCCGTGGAAACAGCGCAAGGCCCAGGTCGAGGATTTTCACTTGGCCCGTCGCGGTCAGCATCAAATTAGACGGTTTGATGTCGCGGTGAACGAGGTTTTGTTCATGAATGTATTGCAGTCCTTCGGCGGCTTGCCGAATGATCGCACACGCCTCGGCCACGGGGAGCTTGCCGCGTTCCTTGACAATTTTGTTGAGGTCTTGCCCCTCCACGTACTCCATGACCAGGAAATAATGGCCCTGGAATTCGCCGGCGTCGGTAGCGCGCACAATGTTTGGGTGGTCGAGCTTACCGACGGCAATTCTTTCTTGACGAAAACGCTGAATGACAGAGGGGTCGGGGAGACGCTGCGCGGACAACAGCTTGATTGCAAAGTTCTTCTGGAGCTGGGTATGAACGGCCTTATAGACGGCGCCCATGCCCCCTTCGCCGAGCTTTTCCACAAGCAAGTACTGTCCCACTGTTTCTTGCGTGGGGGTATTCGGCGCCGCTCCGCCGAACGTGGTCTCGGTGTTGCGCGCTGTGGTAGATTCACCCATGGACCGTCGTGACCGTTCTGTGCTTGGTTAGTGTCGCTTATATCAGTGGTACAAGGGGCCTGCCAGCAAAAAACAAGGAAGACAAGCCTCTTCTTCGTAGAGGTATTCGCCAGAATTCCAATTCCCGTTATTTTGGCTACTTCCCGCAGTTTACCCCGCCGAAAACTGACATTGTGCGGATTTGTATGACGCGGGTATAACCCTTCCGGCGTAAGCTGCGCTCGCGAGGACGGAGCCTCGCGCAATAGTGGGACGGGCTTCCAGCCTGCCCGCGCCCCACACGTGTTTCTTCAAGGAGGAAGACCCCATGTGCGGCATTGTAGGCTATTTAGGCCATCGCGAAGCGGAACCCATCCTGCTCGAAGGTTTGCGACGACTGGAATATCGCGGTTACGACTCGGCGGGGGTCGCCACTCTGACTGGACCGCAATTGCATCTGCGCAAACGTGCCGGTCGCATCAACGACCTGGCCCATTTCCTCGAAGAGAAACCGGCGCCGGGCTGTCACGGGATCAGCCACACTCGCTGGGCGACGCACGGACCGGCAAGCGACAAGAACGCGCACCCGCATTTGAGCCAAGACGGCGCTGTCGCCGTGGTCCATAACGGCGTCATCGAGAATTACGCCGCGCTCAAGCGCCAGCTCCAGGACGAAGGCGTCGTGTTTCAGAGCGACACCGACACCGAAGTCATCGCCCAGCTAATCGCCCACCATTATCAAGACGATCTCGTCGATGCCGTTCGCCATGTCATCCGCATGCTCAAGGGCACCTACGGCTTGGCGGTAGTCAGCAGCCGGCAGCCGGACTTGATCGTCGGCGCGCGTCTGGGCAGTCCGTTGGTCCTGGGCGTCGGCCAGGGGGAGATGTTCTTGGCCAGCGACCCGGCGGCACTCTTGGGGAACACCGCGAAAGTCGTTTATCTACAAGATCACCAGATGTGCGTCGTGCGCAAGGACCGCTGGCACGTATTGGACGCCGATCATGCGCCGGTCGACGCGACGGTGCACACCATCGATTGGGACCCGGGCGAGGCCGACAAAGGTTTATTCGACCATTACATGCTCAAGGAGATCTTCGAGCAGCCCGAATCGCTGGAAAACGCCCTGCGCGGCCGGCTGAACAAGGAAGAGGCTAGCGCGCATTTCGGCGGCCTCAATCTCGATCCCCGCCAGCTTCGCCGCGCCGAACGCTTCATCTTCACCGCCTGCGGCACCAGCTACCATGCGGCCCTGGTCGGCGAATACCTCATGGAAGAATTCGCGCGCATCCCGGTCGAAGTGGAGTATGCATCCGAACTACGCTATCGCAATCCGCCCATGGACCGCAACACGATCGTATTGGCCATTACTCAATCTGGGGAAACGGCGGATACTCTGGCGGCCCTGCGCGAATCGAAACGCAAGGGACATCCAACGTTGGCGCTGTGCAACGTCGTCGGCAGTTCCATCGCCCGTGAAACCGATGGCGGCGTCTACTTGCACGCCGGTCCGGAAATCGGCGTGGCCAGCACCAAAGCCTTTACGAATCAAGTTGCCGTCCTTTCCATGCTTGCTCTGTACATGGGCCGGATGCGCCATCTGTCCAGCATTCAGGGCACCCGGATGCTGCGTGAGCTGAAAATGCTGCCCAATGTCATTCGCCGTACGCTGAATTGTCACAACAAGGTCAAACAGATCGCGGCCAAGTATCAACATGTCAACAACATGCTCTACCTGGGACGGCAATACCTCTATCCAGTGGCTCTCGAAGGTGCTCTGAAGCTGAAAGAGATCAGCTATATCCACGCCGAAGGATATCCAGCCGCCGAGATGAAGCACGGGCCCATCGCGCTTGTGGATAAGCATACCCCCTCGGTCTTCCTCATACCTTCGGGCGGAGTTTATGACAAAGTGATGAGCAATCTGGAAGAAATCAAGGCGCGCGGCGGCCCGGTCATTGCCGTCGCTCCCGACGGCGATTCTGAATTGACCAAGCACGTCGAAGAGCGGGCGGATGAAGTGGTCTTTGTTCCGTCAGTGCCCGACTATTTGCAGCCCTTGGTTACGGTCGTGCCGTTGCAGCTATTGGCCTATCACATCGCTCTCTTGCGCAACTGCGACGTCGATAAGCCGCGCAACCTGGCGAAAAGCGTTACGGTGGAGTAGATCCCGTTTCGCGCTTCAGCATCCGTCACACTGGCGCGATACTGCAAGCGCGAAGCGTAAACGCGCGAAACGTAAGCGTGTTGGCTATTTTTGTTCGGCTTCGGCCGCTTCCTTCGCTGCTTGCCGCAGCGGGCCGCGAAAAGTGATCCGCCCCTTGGTCAGGTCGTAAGGTGAGATGGCGACGGTGACCGTGTCGCCCGGCAGAATGCGGATGAAGTGTTTGCGCATTTTGCCCGCGATGTGGGCAATGATCTCATGGCCATTGTCCAACTTTACGCGAAACTGCGTATTGGCCAAGGCCTGTATCACCTTGCCTTGCGCCATGTATGCTTCTTCTTTGGCCATATCGCCCTCTCAAGATCCTCCCCGGCCTTGAACAAACGTATCTTAATCAAAAATTGCCCGTTCGGCTAGTCCGTTTAGGATTCGCGCTCACCGAATCCGTTGGCACGACCCACTTGACGAAAAGCCTTTCATCGAGTCTGCTAACACTAGCCCGACGCGCGAGCGAGGGACTTCTAGCCCGACGCGCGAGCGACGGGCTTCTTAACGTGCCATGATCGACCTTTGTCGCATTCTGGTCCCTACCGATTTCAGCGAGCACTCCCTTCACGCGCTCAAGTACGGGGCGGCATTTGCGGAGAAGTTTGACGCCGAGTTGCATCTATTACATGTGTTTCAAGACCTGGCGGTCTATCAACCGGACGCGGTCACGGTCGGTCCACCGGTCGTGCCGCCGCTCGAAGAACTCACCGCAGCGGCGCACGCCTCGTTGACACGACTCATTGAAGCGAATGACTTGCGACGGCTTAAAGTGTTTGCCGAGGTGCGTGAAGGCTCGCCGGTCGAAGAAATTATTGAATTCGCCGCGGAGAAGGACATCGACCTCATCGTGATAGCGACACACGGCCGTGGCTGGTTCGCGCATTTACTGCTGGGAAGCGTTGCGGAAAAAATCGTGCGCAAGGCCCCCTGCCCTGTGATGGCGGTCCATTTGAAAGAGCATGAATTCGTGAAGCCAGGCTGAGCTTCAATCTTCGGCCGCCAATCCCAGTTTCTTCATCTTGCGCTGCAGCATCTGCGGCTTCATGCCCAGCGCGTGGGCCGCCCGGTCAAAGTCGCCGTTCGCGTTGCGCAGGGCCTCTTTGATACTATCCTGAACTTTCCAATCTTGGATCACGCGGTATAGCGTGCGTTCGCCGATGCCGAGCCTTTGGGCGGCTTCCTCGCGATTACCGCCCGTAAGCTCCAGAGTTTTCTCGATGTAGAAGCGTTCAACCTCGGACAGCGGCCTTCCGATCAGGTTGTCGGCGCCGGCTGGTTGCGAGTCCGTTCGCAAAACGCCATGCAACGGATCGCCCTCCTGGATATCGTCCAAGCCCAGAGTGCCGTCGGTGTCCTGCACGACCATGCTTTCAATCAGGTTGCGCAGCTCGCGGACGTTTCCAGGCCAGCCGTACACCGTCATGGTGCGGCGGACGGGCTCCGCAATAGCGCCTACCTTCTTGCCGTGCCGCTCATTGAATTCCTTGAGAAAATGTGCGGACAAAAGGGGCAGGTCGCCTTGCCGCTCGCGTAGAGCCGGCAACCGGATCGTGACGACTTTCAACCGAAAATAAAGGTCCTGGCGAAACGTCCCGGCGGCGACAGCGGCTTCCAAGTCGCGATTGGTCGCGGACAACAGGCGGACACTGACTTTGATCGCCTCGTTGCTGCCGATGCGAAAAACTTCCTGGTTTTCGAGGACACGCAGCAGCTTGGCTTGAAGCGACAGCGGCATGTCGCCGACCTCGTCGAGAAACAGTGTGCCGCCGTTGGCATGCTCAAAACGGCCTTTGCGCAAGCGGTCGGCGCCGGTAAAGGAACCAGGCTCATGGCCGAAAAGTTCGTCTTCGAGCAGGTTTTCGTTGAGGGCGGTGCAATTCATGGCCACGAAGTTCTTGTTGCGGCGCGGGCTGTTATTGTGAATGGCCTTGGCGACCAATTCCTTGCCGGTGCCGGTTTCGCCCTGGATGAGAACCGTTGCGGCCGTCGGGGCAATGGTCTTGAGCTTGGCGATGATGTCGTGCATGCGCGGGCTATTGCCGACCACTCCTTCAAAGCCGAATTTCTCATTGAGCTGCTTTTGCAGTTCCTTGTTGGCGCGGTTGAGGCGGAAACGCTCGGCGGCGCGCTCCACCATGGCGCGCAACTCGGCGAGATTGACCGGCTTTTGCAGATAATTCGCCGCTCCCGCTTTCATCGCTTCGACCGCGGTCTGCACGTCGCCGTGGCCCGTGATGACGACTACTTCCGA
>JAKEFD010000323.1 GCA_022616245.1 Gemmataceae bacterium
GCTTGGAAGGCGTCTTCGGCATCCTCGATCCGGGATACTACCCGCCGGCAGGTTTGCAGCACCATTGCGCCGTGTCGCCACACCAGCAGCTCAAAGGCTGAGTGCTCGCGGTTCGACAGAAAGCGCCCCCAATAGCTCGGCGTCCGTCGGTCCTTCGGCGGCGTGCGCATCAATCGCCCGCCGCAGTTGCGAGACGACACCAACCACGCTTTCGTGGGTCATGCCGCGCACTCCTGCAGGACAGGTTTCCAACCTGTCCTGTAATTACCCGGACAGGTTGAAAACCTGTCCTACGAATAGTGCCTTCCCGCCCACCCATACTTCCGTCTATTTGAAAACTATTGATCACCGACGAGCAAGGGCCTCATCTGGCCCGCGAGAAACACCGAGCCGGTAATACAAATAAGGTCGTCCGTATGCGCGAACCCACGCACCGTTTCCCAACAGCCCGCCGCATCCGGGCAAATGGTTGCGCGATTTGCCACGCCCATTTCTTCAAGCAAGGCAGCCAGGTCCTCCGGCGGCACGGACCGGGGGCTATTGGTGAAACGCGTCAAAAAGACATGGTAAAAGTTCGGCATCAGCACTTCCAGCATGCCGGCAAGGTCCTTGTCTTTGTTGCCGGCGAAAACCAGGAGACGCCGGCCCCCGGGCCGCAAGGCGAACGACGTATCCAGCGCGCGGACGAGCGCCTCGGCCGACGCGACATTGTGCGCGCAATCAAGCACCACCAGCGGCCGGCGTCCCACAATCTCCAAGCGCGCCGGCCATTGTACGCCCGCCAAACCGGCGGCCACGGCCTCGGTCGATATCGTCAGACCTTGTTCGCGCAGCACTTCCACGATGGCCGTTGCCACGGCTGCGTTGCGCGCCTGATGCTCGCCGATGAGACCGAGCTCCATTTCAGGCCAGTCGCCGCGCCAGGTTCGCACGCGCACCTTGGATGCGGAGTACGGCTCGCCGTTGATACGGGCCGGCTGATACAGAAAGGAGAAATCGCGCTCGATCTCGCGCAGCGGTGCATTTCGCAAGCGACAGGTCTCCTCGATGACTGCGCGCGCTTCCGAAGAACGCACGCCGCTTAGCGCCGGCACGCCGGTCTTGATAATGCCCGCTTTCTCCCCGGCGATCTTGACCAGCGTCTCGCCCAGCTGTTGTGTGTGGTCGAAGCTGATGCTGGTGAGGACGGCGCACAACGGCCGGCACACGTTGGTGGAATCGAAGCGCCCGCCCAGGCCGACTTCCAGCACCGCCATGTCCACTTGTTGATCCACAAAATGCAGAAACCCCAGCGCCGTCGCGATCTCGAAAAACGTAAGCGTCGGCTCCAAGGGATCGTCCCCACTTCGGGCCGCCCGCGCGATCTGGGCCATCCGCTCCGCCAATTCCGCGCGCGCAATCGAGACGCCGTCCACTTGCACGCGTTCCTCGACGTGCTCCAGGTGCGGTGAAGTGAATAAGCCGGTGCGAAAACCCGCTTGCCTCAGGATGGACGCGAGCATGGCCGACGTGGAGCCCTTGCCCTTGCTGCCGGCGACGTGCACGATGCGCAGGCGCTCGTGCGGGTCGCCGAGCCGGGCCAGCAGCGCCCGCATGCGATCCAGTTTGAGGTCGCTCGCCTTGGGAGACTTCACTTCGAAATTGACCCGGCCAAACCAGAATTGCAGAGCCTGTTCGTACGTCATCCCGGTGCCCAAAGACGCGACAGCAAGGGGGTTCAATGACGTTATATGGAAAGAACGAATGAGTCCTCACTCGCTGCTTGCGGCTCTGACTCCTCGCCTCAATATGTCACTGATCCGCTGCTGCCAGACCATGGGCTCGCTTAAGAGGTCCTTGGAAAGGATGTCGGTCGCCCCCGCCGTACGGAGCTTTTCCAGCTCGGCGGGGTTTTCTTCCGGCGAGAATAGCACGATGGGCACGTCGGTGCGGCGCAGCTCGCGGCGCACTTTTCGACACAGGGCGATGCCGTTCATGCCGGGGAGATTGATGTCCAGAAGCAACAAGTGAGGCCTGTTCGTTTGCAGGTAGTGCCAGGCCTCTTCGGCACTGGCGTAACGGACGATTTGCAAGCCCGAACGCTCGCCGAGCCGTTGAATAATGACGCCGACGTCTTCCTGGTCTTCGACCAGCAGCACCAGAGGCTTGCCGCCCCTTCTCTCCTGGTGAGGCGAGAGCGGATCAACGGCGTGCAAGGTATGGCGCGCTTTGGTCGAGTCTTCGAGGCTGGTTTCGTCAAGGACGATAGTCGGCGGCGGCGGCGGCATGAGACGTGTATGGATCTGCTGTGGGCGCGGCAGTGTGAAAAAAAACGTAGCCCCTTGCCCGGCCTGGCTCTCGACCCAGATCTTGCCGCCGTGCGCCTGCACGATTTTTTGACAAATGGCCAACCCCGCCCCCGTGCCTTCAAATTCATCCGTTTGGTGCAAACGGCGAAAGATGCCGAAGATCTGCTGGTGGTGCTTGGGATCGATGCCGATGCCGTTGTCGCGCACGTAGATCACGGCATGGTGATGGTCCACGTCCACAGGCGCGCTGGCCGGCAAGGGACCCAAAACCTGGCCGATGACGACTTTGGGGGCGGGATTGCGATTGTACTTGAGTCCGTTGGCGACCAGGTTCGCTAAAAGTTGCGCGATGCGCGGTTGATCGCCGGTCAGCGCGGGTAGTGAGCCCTCCGTTAACACCGACGCTTCTTTCTGTTGAATCAAGCCGACAAGGTCGTTGCGCACGGTGGCGACCACTTCGATCAGATCGAACTCTTGCGGCGCGCCCTTGAACCTCCCCGCCTGACTCAGTTTCAAGAGGTCGTCAATCAATTCACCCAGGCGTCGGCTCGCCTGGATCATGTGATTGATGTACTGAAAGCCGTCCGGGCCAAGCTGGCTTGAGAAATCCTCGGCCAGAAGGTGGCTGTAGGCCTGCAACGTGCGCAACGGCTCCTTGAGGTCGTGCGAGACGACATAACTGAAATCCTCGAGCTCGGTGTTGATTTGTCGCAGCCGGGTATTCGTGCGTTCGAGTTCGTCGCCACGGGCCTGCAGCTCGATGGCCAGGCGGCTGCGATCGGTCAAATCGAGCGCGGCGCCGCGCAAGCGGACAAACCGGCCGGCGTCATCCGCGAGCGGCACGGTGCGAATCCAAACATTCAATTGAGCGCCGTCGCGCTTGCGCCAGTGCGTTTCCCATTCGCGCTCGATTGCCGCCGCGCTCGGGCGCTCTTTGGCCCCTTCACTCCACAACAACGTATAGCTCCGGCCCATCACCTCCGCGCGTTCGTAGCCGAGCGTCTGGAGCAGCGTGTCATTGACAGTCACGAGCCTGCCTTGGGCGTCAAGGCTGAAGTACATTACCGGGGCATTGTGATACAGGTCGCGATAGCTTTCCTTGAGCCTTGCGAGGTCCTGCTCCAAATGCACCAGTCGCTCCTGGGCAACGGACACTTGCTTTTTAATGATCTGTTCGGCGCGGACTTGTCCCGTTGCGTCCGCGACCCGGACCAGATAGCGCACCACCCGTCCATTCGCGTCGGTGAGCGGCCGGACCTTCAGGAGGACATGACGATGCTGGGTGGCGGTAAGCGCGATCCGGCAGCGCGCCTGGAAGCGCGCCTTATTGAGCGAGGCGGCGAGAAACGCCCTGTCCACGTCATTGACGTCATCGGGATGGACCAGCAAATAGAGCGTTTCTCCTTTGAGTGCGCCGCCGCCGGGTTTGAGCCAGCGCCGCAGGGCCGGGGAAGTTTTGAGCCACTGCAAAGAGGAAGAAAGAAGACCCAGGCGTAGCCGATGCAGCCACCGGGAAGACTTGTCGCTCACTTTATCGACATCAGTCGGTCGCGGCCCCACCAGTGGCGCAATCCAGCCGGCGAAGCCGCCAATGCCGGTCACAACCACCAGCACCGGCCAGGAGTCGAGTAGTGCGCGTGGGTCAAAACGCTGGCTGATAAGCCAATAGACTCCGAACAGGAACAACGCCACAGCGCAACCAATGAGGGCGCGTTGGATTCCGAACTTAGGTGGCAGCATGGACAATTCGCACCATGAACAATTCGCACCATCCAGCTTGGTGATAGCTGGCCCCCGGCCCGAGGATGGCCGGCAAACAAAAGATGCAATGAAGTATAACTTCTTTTTGTCATTTGCACGAAGTTTACACCTTTTCTTACAGTAGCGAGGTGTTAACCGGCGCGGCTCTGAATGCATCTTTGGAAATGGATTGCACATCGCGCCGAAATCAGTGCTTCGCCGCAAGTTGAGACTCTGAATGGACTAGCGCGTTCGCTGCCCAAAATGGATTGCAACTCGGCTCCCTGGGTTGAGATGCAATCCATTATTCATGCACGGAGGGGGGGTGTCTGTGTATGTGTCGCGCGACACATCCTGTAACTCTCTGTGGTCACAGGCAGTTATGGAGGATTATTTGTCGCGCGGGGTTGTCATGAATGTTCGCCGGTGCGCGGCACTCAATCAACTGCGTTGGTGGAACTCCGATTCTGACCGACTGCCATACCGGACAGAATCGGAGTTCTATCCCACGAGTCCCTAGTCATTCTGGATCACCTCGCCGCCGTCCATCGTGAACAGTGCGTTCAAGGTGTCCGCATTAACAGTGGATGCGATGAAGCGCACCGAACCGTCTGCAAACAGCACCTGAAATCCCTTTGCGTCTGGGCGGACGAGTCCGGCGATTGGTTGTTTGGGGTCCAGCTTGTAGTCATCGGGTTGTGTCCAAAAGACGGCGCGGCTGTCTTCGGCATCCACGGCGAGGATAGTGTTGCTGGTGCCGTCGGTGATCTTGTTGAGAGTAGTTCCCTTCTTTTCGCTGAAGATGGTTCTTGGTCCGACCGGCACAAGATAGGTTGTCTTGCCTCTCTCCACCTTCTTGGCTTCGGGCGACACAAACACTTCAGGAATCTTGGCGATTAGTTTCTTGTTGTGGTCGCTGTCCCAGGGCTCGTCGAGCTTGAACTGCAGGTACAACTCTGCTTGATCCAAGAACGGCAAAACATGCACGCGCCAACTCAAGAGCGGCTTGCCCTTGGCGTCGTAGCTCACGGCCGGTGGAAAGCTTCTGTGGTTATCGTGAAAGATGTGCATCGCCAGGCCGATTTGCTTGAGGTTATTGGCGGAGGTTTGCCGCTTGGCAGCGTTTTGGACTTTCGCAATCGCAGGCTGAATCACATTCTTGAATTCCCGATCGCCCAAGTCCAGGACTAGCCGGTCGCCCTGCACCTTGGGTGTGAGCATCGGGATCAGTTTCAAAACGTCCGGTGGGAGATCGGGGGGCACTGCGCCCGCGCCTTGCAGTTGGGCAAAGACCATGAACTTTTCGGCAAACTGGCCGAAACGCTCGGCGGCGCGGGCGTCCTGCGATTGGATCACGAGCTTGGCTTGCAATGTGTCGCCGACACTGAGTCCGCCGGCGGCCCAAAGCACGCTGGGAGCGAGGTCTTCGCTTTTGCCGCCGCCCAGCTCGTTCGGCAGATCGGGAAACGTCTCGATCAAAGAGCGTTTGAGCGCGCTTGGCGGCACGAAGACGACCTGGGCGGCATGCTTGCCGGCCGCGTCGAGGGCCTTCGCCAGCGCGGGCACGGGCTGGCTCTTCAGGTCCTTCAGCCGGGCCAGCGCGGCCGGCGTGCCGGCAACGACCAAACCCGGTTGCGCCTTGGCCTGCAGGGGGCCGATCTCACTCAACACCTCGGCTACCTTGTCCGCAGAGCCGTCCTTGGTAACGGTGGCGACGACCAGCACGTCCTCAAACGCGTTTCCCCAATTCCAAAGGGCATAGGCGTCTTTGCCGCCGGCTTTGAGAAACCTGCCGCGCAGGCCTTCGAGAACGGCTTTGCCTTCTTGCATGTGCTTGGGAGCGCCCAGTTCCTTGACGCGCTCGAATACCGCCTCGATATTCGCGCGCGACACATCCAGATGCACGAGTAGAAACGTGTCTTCGTCCACATAGGGCGCAAGGACTTTGCCATGGGTTGCGCCGTCCGTCTTGGCGTCGCCGGCGCGCCCGGTCCAACAGAATGCAACCAGCACAAATGCCGCCAGAGTTTTCTTCATGATTTGCTCCAAAGAAAGACAATGATTTCAAAGACCACTGACCTGATTTCTGACTCTGCTTTCTGTCTCCTGACCCCTGACTCCTGACCCCTGACTCCTGACCCCTGACTCCTGACCCCTGACTCTTGACCCCCTGACTCCTGACCCCTGACTCCTGACTCCTGACCCCCTGACTCCTGACCCCTGACCCCTGACCCCTGACTCCTGACCCCTGACCCCTGACTCCTGACCCCTGACCCCTGACCCCTGACCCCTGACTCCTACTTCCGAAAAGTGATCTCATAGCGCACCGCATTACGTTCTGAAGCAATTTCTCCCGCAGGCGGCGGCGCGTACAGTACCGCCACGCCGTCGGCGACGCTGTATTCGAAGGCTTTGCCGGTTACCGGATCGCTCGGCACCGGCACGTGGCGGATATCTTCGAGCCGGTTGGGCAGTTTTCCGTCGTGTGCCGCACCGTGAAGCCGCAGCGCCTCGACCACCGTCAACAGGGCGACGCGCCGGTCCAGTCGCGCCTTGGCAAAAAGGATGCTGTTCACTGCCGGCAGCAATTGCGCGGTCAGGGCGGCGCCCTCAGGGTCAGACTGTTTCTTGGCGGCGAAATCCTCAAAGGCCTTGCGAAGTCCGACGCGCGCCTCCCAATAGGGCAAACTGTGCCACTTGTACATGTCGTCGTAGTAGCGATCGTAAAGTGCGACGGAGTACATGAGCGCCACCTGGTTCACCGGCAGCTTGTCCAAGCGCTCCGCCGTCCAGCCTTTGGCCAAGAAGTGCTTCCGCGCCTGCGGTTCGATCCGGGCCGCCGTCACTGCCAACGACAGTAGGCTGGGATTCTGGCCGTCGCCGAAATGCACCAGGCTCTTGTACTGCTTCGCAATGGTTTCAGCGGAAATCGGCGGATGCTCGGGATCGCGCAGCGCCTCGCGTATTGCCGGGAATACGCTTTCGACCATCAGCTTCTCGCCTTGCAACGCGCGGCGCAGGTCGATGAGCGGACGAGGCAGATCGACGAGCGACCAATAAAGGTTCGGCGCTCCCGGTAGCTGAATGAAGTCCTCGACTTGATTCACCATGACCTGCGTTGTGGCCATGGCGACCAGGTTGTTGACAATAATAGGCGCCTGGGCGATGTGCTGACTCATCGCGAAGCCTGTTTGCAGTCCATGGAGTGCCTTATCCAGTCGGCCGTCGAGCATATCGAGCCGCGCCCTGAGCGCGAGCAATTCGGCATAGGTGCGAAAGCCCTGCACGTCGGGCAAGAGCAAACCTGGACCTTCCATCCGGGCGCGCTCGGTTAATTCCCAATCACAGAATTCGCGCCGCGCGGCCAGGTCGATTTCGCGCAGGGCGCCCGAAGGCAGGACCTTTTTCACCGACTCGGCGGGCATTTTTTGCAGAGGCATTTCGCGCCATTCGTGGATCTTTTGCGCTTCGGGCAGGCGATAGAAGAAGCCCCACCACTCTTGCGCTTGTGCGCGCTGGTAAAGCAGCGCCGCATTGCCAGGCCGCAACTCACGCACCTCGGGCAAAAGCGCGAATTTGAGCGCTGGCACGGGCGCCTTGGCCGGCTGCAGTGAGAGCTTCACCACCGGCACCTTGGCCGGCACTGACGTGTCCCCGGAAAATCGATACTGCCCCTGCGCCTGCGCGGCCGACAACAAGGCGCACGACAAACTAATCCAATACAAGCGCATTATTGCTCTCCCCACGGAAAACGGGTCAACGGCTCCGCCAGCCCCGGCCGCGATCCAACGCACAGATCGGCGCCGTCCGCGGTTCGCACTTGCAGCGGTTGGGCGGCCTGAGTCCACGTCGCCGGCAAGCTGTCCACCCCGAAGCGAATCGCCTGCTGCTGCAAACGCCAGTTCGAATAGCCGCTCAAGGGCGACGGCGGCGGCGACTGTTCTATCTCCGGCGGATCGGGCCACGGCGCCGGCTGCGGCACCACGAAGGGCGCCTGCGGCACTTGCATCGGCACCGCCTTGGGCACATAGACGTAGCGAATCTCCGGTTCATCTTGTGGCTGCGACCACAGCACCACCGCCAGGCACACCGAGACGACGCCCAGGCACAGTGCCGTCAGCGGCCAAAACCAGCGGCCGCGCACCGACGCCCGGCCCGCGCGGAATAGTAGATCGTCGCGGTTCAACGTCGGCGGCTTGGGCTGCAGCCCCGTTAGGGCACGTTCCAGTTCGCTCAATTCTTTTTCGGACATGTTACACCTAATCGTTCGCGCAATCGATTCAATCCCGCCGTGTACCAGCGATGCACCGTGCTGGAGACGCTGCCCAGCACTTCGGCGACTTCCACAAACGTCAGCCCGCCCCATAGATGCAACGTGATTGCCTCGCGTTCTTCCTGGGGCAAGCCGCGCAGGGCCCCAGCGGCAGTCTGTCCGTCGAGCGCGGAGAATTCCTTGGGCAGGAACCAGTCCACGTGCCGCTGGGCCGCAATATGTTCGTGTTTCTTCCTTCGTTCCGAAGCCCGCAAGGCGCTAATCGCGAGATTGCGGACAACCCGGTAGAGCCAGGGAACCGGGGTGTCCGGCGCCTTATTTTGCCGGACCAAGCGCAGGAACGCCTCTTGGACCACGTCCTCCGGCGCAGCGCACCATTGCCGGGCATACAGCGCCAGCCCGGCCGCATGCTCGTCCACTAGCTGGCCGAACGTGGTCGGATCCATCATCTTTACGACGCCTCTGGCCACGACTTATCCCACTCAGCGGTTAAAGTGAGTGTAGGCAAGTGCGCGATGCGGAGTCAGGATCGGTGTAGGCAAGTGCGCGATGCGGAGTCAGGATCGGATCGAGTAAAGTTCTGTCGTTGTTGGCAATCATTGCTTAGAACGCTTGAGAATAAGCAAAAAGTGGTTACGAGTGCCTTTCTCGGTCGTGAAGGCTTTTGGCCTGGCTTCCTTGTCCTCGTGAAATCTGATTTTCAGCGACTCGCCCTCGACTTCATAAATGCCCACGTATTTGGCCTTCCGCCGATCAGGGTCTGCAAGATCGATCTGTTTCGGCTTCTTGCCGGGGTCGATTTTGTAGGTGCCTTGGATCTCGATGTGCCCTTCCATGCGCCAGATGAACTTGTCGCCTATGAATTCCCACGACATCCCGTCGAGCAGGCGCGCCCTCGGGCCAATCGCTTTCTTGCCACTCTCCTCGAATGCCTCTGCAATCCAGACGCCTTGCAGGTTCTTTTTCTCTTTGTCGACGGCTTCCTGGGCGCCGGCCAGCGCGATGAACAAGCTCGAGAACAAACCGACCAAAACAAACCGCATCATGGCATCCTCCGACTCCTGACGCCTGACCCCTGACTCCCGACCCCTGACCCCTGACCCCTGACCCCTGACCCCTGACCCCTGACCCCTGACCCCTGACTCCTGACCCCTGACTCCTGACCCCTGACTCCCGACTCCTGACACCTGTCTCCTGCCCGAATAGAACATAGGCATCCCTCATATTCTCGCATGGGAAGGCGTGCCATGCAGGCTACTTCAAGAAAAATCCTGGCGCTATTAGCGCCGGAGCAACCGGCCCAGGTGCGCCGCGCTGCCCTGGTCGTGCTTCGGTCCCTGGGCGAGCGTGACGGCGAAATGACCGAAGCCGTTTGCGGCTGCCTCGAGGATGCCGACGGCGGCGTGCGCCAAGAAGCGATCCAGGCCGCCGGTCAATTGCGCGCGGACAAGGCGCTCAGCACCCTTTTAGGCAAGATCGAAGAAGGCGGGACCGAGGGCGAGTTAGCGGCCCACGCAGCCGCCAAACTCGGCGTCAAGGGAACGCGCGCGCTTCAGGAACTGATGCACAAGGTCGCCCCGGGTGTCCGCCGCTATATCGGCGCCGCCTTGGCGTCCGGCGGCCCCGTCAGCGATCACGCCGCGGGTTTGCACGTCTTGCGCGACAAGGACCCCGGAGTCGTCGAGGCAGCCGCCAAGTCGCTGAGCGAGCAAATCCCGTCGATGTCGTCGGGGCAACGTAAGGCGTGGACGGAAGAACTGGTTCAGCTTTTGCAAAAGAGTAAGACCGCGCCCCCAGCCGCGACTCGTGCGGCGGCCATCCGCTTGCTGGCGGCCTTGAACGACGCCCGCGCTGCAGCCGTTTTCTGGGACCACACGCAACCTAAACATCCTCCCGAAGTTCGAGCTCTCGCACTGCAAGCGCTGGCGCAATGGTCCCACGAGCCGAAAAAGGATCATTTGCACCGCTTGTTCACCTGCGCCAATGACTCGGATTTTCGCGTGGCCGCCCCGGCATTAATGTTTCTGAAACACCTCGACTTGGAAGGCAAGTCGGCAGGCGAATGGCTGACGCTCTTGCACGCGCCGGATGGCGCGGTCCGAATGGTGGCTTTGGAGAAACTGGGCGGCGTGGACAGCGCCGCTGTGGCTGCGGCACTCGCCGAGCAACTGGACCATCCCGAACGGCCATTGCGCGACAAGGCTTTGGCGGCGCTGACCGGCCTCAAGCATGGCCGCGACTGGTTGACGAAAGCCCTGCTCGCAGCGACCGACGCCGAGCAGGCGTGGTATCTCGCGAAGGCGCAAGTGGAAGCGGGCAAAAAGTATCCCGCCGCCTGGCGCAGCAAGGTGTTCCAGAAAGCGTGCGCGTTGCTCGAGGCGGAAAACCGTCTGGGCGATCCGCTCCTGTATTTATTGCGGCACACCGACGCCGCCGACCTGCGCGATCGATTGGAGGATAAAGCTCTTTCGTTTCGCAAGAAGAAAAACTACGCCACGGCCCTGCTCTACCTCCGCAACTTGACCCGCGACCCGGCTTGCGCCTTTGCCATCAAGGCGGAAGCCGCGGCGTGCGGCTTGAAACTGTCCAGCAAAGAATTGACGCACGAGGCCCGCGCCAACGACCACTGCCTCGACCATTTCGCCGGCCTGTGCCGCAACTACGAAAAGGAGCTCGTGCAGTTTCTTGGCAAAGCGAACTGGCTCGATTCTGAGGATTTGTTCTACCTTGGCTTCCACTTCGCGGAGAAGGAGAACCAGTATCGCCGATTCGCCGGCGAAGTGCTGCGCCTGGTGCTCAAGCGCTCGGCGAAGTCGAAGATCGGGCAAGCGGCGCGAAGTAAACTCAGAAATGCGGGTCTGGATTGATTCACATTCTAAGGAGGTTGCCGATGAAAAAACTCTTGGTCGCCATGTTCGTATTCATCCTCAACGGCGGCCTGGCCCAGGCCGCCGTCAAAACCAAAGCCGTCACCTACGAATTCGGCGGCATCACGCTCAAGGGCCATCTCGCCTGGGACGACGCCCAGAAGGGCAAAAGGCCCGGCGTCCTGGTCGTCCACGAATGGTGGGGACTCAACGACTATGCCAAGAAGCGCGCCGAACAGCTTGCCGGCATGGGCTATGTCGCGTTCGCGGCCGACATGTACGGCGAGGGCAAGGTCGTCGAGCATCCCAAGGACGCGGGGCAGATGGCGGGCGAGGTGCGCAAGGACGCCAAGGTATGGCAGGGCAGGGCACTGGCGGCGTTGAAGATTCTGCAAGATAACGAAATGGTGGACGCCAAGAAGATAGCGGGCATCGGCTACTGCTTCGGCGGCTCCACGGTGCTGCAACTGGCGTTCACCGGCGCGGACGTGGCCGCGGTCGTCAGCTTCCATGGCTCGCTGCAGCCGCCCACACCCGAACAAGCCAAGTCGATCAAGGCCAAGATCATGGTCTGCCACGGCGCATTGGATACGTTCATCCCCGACGAAGCGATCGTGAAATTCCGCACCGGTCTGGAGGAAGCCAATGCGAATTATCAGATCATCTATTACTCGAACGCGGTCCACAGCTTCACGGTGCCCGGCGCCGACCAGCGCGGCCTGAAAGGCATCGGCTACAATGCCGACGCGGACCGCCGCTCCTGGCAACACATGCAAGGGCTGTTCAACGAAGTCTTTGCCGGCAAATAGTGAAGCATGGAACTTCTCCAGCTCACCGAAGCGGGGCTTTATTGTTCCGCCGGCGACTTTCACATCGATCCCTGGCAGCCGACGCCGCGCGCGGTCATCACGCATGCCCACGCGGATCACGCGCGGCCCGGTTGTGATTCCTATCTGGCCGCGACGGCCGGACTTGCCGTTTTGCAAGTGCGCCTTGGACCCGACGCCTCCATTCAGGCATTGCAGTATGGCGAAACCATCACCTTGGGTCGCGTCCGGCTCTCGCTGCATCCCGCCGGACACATTCTCGGTTCGGCCCAGGTGCGTTTGGAATCGGACGGCGAAGTCTGGGTCGTCTCCGGCGACTACAAGCGGCAGCACGACGCGACGTGCGTTCCGTTCGAGCCAATGCCTTGTCATACATACATCACTGAATCAACCTTTGGTCTGCCCATCTACCGCTGGCCCAATCCCGACGTCGTGTTCCAGGACATCAACGCCTGGTGGCACGGCAATCAGGAAGCGGGCCGCGCCAGCATTCTCTTGGGTTATTCTCTGGGCAAAGCGCAACGGCTGCTCGCGGGCATCGATAGTGCACAGGGACCGATCTATGTTCATGGCGCTGTCGAGCGAATCAATGAAGCGTATCGCCAGGCAGGAGTGCCGCTGCCGTCCACGCCCATCGCCAGCGACCAACCGCGTCGGACGCCATGGGAAAAGGCACTTGTCGTGGCGCCTCCCTCGGTGGTCGGTTCGCCGTGGCTGCGCAAGTTCGGCGATGTGTCGATGGCGCTGGCCTCCGGCTGGATGCAAATCCGCGGCGCGCGGCGACGCCAGGCCGTCGATCGCGGCTTCGTCTTGTCCGATCACGCGGATTGGCCCGCGCTATTGGAAACGGTGCACGCCAGCGGCGCCGAGCGTGTGCTGGTGACGCACGGCTACTCAGCCGCACTGACGCGCTACCTGGAAGGTTTGGGCTTGAGCGCCGAGGTTTTGCCGACCAGATTTGAAGGAGAGCGCTTGGAGACGAGCCGCGATGCAGTGGAGGAATGAGATGCGATCATGCTTCCTTGCACTCGATTGGAACGTCCTTCGTCAGGTCAGTCAGCCGGAGGGACACGCGGCCCTCCAGCATTGCCTGAAGCCGGGGCAAGAAGTGTTGCGCCCGCCAGCCTTGCAACAGCAGGAGATTCGAAGGCGGCTTATTGCCTTGCCAGCGGGCACGGACAATGGCCCGCAGGTCCTGTGAGCTGGCCACCAGGTTGCCGGCCACTTGATTCTCTTCGGCCAGATGCGCGAGGAAGGCCGACAACAGGCTTACTGCGAGGGCGACCTGCGGCGGGTCCTGTTCGCGCTCGTGGCGGTGGGGGTGCTCGTCGGCGGGCAGGGCGCGGGCTTTTTCCAGCGCCGCCACGATGGCCACAAGATGCCGTTTGGCCAGGCCGCGCACCGGTTGCAGATCCTGCACAGACTTGGGATTGCGGCGGACGATTTCCACCATGAGGTCGTCGCGGACGATTACCCGCGGCGGCTTGTTGGCTTCGACGGCCGCCTGCTCCCGCCAGAAGAACAGCTCGCGCAACAAGGCCAGCCGGCGGCGGTCGAGCGCGCCGGCGCCTTTCATTTTCCGCCATTTATCGGCGCTGACCGCGATGCCGTCGTCGTCCGGCGTGGCCAGCTCGCGCAGCCGGGCGAATTCCTCGTCCGCCCAGGCCCTGCGACCCAGCGCATCGAGCTTGGCGGACAGTTTTTCCCAAAGTGCGAGCAAAAACCGGACATCGTCGAACGCGTAACGGATTTGCGCTTTGGTCAATGGCCGGGTGCGCCATTCGGTCAGTGTTTCGCCTTTGGTCAATTTGTGGCCGAGCACTTGCTGGACCAGTGCGCCGTGGCTTAGGGGATAGGGCAAGCCCGCGAGTCCGGCGGCAATCTGCAGATCGAAGAGCTGTCCCGGCGTGCGCCCGCACCAGAGATGGCACAAGCGAACTTCTTCCCGGCCCGCGTGCACGATTACCTGGCGGGCCGGATCGACCGCAATGTCCCAGAAAGCATCCAAAGACTCGAACGCGAACGGATCGATGAGGAAGAGCGCGTCCGGCGTCGCGACTTGTATGAGGCACAGCTCGGGGTGATAGCTTTGCTCGCCGACAAACTCCATGTCCAATCCGAAGCGCGGACATTGCGCCAATTGGCGGCAGCAAGCATCCAGCGCTTCCGGCGTCGCTATGGTGGTTTCCGTCATTTGTTCCATTGCCCCTCGCTCACGCACCAGCCGCCGTCGACGGACAGCACGACGCCGGTGATGAAGCGAGCTTCGTCGCTGGAGAGGAAGACCGCCGCGTCCGCGCAGTCCTCGGGGGCGCCGGGGCCGGGCTTGAGCGGCTGCTTGGTTTGCAAGTAGGCGCGGACGGCGTCGTCGTGCACGGCACGCGCGGCCATCGGCGTGTCGATCAGGCTCGGCGCGATGACATTGACGCGGATGCCGTCGGGAGCGTAGCGGGCCGCCGCCAGTTTGCTAAGGGCAATGATGCCGCCCTTGCTCGCGGCGTAAGCGACCGTGTCGAAATACTTGGGCGACGGCGCGAAGCCGAGCACGCTGGCCATATTGAGGATGGAGCCAGGCTGTTTCTTTTCGAGGAAGTGCCGGACCGCGGCGCGATTGGTCAGAAACGTGCTCTTCAAATTGGCGTCGAGAGTCGTGTGCCAGCCGTCGTCGGTGCATTGGTCGAGCGGGCCGTCGCCGTATTTACGGCCGCTGATGCCGGCGACGTGGTAAAGGACGTCCAGGCCGCTAAAGAGCCCGATGGTGTGCTCGAACAACAGGCCGACCTGGGTGGGGTCGGCGGCGTCGCAGGAAAAAAACCGCGCCGCTCCGACCGGGCTGAGGGCGTCGACCGCTTCTGCGCCTTTTTCGACCGAGCGGCCGGCGATCAAAAGCCGCGCGCCTTCTTCGAGAAAGCGTTTGGCCGCGGCCAGTCCGAGGCCCGTGGTGCCGCCGACGATCAAGCAGCGTTTGTTTTCAAGGCGATTGCCCATGGTGATTATTTAACTGAAGAGAGGGGATTGTGGAATCGTAGTTTTCGGAGATGTCTTTTGATCTTTCGTGCCTCAACCCTGACGCGAGTAAAGCGGGCCGACGCGCCGTGCGTACTGAGCGTAGAAATACTCCAATTGTTCCTCCACGGACCGACTGCCGACGAACTGGTGGCTGGGCAGAAACACCGGTTCGATGCCGCGATCGACAAGGCGTTGGGCCACTTCGCAGCGCAGCATGTTCATGAGCATGGCCCCGCCCAGCGTGCTGAAAGGTCCGGTTTTGTTTTTGCAACCTTCGATGGCCAGCACACAGTCGCCTTCGGGGGCGCCGTTGTCCAGGATCACGTCCGCCACGTCGATCAGCTTTTTCCCGGACGGATGAGCCGGCTTGGCTTGCTCGCAATGCGTCTTGCTCACTAACCCGATGACGGCCAGACCGCGCTGTTTCGCCGCCTCGGCCATTTCAACAATCACTTCGCGAATGCCGCTCGTGGATATGACAATCAGCACATCTTTGGAACCAAAAGAGAAATTGCGCAAGATCTGTTCCGCGTAGCCCAGCGTTTTCTCAAGGTGCAAACTCTGGCGCAGTCCGTTGGGGCCAACAATGAGATTGTGATACGTGAGGGCCAGCTCGACGATCGTATGCCAGCCGACGAAACAGCCTTGCCGCGGCGTCATTTCCTCGCAGAGCATGCGCGAATGGCCGCAGCCAAAGAGGTGCACGAGGCCGTCCGTCGCGATCGCTTCGGTGCAAAGCGCGGCGGCGCGGTCCAGCGCATCGCGCTGGCCGTCCACGATGGTGGCGAGCCGGCGCATGGATTCTTCGTAGTAGCGATCGGCGGCGGCGAGCGCTTGAGTGGCCATGAGAATGGTATATGGCTTCGCCGGCTTAAAGAGGCGGCCGCAGCTCCACCGGCCGGGGCGTCGGCGTCTGCTCGGCCCCGAACGCGCCGGTGCCGCCTGGAGGAATCACGCCGGGAAACACGACCGAAGCCGGCGGCTGCACCGGGCAGTGCGACCAGTCCGGCGGCCAAGGCCAGGGAGTCCAACAGGTTTGGAAGTAGCCCCAATGGGGATGTTGACAGGGATCGCAAACGGGGCGCGGACAGCCGTGCTGGAAGCAAATCCGCGGCGGGCGTTCCTGGCACCATTTGAGCGGCGGTGGGCAGTGAAAGCGCTGGCACGGGACACAATTGGCCGGGCCGCACCGTGAGGCTAAACCAAAATTCAGAAACCCTTGTGCGCTCGCCTGGCCGGCAGTTGCCAGTCCCAATACCACCAGCAGTTTTCCGACCCACGTGCGATACATCGACAACCCTCCATGGTTGGCTCGGATAAGTTCACACCCCTCGCTCGCGCGTCGGGCTTGTGTTAACGGTCCCTCGCTCGCGCGTCGGGCTTGTGTTAACGGTCCCTCGCTCGCGCGTCGGGCTTGTGTTAACGGTCC
>JAKEFD010000324.1 GCA_022616245.1 Gemmataceae bacterium
AAGCCACAACGCCCAAAAGGGCGGCCAGTGCGAGGAGCCGACGCTGCTTGGTCATTTCAAGACCCCCAGAAGGTTAGAGAAGCTGAGCGGCCCTGCCTCGGTGCCACAACAGTTTCGCCGTAAGGTCAATGGTCTATTGTAAATGCTCAGTGCCGGCACAAGCCAGCATTTTTTTCTCAAATTCGCCGTAAATCCTTTTTGAGTCCGCGCTTGTTCCCAACAACCGGCTTGACCCCGGTTCGCGGCTTCGGTTATTCCACAACCATCATGAGCCACGCCCCGGTAGGATTGGGGCGCATGGAGGCGGTCATCCTGATTTGCCTAGCTCAACTATAAACGCCAACCTTCGCATTGCCAATCACTTATCCGCGAAACAACAATGTCGCGTAAGAAGACGTGTCGGTTGCCCAAACTTGCGCGAAAAAGAGGAAGAATTTCTTTGGAATTCTGTTCAGTATCAGGAAGAACGCTCCGATCATGCCGTCCACGCCGATTTACATCAATGGCCGGTTTCTTTCCCAACCCCTGAGCGGAGTGCAGCGCTACGCCCGCGAATTGCTGGCTGCTCTTGATGAGTTGCTGCCTTCCAACTATTCAGGCGCGGCCCCGATCTTGCTGCTTCCCAGGAATGCGACCCCCGACCCGAAATTGCAGGTAATCCCGCAGCGTGTCGTGGGCCGCTGGACGGGACAGGCCTGGGAACAGCTGGAGTTGACCTGGCATAGCCGCGACGGACTGCTCGTCAGTTTGTGCAATTCCGGTCCGGTGCTCAAAGCCAGACAAATCGTTACCATGCACGACGCCTCGTTTCGCGCGGTGCCGCAATCGTATTCGTTCTTGTTTCGGCAGTGGTACGGCCTGTTGTTGCCGGCGCTTGGCGCTTGTTGCAGACAGGTCGTCACTGTATCGCAATTCGCCAAGAAGGAGTTGCAACGCCGCTTGCGAATCCCCAAAGGCAAGATCCATGTCGTGCCGCACGGCGGCGATCATTTGCGCGGTTTCCAGCCGGCATCTCCGTATCCGGATCCCCTTCCCGATCAGTTTGTTCTTGGCGTCGGCAGCCTGACGCCCAATCGCAATTTTCACACCGTTGCGCAAGCCCTGACCTTGCTGCACGAACCGCGACTTTCGCTGGTCCTTGCAGGAGAGCACAACCCTGACGTGTTTGGCCGGCTTGACTTTCCAAATCACGAGCGCGTGTGTTTCCTGGGCCAGGTCGCCGATCCGTTCTTGCCGGATCTTTATTCCCGAGCGCTTTGCCTGGTCATTCCCTCGCTTTACGACAGTTTTGGCTTGCCGGCGCTTGAAGCAATGAGCGTCGGCTGCCCGGTGATCGCTTCCAGGAGCGCGGCGCTGCCGGAGGTCTGCGGCGACGCAGCGCTCTACTGCGATCCGCGCGATCCACAAGACATTGCCGATAAGATTCAATTGCTGCTGAAGGATGAAGCGCTATGCGCAAGTCTGCGCCGCAAAGGATTCGAGCGCAGCGCCAAGTTTCACTGGCAGCGCTGCGCTTTGGAGACGTGGCAACTGATCGCGTCGGCGGCCGCGTGAGGCATGTCTCGCGTTCAACGTCGGGTGGCATGCCTTGGTACACAGCGTGATCCACGATGTTCGTTGAACGTGAACCTACGGCATCCGCTCTCCCGGTCCCGTGTACCGGGCCCGCGGCCGAATGATGCGATTGTTCTCGGCCTGCTCCATGATGTGGGCGCACCAGCCGGTGATGCGCGAAGCGACGAAGAACGGCGTATAAAGCGGCACTTCCAGGCCCAGCGCGTGATACAATCTGCCCGCCGGCCAATCCAGGTTCGGAAACAGGTTCTTTTCTTTGCCCAGTATCTCCTCGATGACCTCCGCCGTCTTTTCCCACTTGGTGTTGCCGGTTTGCTCGGCCGCTTGCCGCGCGTACTCCTTGAGAAACTTGGCGCGCACGTCGCCGGTCTTGTAAACGCGATGGCCGAACCCCATGACCTTCTCCTTGCGGGCCATGGCGTCGCGCAGCCATTTTTCCGCGGACTCGGGCCCGCCCGCGGCACGCAAGAGGTCCATCACCTTTTCGTTGGCGCCGCCGTGCAGCCTGCCCTTGAGCGCGCCAATCGCGCCGACCACGGCCGAGTGCATGTCCGATTCCGTCGAAGTGATGACGCGGGCCGTGAACGTGGACGCGTTGAACTCGTGCTCGGCGTACAGAATCAAAGACACGTCGAAGGCCTTGGTCTCGAAAGGCGTCGGCTCTTTGCCCTTGAGCATGAACAAGAGATTGCCGGCGAAGCCAAGCTGGTCCTTCGTCGCCGGCGCGGGCAGTCCCTTGCTCGCCCGATACGACTCCGCCAACAGCCGTGGGATCTGGCCCAAGAGCCGCTCCGCTTTGCGCAGATTTGCGGCCCGGCTGTCGTCGCCGACGTCCGGATCGTAGTGCGCCAGGATACTGACGCCCGTCCGCAGCACGTCCATTGGCACGGCGTCCTTGGGCAGTTGCTTCAAGAGATCGCCGAGCGTTTTGGGCAATGCGGCCGCTGCCTGCACGCGCTGACAAAAGTCGGCGAGCTTGGACTTGTCCGGCAATTCGCCGTGCAAGAGCATATAGGCGACCTGCTCGAAAGTCGCCTTTTCGCACAGCTGCACGACTGAATAACCGCGATACTTCAGGCCGTCTGTGACGGTGGAGATGGCGGTTTCGCCGGCGATGACGCCTTCCAGGCCGGGAGAATAGATTTCGGGGGCGCTCATTTGTTACCTCACCTGCTGCTTGTTGCCGGCCTCGCTATCGATGCGCTTGCATGCGCTCTCTTTGGCCGATAAGCAGCGCCACTCGGATTTTATTGCTGCCGACGAGCGTAGCCTATGGGAGTTTTTTGCGTTAATGCGCTCTTCTACGTAGGATAGGATTCCGTTCCTGTCCGCAACGGTACGACGACCGTTTGCCGCTTTGGCCAGGACAGGAACCTAGCAAAGGAGAAGACATCATGACCGAACAACTTGCGGGCAAGACGGCGTTGGTGACCGGCGGTTCGCGCGGCATCGGGGCGGCGATCAGCAAAGCGCTCGGCCGCGACGGCGCGACCGTGCTCGTCAACTACGCGAAGAGCGCGGATGCGGCCCGGCGGGTCGTGGACGAGATTCGCGCCGCCGGCGGCCAGGCGCACGCGCTCGCAGGCGATGTCAGCAATCCGGCCGCGGTCCTTCGGTTGTTCGAGGAGATCGACAAGAGCCACGGCGGCCGCATCGACGTGCTGGTCAACAACGCCGGCGTCGCCATGAACGGGCGGATCGCGGAGTATTCGGACGCGGATTATCGAAAGACGATGGCGACCAATGTGGATGCGGTCTTCTACGTGACGCGCGCGGCGGCCAAGCGCATGGGCCCGGGCGGGCGGATCATCACCATCGGCAGCATTCTCGGCGAGCGCGTGATGGGGCCGGGCATGGGCGTGTACGCGGCCAGCAAGTTCGCGGCCGCCGGCCTGGCGCGCGGCTTTGCCCACGAGCTGGCCCAGCGCGGCATCACCTCGAACCTGGTGCAGCCGGGCCCGATCGACACCGACATGAACCCGTCCGATCCCGCGAAGAACCCAGTGGCCGAAGCGACGCGGCGGATGGTGCCGGTCGGCCGTTACGGAAAAGCGGAGGAAGTGGCCGCTGTCGTGGCGTTCTTGGCGTCGCCGGCGGCGGCGTTTGTCAACGGCGCGACGATCAACGTCGACGGCGGGACGAACGCGTGAGTGGCATTGCTTCGCTATTTGGCCGTCGTTTGCTTTGCCAACCGGCGGCCCAACTGTTTTGCAGTAATGTCAATAGACTGATTGTCCGCGGGGAATTCAAAGCGAAAGCGACTCTTGTCGATTGTGATTCCCACGCCGGTGGGCCCCGGGGGAAGGTCGAGCGCGCTTCGCAAATCCTGTTGACTTAGTTGAAAAAAACGTCCCTCAAGCCGGAACAGGATTCCACCTTTATCCGTGACCAACGCAGATGGAGTCGCATGCGACATGATGTTCCCACTAGATCAAGCCAGCAAAAGACGATATTCAGTTTCTCCCTTTTCGCAAACGCCGATAGCCTAGCTTCAGAGCCATTAGACCGATGCCCACGCCCGCCGGCGGTCCGACGATCCACAACCAGTTGCGCCGGGGCGGTAGGTCCCAACAGGCGAGGTAATCGACGCCGTTTTGGCGGTGGCAGGTTACCAGAAACGGGCCATCGTCGTAGATGCGCGACTCGTGAATCTTCTCTGCCGAGATTTCAGCAACTACGGCGCGTTTTTCGATATCGACGATGGCAAGCTCATCGACCGTTCCCAACTCGAAAGTCCAATTGACCCAAGGTACGCGCAATGCCTTGCGATAGCCGCCGCGCTCGAAGTTGAAATGGCGTTCCTTCGAGGACCACATGAGCTGACTGTAATGGCTTGATTCGCCGCGAACGAACGCGCCTGCCACAGTGGAAGAAGCCCTCACGTAGTGATCGATTGCGCCAGTGTCCGAGTTGAAGTAGGCCAACGCCGAACGTTGATCCACATCGAGAAGGAAGTGCTTCGAATCCGAGGTGAATTTGCCCGTTCCAAATGGCAGCGAGTCGAGGCTCTTCCGCCAAAGTGTATTTCCAGTTTGAACGTCAATCATTTGGACTGGTCGGCTAGAGGTGACCACAAAACTGTCGTTCCACGGCCATGTGAGTGTATATTTTCCCTCCACCTGCCAGCGCGGCAGCGGCGCGGAGAAGACGTAGGCCGCGTAGCCGATGGCCGCCAGGAAGCCGAGGAAGAACAGGCGTCGCCAGGGCAAGCGGCTGGACGCAAGATAACACGAAAAGTCATATCATTCACGCCAGTTCAGGCCGGGCCGAATCGCTTGATCGCCGGAAGTCGATCAAAGTCAGCATCAGAGCTGGCAAGGTTTGTTAACGTGTTTGCGTACATGATCGTAAGAATTAACGCTTCGTTGCTAAGCAATCCGGTTTGTTGGCTTATTTCGGCGGCTTTGACCAAAAGAGGCAGCGTCACGAGGCTAGCTTCGCGAAGGTCATGGGCTCTCCTGCGGATCAAGCTCGGGGGACATGGCAAAAGGCTCGAGCGCCGCGTGGTCCCCTGCCCAGCCTGCGATTCCGCGCGCCTGCAGAATAGGGCTGGCTTGCGGTTCGACAGTTATGCGAACGGTTTCTCGCTCCTTGAGCGGCAGCGGGGCTGCAGGCTTCAAAACACCGTTTTCGTATACAGCTTCAACGACAATTGCCATGAATCAACCTCGGCGAGTTTGTCTTACCCACGTTATTCTAAAGTATTACCATGACTTCAGAATCTGCAGTTGGCCAGGTCTACTCAAAGTATCTCTTGTCTCGCGCCTCGTAGTCCGAGTAGCCCAGCATTTCATAAAGCTCCGCCCGCGTCAGCATCCGCGCCAACTGGTCGCGCTGGTGACCTTTGTCCGCCAGGTCGGCGAGCGTGTCGCGGGCCGACTTCATCACCGTGCGGAAGGCGGTCAGCGGGAACAGCACCATGCGGTAGCCGAGCTGGGCGAACTTTTCCACGTCGAGGTTGGGGCTTTTGCCGAACTCCGTGTTGTTGGCCAAAAGCGGTGCGGGCATGGACTTGGCGAAGGCGGCGAACTCCTCCGCGCTTTCGAGAGCTTCCGGAAAAATGGCATCAGCGCCGGCTTGTATATACAGCTTGGCCCGGCGCACCGCGTCGTCGAAATTGGTCACGCCGCGGGCGTCGGTCCGCGCGATGATGACGAAGTCCCGATCGCGGCGGGCGGCGACCGCGGCGCGAATCTTGGCAGCCATCGTTTCCGGCTCGACCAGGCTCTTGCCGGAGAGATGTCCGCAGCGCTTGGGCAATTGCTGATCCTCGAGGTGGATGCCCGCCGCCCCCGCCGCTTCGAATTGCCGAACGGTGCGTTCGACGTTGAGCGCTTCGCCGAAACCGGTGTCAGCGTCGCACAACAGCGGCAACGACGTCGCTTGTGCGATGGTCCGCGCTTCTTGCGTGAATTCGGTCAAGCTGATGAGACCGACGTCCGGCACGCCATAAGCCGCGGACAACGCGCCGCCCGACAAGTAGACCGCGCGGAAGCCGAGCCGTTCGGCCATCTTCGCCACGAGCGCGTTGAACACGCCGGGAATGGCGATGGTTTGTTCCGACCAGGCGTCGCGCAGTTTGCGGCCGGGGCTCTTGGCGTCGGCCTCATTCATCGCCGGCTCCTCTCAGCGTGTATTAGAATGGAGAATCGACAAGGAGATACTTGATGACCTATTCCAATGACTCTACCAGTTCGCCCGGTTCGCGTCGCCTGTTTCTGGTTGTGTCCGGCGGTCTCTTGGTCGCGCTGGCGGGGTTGATCGCTTATCAAGTCTTCTGGAAGGATTCGGCTTCCGAGAATCCGGAGCGATTGCAAGAGCTGCAAAACGTTCGTTTCAAAGAGGCGGCGGCCGCGAGCGATTGGCCCCAGTGGCGCGGGCCTAATCGCGATGGCGTTTCCGGCGAGACGGGATTGCTCACCACGTGGCCCGAAGACGGACCGCGCAAGCTCTGGGAAAGACCTGTCGGCGCGGGCTACTCCGCGGTCGCTGTTGCCAGGGGCCGTGTCTTCACCATGTTTCAAGCCGGGCCCAACGAAACCGTTGCCTGCTGGGACCTGGACGGCAACGAAATCTGGCGGCACCAATACCCGGCAAACTATCGCAACAGTTACGGCGACGGCCCGCGCGCCACGCCGACTGTGGACGGCGAACTGGTCTACACGGTCGGCGCCACCGGCATGTTTTCTTGCTTTCGCGCGTTCGCCGACGGTCCGCACAATCCACCGCTCTGGACCAAGAACCTGCTTACGGAATTCGGCGCGGAAAACCTGCGCTGGGGCGTCTCGTTCTCGCCGCTCGTCGACGGCGATACGGTGTATCTCAATCCCGGCGGTCCCAACGGCAAATCGCTCGTTGCACTCGATAAGAAATCCGGAGCTATAAAGTGGACTTCGCAAGACTATCAGGCCGGCTACAGTTCGCCGATGGCCGCCGACATCGCGGGCGAGCGGCAAATCGTGTTCTTTACCGCGCCGGGCCTCGTCGGCGTCGCTGCGGCGGATGGCCGACTTCTTTGGCGCTTCGCGTGGCAAACCGACTTCGACTCCAGCATCGCGACACCTATCATCGAACAAGATTACGTCTTCGTTTCCTCCGGATATGGCAAAGGCTGCGCAATGGTGAAAATCGACAAGCTGAACGGAGCGTTTGAACCGAGCCTGGTTTATAAGAACAAGAACATGAAAACGCACTTCTCGAGCTGCGTCCGCTACAAAGATCACCTCTACGGTTTCGACGATGCCTCGCTCACCTGTCTCGATTTCCGCACCGGCAAGGTCGCCTGGTCAGAGCGCGGCTTCGACAAAGGCTCGCTCATGATCGCCGATGGGCATCTCTTCATCCTGGGCGAATACGGCACGGCGGCGGTGGCCGAAGCGACGCCGGAGGAGTATCGCGAAAAGGGTCGCTTCGAATTCTCGTCCCGCAAATGCTGGACGATGCCGGTGGTGGCGAACGGGCGACTGTTTTTGCGCGATGAGCAAAAACTGGCCTGCTACGATCTGCGCAAATGATCGCCGATAATCGGCCGTCAGTACAAATATCCCAATGGAACCGCTTGATTTCCTCCTCGACTTGCTGATCGTCTTCGCCGTGGCCGGCTGCGTCGTATTCCTGTTCCACAGGCTGCGCGTGCCGTCCGTCGTGGGATTGTTGGTGGGAGGGCTCGTCACTGGGCCATACGGTCTGGGCCTCGTTCACGAAACCGAGCACGTGCCCCGCGCTCTTCGCCGGCATGCTGTTGGCCATGTCGAGCACTGCGGTCGTCTTCAAGCTTTTGAGCGACCGCGGTGAAATGGCTTCGCCGCAAGGCAACGTGGCGGCGGCAGTGCTGTTGTTTCAAGATTTGTTGGTCGTGGTCTGCATGCTGCTGTTGCCGGTCCTGGCGGCGCGAGGTGACAGCTCACCTTCGCTATGGCAATCGCTGGGCCTGGGAACCGGCGTGGTGGTGCTGCTTCTGGTGGTGGGACGGTTTGTCGTACCGAGTGTGCTGTTTCATGTCGTGCGCACCCATAATCGCGAGCTGTTCCTCATGTTGCTGGTGCTGTTGTGTCTGGGCAGTTCCGCCTTGACCGCAGCGCTGGGTTGGTCTCTGGCGCTGGGCGCTTTTCTGGCCGGACTGGCGCTGTCCGAGTCGGAATACGCGACGCAAACACTCGCCGAGGTGTTGCCTTTCCGCGACACGCTTTCCAGCCTGTTTTTTGTGTCCGTGGGCATGCTGCTCGACCTGGGCTTTCTGGTCGCAAACTTGCCTCTGGTGCTTGTGACGGTGCTGGCGATACTCGCGCTCAAGTTCGTTGCGGGAGCGCTGCCCACCCTTTGGGCCGGTTATCCCTTGCGCATTGCCGTGCTGACCGGAGCGACATTGGCGCAAATCGGCGAGTTCTCGTTCATCCTGGCCGACCGAGGGCTTGCGCTGGGCTTGTTGAATCGCGCGCACTATCAGACCTTTCTGGCCGCTGCCGTGCTGACGATAGCCCTCACGCCGCTATTCATTGCAGTGGGACCGCGCCTGGCCGACCTTCTGGCCGCGCTGCCGTTGCCGGAGCGTTGGCGGACAGGTTACGCGGCGGCGGAATCGATTGAGAAAAAAGTCAGCGCGCGCAATCATGTCGTTATTGTCGGTTACGGGCTCAACGGCCGCAATCTTGCGCGCGTGCTGCGCGTGGTCGATGTCGACTACGTGATCGCGGAGTTGAATCCCGAGACGGTGCGTCAAGCGCGCGCGCTGGGCGAACCCGTCTATTACGGCGACTGCACGCGACCGGCCGTGCTGGAGCACCTGGGCGTCGGCGCGGCCCGGCTGCTGGTCGTCGCCATTTCCGACCCCGCGAGCTCGCGCCGGATCGTGCAGTTGGCTCGTCACCGCAATCCACGGCTGTACATCATCGCGCGAACGCGCTATTTGTCCGAGGTAAAGGAACTGCGCCGCTTGGGAGCCAACGTCATCATCCCGGAGGAGTTTGAAACGTCGGTGGAGATTTTCGCGCAGGTGCTGCGCGAGTATGAGGTGCCGCGCAACCTGATCGCCGACTTAATTGAACGGGTGCGCGGGGATCAATACGAAGTATTGCGCGATTTTAAGGTCCCTGCCATGAAGGTAGTCCTGCCCTACGCCAACGTGCTGGAAAAAATGGATATCAAGTCCTGTTGGATTCGTGACGGCTCGCCGGTAGAAGGCCGCACTCTAGCGGAATTGAACCTGCGCGCGGCCACAGGCGCGACTCTGGTTGCAGTGCGCCGCGGCCGCGAGCTCCTGCTCAACCCGGGCAGCGATCTGCGCTTCCAGAGTGGCGATATCGCGATCCTCATCGGCGATGAGGCCCAAGTCGAGCGCGCCCTTGGCCTGCTCGACTCGAGTCCCGAGGAACCGTCCGAGAATCGTTAACACTAGCCCGACGCGCGAGCGAGGGACTGTTAACAGTGCGAGCGCGACGAACCATACAATATCTCTCCGACTCAGCACGGACCCAACCATGCTTCCAGTTTCCAAAGTGGCCGCTGTAATCGCCGGCGACGCTCCGCTTCGAACTCGCGACGCGCAAACTGAACCATGCGATTTGGTTCTGCGTATGCTGAGATCGACATGACCAATCTGTTGTATAATCTCCAGAAGACTCCATTCGTCGACCTTAGGATGCCGCCGTGAACCACATTCCGCTTGAAAAACAGCATGAGGCGGTCCAACGCTTCGTCCTGTCTTTGCCACAGGGTCCGCAGGGCGCCATCGTGGAACTCGATGGGCGGGCTGTGGCCTGGGTTGTTGCCGGGGTGGATGCCAACTGCAACGGCGACGACGGACCGTGGACGAAAACCAAAAACGACCGGCGCTGCGACCTCATTGACCGCAAACACGGCGGCGTCAAGCTAACACCCGCCGAAGCATTCGAGTTGGCCCAGCTCCAAGCACAGATGCTGCGCTACCGCCAACGCGTGGCGCCCTTGCCATTGGAAGAAGCGCGGCAGTTGCATCAGGAGCTATTGGAGAAAGCCGCCCGCGCCCAGGCTGACGCATGACTTTTCCCTTCGATTACCCCGCCGCTCAGCACGTGCGACGGCACAGTCCCCGTGGCTATGCCGACTACTCAAGCTTCCGCCCCTGGCTCCGCGATGAGTTTTCGTTTCGATGCGTTTACTGCCTTCTCCGGGAACAATGGGCACGGCACGGTTCTTTCGGCGCCGACCACTTCTTGGCTGTTGCACATCATCCGCAAAAAGCGACCGACTACGACAATCTTTTGTATGCCTGCGTGACTTGCAATGCTGTAAAAAGTGATCGGCTTTTGCCCAATCCGGTGCGCGTCCTGCTGCGAAATTCAGTGCAGGTGGCAGCAGATGGACACATCCATACGGACGATGCGGCAGCGGCCCATCTTATCGAGCTGCTAGGGCTGGATAGTGATCATTCCAATGAATTCCGAATGTTGTGGATCGGCATCATAGCTCTTGCGGCCAAGCACGACCCGGCGTTGCATAGAAGGCTCATGGGATTTCCCGCCGACCTTCCGAATCTGGCCCGGCTGCGCCCACCGGGCGGCAACAAGCGCCCTCTTGGTATTGAGGAGTCACACCATGCGAAAAAGCTGAGAGGGACACTTCCCGATTTCTATTGAAGAATCGGACGACGATCCGCCACACTTCTGAATCAATCATTGTGAAGCTTCGATGCGTCGACCTGTGAGAGCGACCAACCATACAATAGCTGTCACCGACTAAGGAATCCAACGATGCTTCCCATTTCAAAAATGGCCGCCGCCGTGCAACCCTCGGCGACGCTGGCCGCCGGGGCCAAAGCTAGGGCGCTCAAGGCCGAAGGCAAAACGGTGTTCGACTTCAGTCTGGGCGAGCCGGATTTCAACACGCCCAAGCACATTTGCGACGCCGGCTATAAAGCAATGCTCGATGGCCTGACGCATTACACGCCGGCGGCCGGCGTTCCCGAATTGCGCAAGGCGATCGTCAACTTCTACAAGAAGACCTACGGCCTGGAAGTCAGTCCCGAACAGGTCATCGTCTCCAACGGCGCCAAGCACTCTCTCCACAATGCGCTGGCCGCCATGGTCGGACCCGGCGACGAAGTCATCATCCCGACGCCGTACTGGGTCAGCTACAGCGACCTGGTGCAGATGACGGGCGCTTCTTTCAAACTCGTGCCCACGACCGAGGCAAACGGCTGGAGGATGAGCCCGGCGCAGCTCAAGGCTGCTCTCTCGCCGCGGTCACGGCTGTTGATGCTGAACTCGCCGAGCAATCCGACCGGCTGCGTCTATACCCGGCAAGAATTGGAAGCGCTTGCGGACGTCGTGCTGCAATCCGACCTCGGCGTCATCAGCGATGAGATCTACGAGAAGCTGGTCTACGGATCGGCCAAGGCGACCTGCTTCGCCACCCTGCGGCCCGGCCTCGCCGAGCGCACCGTAACGATCAGTGGTGTGTCGAAAAGCTATGCGATGACCGGCTGGCGCATGGGTTGGTCTGTGGGGCCGCTGCATGTGGTCAAAGCCATGGGCAACGTGCAAAGCCAGGAAACCAGCAACCCGTCGAGCATCAGCCAGTACGCGACGCTGGCGGCCTTGGAAGGCGAGCAGCAATGCGTGGAAGACATGCGGCGGGAGTTTGAAGCACGCCGGGAGCTTATTTGTCGGCGGCTCAATGAATTGCCAAAGATCAAGTGCCCGGTGCCCGAGGGCGCCTTTTATGCCTTCTTCAACGTGTCGGCGCACTTTGGCCGGACGCTGGGCGGCAAGAAAATCACCGATTCCACCAGCTTTTGCGCCGCCGCCCTGGAGACTGCCCACGTCAACCTCGTGCAAGGCTCGGCGTTTGGCTGCGAAGGCTACGTGCGGCTTTCCTTCGCCACCAGCCGCGAACAAATCAACCAGGGCGTGGACCGGTTGGCGGACTTTTTGAAGTGATTTCCGATCGCAGATTCCGCATTGAGAATTGAGAATAGGACTGTGTACAGTGGGGCACGAGCGTGGCTGTGTTGATTCTCAACGAAGACGATGTCCGCCAGCTCCTGACCATGGAGATGGCCTTGGAAGCCGTCGAGCAGGCGCTCAAAAAGCAGGCGCTCGACGAGGCGGTGAACATTCCACGGTCGCGGGCGCAGACCGACCACGCGGTTCTGCACGTCATGTCCGCGTCCGCCAAAACGCTTGGCTACATGGGCTTCAAGGCCTACAGCACTTCGCGCAAAGGCGCCCACTTCCACGTCGGCCTCTATGACGGCAAGGCCGGGACGCTGCTCGCGCTCATCCAGGCGGACTACCTGGGCCAGATCCGCACCGGTGCGGCCAGTGGGGTCGCCACGCAATACATGGCCCGTCCTGAAGCGCAGGAGGTCGGTCTTTTCGGCTCAGGCAAGCAAGCGTGCACTCAGCTCTTGGCGGTTTGCAACGTCCGCAGAATTCGTCACGTTCACGTCTACAGTCCCAATGAAGAGCGCCGCCGACAGTTCGCCGCCGACATGGCCCCCCTGTGCGGCTGCGACATCGATCCCGTGCCGCGCCCAGAGCTAGCCGCCCAGGACAAGGACATCATCATCACCGCCACGTCCAGCCGCGAACCCGTCCTGAACGGCAACTGGATATCCGAAGGCACGCACCTGAACGTCATCGGCTCCAACTTTCTCGGCAAGGCGGAAGTGGACTCGGTCGCCGTGCGCCGCTGCGAGTCCATCGTCGTGGACAGCAAAGACCAGGCCCGGATCGAAGCAGGGGATTTCACCGCCGCCCTGGAGGAAGGCTCCATCCATTGGTCCGACATTCACGAGCTGGGCCAGGTCATCGTCGGCCGTTTTACCGGCCGGGCACATCCGCAAGACGTCACCATGTTCAAATCGCTCGGCATCGCGCTGGAGGACGTAGCCGTCGCGGCCAAGGTCTACGAAAAAGCCATGGACACCGGCGCGGGCAAAATGATGGAGTGGTAATAATCGCACTGGATTCATTGCAAGGACGCGCTACGAATGGCCTTATTCGCCGACGGCGATCCACGATGCGACCGCGTCGTAGACCTGGCTGTCTTCCCATGTCTCGAAAACCAGGACGAATCCGTCTCTGCGAACATCCTCGGCTCGAACGGAAATCCTGTGGATGTTGGCTCTGGGATCGCCCAGGTCGATTTTCTGCAGGCTGACGATTACTTTGGGTTGCGCTGGGAACGGTACGTCAAACTTGACATCTACGGAAAGCTCGCGCCGTCCCTTGTGTTTGCCGCCGTAGAACTCGTGAGCCTTGGGATGTGACTTCGGAAAACGCACATCGCCGATGCGCACCCAGCGGTTGTCCATTCTGGTGATCTTCTTGTCTAAGTGATAAAGATATGCCGCCATTGCAGTGATCGCAGCCACCGCAATCCCGCCGATTATCTGCAGAAGAGTATCCATAGAATGGGTCCTCCGGCCACACGCTACTCGGTCCGGCCTCGCTTGGGCAACAAAAAACCCCGATCGCGGTGTTGGGGTTTCGTCTTTCACTTTGGAGTCATTCATGCCGCTAGGCGGCACTTGGGATAATGAAAACAGGGGGTGGCGGCGGGCGTCTCTGGTCAGCGTTCGCCGCTCCCACCAAGGTACCCCCATTCACGGGGCGGGGGGTTGTTTGTCCTTGGTGCGGCGTTTTCGGAGCATTGCGGCGCTGTACCGCCGCTTTCTTTGAACAGCAGAAAGGCTCGACGCACCTGAAAAACAAAAGCGGCGGAATAGCGCCGCACTCCAAATTCGAAACTTCGCGTCCGCTAATGGCGCAAACACGTCTATGTAAATAGGGATTGTCGCAGATCGAAGAAATCGCCATCCTCTGGAGTTGGCAACAAAAAACCCCGATCCAATGGACCGGGGTTATTTGATACTTTTTAGAATTGCTACGTTCCCAGCAACAAGCTCGGCTCCCAGCCGACGCGTTCCGCGGAGGAGCGGAGTTTTTCCAGGGCGCGGTTCTGAATCTGGCGGACGCGCTCCTTGCTGATGCGCAACAGATGGCCGATCTGGCGAAGGCTATGGGTGCCGTTGCCGGTCAGGCCGAAACGCAGGTCGAGGACTTTACGCTCGCGTGGCCGCAAGTTCTCCATGAGGAAACCCAGCGCTTCCTGGCGCTCGTTGTTATTGCGAAGGATGGTGCTGTCGTTGTCGGGCATCGCCTCGGTGAGCTTGAAGTCGCTGTCGTCGTCGAGGACGGCGTTCAGGGATACCGGTGCGCGGGTCGCGGTTTGCAGGTGAGTGAGGTGCTCGAGGCTGGAGCCGGTGCGCGAGGCGAGCTCTTGCGGGCTGGGCAGGTGCTGGCCGCCATGGGCCAGGGCTTCGGATTCTTGTTGCAGCAAGCCGAGTTCCTGCAAATGGTGCGGCGACAGGCTGACGAGATGGCTTTGGCGGGCGACGGCGATTTGCAGCGTCTGCCGAATCCACCAGGTGGCGTAGGTAGCCAGCCGGGTGCCGTGGCTGACGTCGAAGCGGTCGATGGCTTGCATGAGGCCGCAGACGGCTTCCTGCAATAGGTCGCCATAACCCAAAGCGTGATGGCGAAAACGCTTGGCGACGTGGGCCGCAAGGCGGATGTTGGCGGAGGCCAGGCGGTGTTTGCAGTGGATATAGCGGTCGTGCAAGCGGCGTACAGGAAGCGACTTGCGCGTGTCCACGTCACAATAGTCGCGAATGAACTGGGCCATCGGCCAAGGTTCGAGCGCCGGCCGGTGCGAACGCAACTTCGGGAAATAGCGAATGAGCGCGCGCACCAACTCGCTCTTGCATTCCCAGAACAGGGCGAGCAGTTCGCGTTCTTCTTCGGGGGTCAACAGATCCGAGGAGAATATGGTGGTGGTGCTGTCCAGCGCGACAGCAATCTCCTTGGGCGCCTTGGGTTGGCGCTTCTTTTTGCGCTGAGTCTTCATCGGGCCGTCCCTTCCTTTAGAAAAGAACCTCGTTCCCCCGTTGCAGTGAGTCCGGGTCGCCTGTCTGTGCCCCGAGGCAAGCGACGAACCGCACAGCGACAAGGCAGGAGGGAGGCCGCA
>JAKEFD010000325.1 GCA_022616245.1 Gemmataceae bacterium
ACTGTCCGACGCAGACAGGTACGCTCCAATCGCGATCGGCAAATGGGTTACGTTAACTGGGCGCTGAGGGTTTCGAACCCCCGACCCCCTGGGTGTAAACCAGGTGCTCTAGCCGCTGAGCTAAGCGCCCTGCGAAAGCGGTATTGGTGAGTACTCATTTGTCGCTACTCACCGCACACTCTACATGGAAAACGAACTGCCGCATCCGCACGTGGTCTTAGCGTTGGGATTGCTGATGCTGAAGCCGCGGCGGGCGATTTCGTCGTGAAAATCGACGGTCACGCCGTCCAGGTACATCAGGCTGCGCTTGTCGATGGCGACCGGCACGCCGTGCATCTCGAAGATCTCATCCAATTTCGGATTCACTTGCGGGTCCAAGTCCAGCTTGTGCTGGAAGCCGCTGCAGCCGCCCCCAACCACGCGCATGCGCAGATAAATCTTTTCGGGCAATTGCGCGCTGGGTTGCTGTTGTTGCTCGGCGACGATGCGCTTCACTTCGCCGGCGGCTTTCTCGGTCAAGATAATCGGCATGGCAAAAATCTCCTTTGGAAGAAGGTTACTGATTCAAGGTCATTTGAAAATCGGGACTCATCAGCCGCAAACGCTGCACGGTCTGCGTTACTTCTTTTATAGCAAATTCGATCTCCTCTGCAGTAGTGAATCGGCCGACGCCAAAGCGGATGCTGCTGTGCGCCAAGTCGTCGGGCACACCTAAGGCCCGCAGCACGTAGCTCGGCTCCACGCTGGCCGACGTGCATGCGGAACCGGAGCTGACCGCAATATTCTTGAGGGCCATCAAGAGCGCCTCTCCGCGGACCTGGGCAAAACTCACATTGAGATTTCCTGGCAACCGCTCTTCGGGATGGCCGTTGAGAAAAAGGCCCTCGCGATTTTCGTTCAAGCCTTGCCAAAGTCGATCGCGGAGGGCGCGGCAGCGTTTTGCTTCCTCCGGCATCTCATTGCCGCACAGCTTGCAGGCTTCGCCCAGTCCTACGACCAGTGGCACAGGCAGTGTTCCACTGCGTAAGCCACGTTCATGGCCGCCGCCGTCGAGGAGCGGCTCCAAGCGGACGTGCGGATTTCGACGCCGCACAAACAACGCTCCCACGCCTTTTGGGCCATACATCTTATGCCCGGAAAGGCTCAACAAATCAACCTGAAGCGCTTCCACGTCGATCGGAATCTTGCCGACCGCCTGCGTCGCGTCCGTGTGCAACAGCACCTTGCGTACTTTGCACACGCGTCCGATTTCGGCAATGGGCTGGAGGGTGCCGATCTCGTTGTTGGCCGCCATCACGCTGACAAGAATCGTCTTGTCCGTGATCGCCGCCCCTACCTGTTCCGCCGTGACACGGCCAAATCGATCCACCGGCAGAAAGCTCACCTCATAGCCCTCGCGCTGCAAGCGACGGCAAGGATCGAGCACGGCGTGATGCTCCGTCTGAACGGTGACAAGGTGATTGCCCTGCCGCCGGTACATCACCGCCGCGCCTTTGAGCGCCAGGTTGTTGCTCTCCGTGGCGCCGCTCGTGAACACGATTTCCTTCGCGTCGGCGCCGATCGAGTCCGCCACTAGCTGCCGCGCTTCGTCAACCGCCTCCGCCGCTTTCCAACCGTACGCATGATGCCGGCTGCCAGCGTTGCCGTACGCCTCTGTGAAAAACGGCAACATCGCTTCCACGACGCGCGGATCGCAGCGCGTGGCGGCGTTGTTATCCAGATAAATCGGCAGTTGCGGCATCTTTGTCCATCGTAGGACAGGTTTTCAACCTGTCCGTTTGTCTTGGCGGACAGGTTGAAAACCTGTCCTACGGTATATTACAACACCGCCGCAGCTTCTGCCGGTGTACAATATGTTAGAGAGGCATTCGCACAGAGAAGGTTCAACTGAAGGGGTGCCACTATCATGACCTGGGATACGCTCGCTCCAATCCTCGCGATTGCCGGGTTGGGATTGCTGTGGTTGCTGATTTTCCCGAAGCTCAAAGGGGGCGCCTGAGGGAGCGGCTCGTGCCAGTTGGGCACGTCGCTGCGCGGCAAGGAAAGCAAGAAGGATCCGAATGATCCTGGAGACGTTAAGTAGTCAGATGCTGTCCCGAGCTTGAAATCGCGCTCCAAAAATGCAAAGCAGTGACCAGTCACCGCACTCCAAAATCCTAAAGAGTATGCGCTGCTCCATCGCCTTGGCCGCACTTCTTGGGCTCGCCCTATTCCCGCACAAACATCTCGCGGAACCTATTGGCCCGACCGAGCCAGGGACCGTCGCCGGTGCAACCTTCACATTGCCCCCGGGCTTCATCATTGAGAAAGTCGCGGGACCGCCGCTCGTCGAGCACCCCATGCTGGGCGGCTTCGATCCGGAAGGTCGATTGTTCCTTGCGGAATCCGCCGGACAGAATCTCAAGGCGCAGGAGTTGCTGAAGGAGTTTCCCAATTTCATTCGCGTTCTCGATCCGCCGGACGTCAATGGCGAATTTCACAAAGGCCGAATATGGGCCGACAAGATGACGTTCCCCATGGGGGCGCTCTGGCATCGCGGCGCACTCTACACCGCCTCGCCGCCGAGCTTGTGGCGCTTGACCGATCCCAAGGGCGCCGGCGTCGCGACGCTGCGCGAAGAAGTTGTGGCCAAGTTCGGTTTCATCGGCAATGCCGCCGACATCCACGGACCTTTTCTCGGGCCCGACGGCCTGCTGTATTGGTGCGACGGCCGCCACGGCCACGAGATCACTCGGCCCGACGGCACTCTGATGAAGGGCAAGGCAGCCCGCATTTTCCGCTGCAAGCCGGACGGCAGCGAAGTCGAAGTCGTTTGCGGCGGCGGCATGGACAATCCCGTGGAGATTGCTTTCACGCCGGAGTGCGAGCCTTTTGTCACTGTCGATATCCTGCACGCGCAGCCGGCTCGCACTGACGCAATCATCTTTGCATTGGAAGGTTCGGTTTACCCTTATCACGAGGTCTACAAGGAATTCCCGCGCACCGGGGACTTGATGCCGGCCATCGCCGATTTAGGCTGGGTCGCGCCTTCGGGACTCATGCGCTATCGCGGGGGTATGTTCGGCAAGGAGTATCACGGCAACCTTTTCTCCGCTCAGTTCAACCGCAACCGCATCCAGCGCCATATCGTCGAACGTCACGGCGCTTCTTTTCAAGTCAAGACGGAAGACTTTCTCACTTCCAGCGACCGCAATTTCCATCCGACCGACGTTATCGAAGACGCCGACGGCAGCCTGCTCGTTATCGACACCGGCGGTTGGTTTCGCATCGGCTGCCCGACTTCGAAGATCGCTCAGCCGGAAATCAAGGGCGGCATCTATCGCATCAAGAAGCAAGGTGTGTCGCCAGTCATCGACCCGCGCGGTTTGAAGGTCGAATGGGAGAAACTGTCGCCAACCGAGTTAATCGCGTACTTGGACGATGCGCGGTTCATGGTGCGCGATCGCGCGGTGGACCAGTTGGCGCAAGCCAACGAAAAGGCCATTCCGGCACTCCGAAAAACAATCTTTCAGGCGAAGTCGCCGCGTGAATGCCGCAACGCCGTCTGGGCACTGACGCGCATCGAACATCCCGATGCTCGAGCGGCGGTTCGGCTCGCGCTCACCGACAAGGACTTGAGCGTGCGTCTGGCGGCGCTTCACTCCGCCGGACTCAATCGGGACGAAAAGGCATTGCCGCAATTGCAGAAGGCGCTGGGCGCCAAGGAACCGGCGGCGGTCCGTCAAGCGGCGACTGCGTTGGGCAGAGTTCGTCGCGCGGAAGCGGTCCCGGCATTGATGGAAGCAATGGAAAAGGGCGGCGACCGGTTTCTCGAACACGCGCTCGTTTATGCGCTCATCCAGATCAATGACCCCGCCGCCGTCGCCGTGTACTTGAAGCAACCTAGCCCTGCTGTACGCCGCGCCGCGCTTGTCGCCCTCGACCAGATGCCCGCCGGCAATCTTAGCCGTGAACAGGTCACGCCGTTGTTGGCGACTGCCGATCCGGCGCTTCTGAAGGCTGTGCTGGCGGTTATCGCGAATCGACCGGCTTGGGGCTCGGAAATTGTCGATCTCGCTAAGAACTGGCTGGCCCAACCCAAGGCGGAACCAAACCACCAGGAAACGCTGCGCGGTTTGTTGACCGGACTGGGCAAGGACAAAGCGATCCAGGCATTCATCGGTCAGACTCTGGCCAAGCACGACACTCCCACCTGGGCCAGGCTCGTGTTGCTCGACGGTATCGCGCAAGCGCCCCTGGAGAAGCTGCCGCAAGCTTGGATCGAGCAATTATGTCAAAGCCTGAACCACACCGACCCGCAGGTTGCCCTTCAGACCATTGCCGTGATTCGTCAGCGCAATCTCGTGGAGCCAAAGCTCGAAGTTGACATGAAGCGGCTGGCGGCGTCGGCCGATCACACGCCGGAATTGCGCATTGTTGCATTCGCCGCGGTCGCGCCGCGCTGGGAAATGCCCGGCGACAGTGTGTTTCAGCTCTTGACCGAGAATGTGCGCCCCGAGAAGCCGCCGCTTTTGCGTTTAGCCGCTGCCAGCGCCCTGGGCCGCATGAAGTCACTGACCAACCACGAACTGGAAGCGTTGACGCACGTGCTTGCTTCGGCGGGACCGCTCGAATTGCCGCATTTGTTGGCCCCTTTCGAAAAAGCCAAGGAGCAAGCGCTCGGGGAGAAGTTACTAAAGGCGCTTGCGCGCGCTCCCGGACTCACCAGCGTAAGTCCCGCCGCTTTGGAAAAGGCCGTTGAGAGTTTCCCCGCACAGACCAAGGAACGCGCCAAGCCGCTTCTCGCGAAACTGCAAGTTGATCACGAAAAACAGCGGGCGCGCTTGGAAGAGCTGAGCGGCGCGCTCACCGGAGGCGACCTTGAGCTGGGCAAGAACGTGTTTTTCGGCCCGAAGGCCTCCTGTTTTGCTTGCCACACCGCTCAAGGCAAGGGCGCCCAGTTCGGCCCCGACCTGTCCAAGATCAGCGCGGTTCGCTCCGGCCGCGACTTGCTCGAAGCCCTGGTGTTCCCCAGCGCCAGCTTCGCGCGCGGTTATGAGCCCTTCCTCGTGGAGACGAAAGCCGGCCAGCTCCATACCGGCATCCTCGCTCGTGAAACCGCCGATGCCTTGTTCCTCGTCACGGGCGACCGTCAAGAGATCCGTGTTCCGCGCACACAGCTCGAAAGTCTTGCTCCCGGCCGCGTTTCCATCATGCCGCAGGGAATGGACATAACGCTCACGCGCGAGGAATTACGAAATCTGCTGGCGTATTTGCAATCTTTGCGGTGATGGTTTCAAGCCGTCTGCGGTTGCTCTGGTGAACGAGGGATTCCGACGGGCCAACTGCAAGCACACCGATGCCGCGCTCCGCGCCGGCTCGTCGTGTGGGGCGCGCGGCGGTTCTACAACGAGAACTACATCGCGCTGTCCATGCGGCATGTGGTCGCGCCGCCGCAGAACGGCGAAGTCGGCGCTTTCCGCTACGACTGGCATTTCGGCGGCCGCTGGAACGGCGTGTGGGCCGATGTTACCGGCCGGCCGCAAGCCAAGATTCCCGGGTCGGAAGAAGAATTCATCGCCGAACACTACTTCGGCTACACACGGCAAAAGGACGGCTCCACGGTCGAATATCAAGTCCAACACCCGCCGTGGCGCGTATGGAACACGGTCGACGCCGGACTCGATTGCGACATTGCCCAACTTTACGGCGAACGGTTCGTTCCGATCCTTCGGGCCAAGCCCACATCCGCCTTCGTCGCGGACGGTTCCGCTGTACGTGTCCGTCGTGGGCAAACCGTGTGGCGGCCCGGCCAATCTCTGCTATAGCTTTCAATCATCGGAGAGATGGCGCCGTGGTACTCCAAATCCTTGGTTGTGCGTGTCCGACTATTCCACGGTGTACTGGAACTTCCCCTCCGGCGTGACGCTGACGTGAGCGCGCGTGACCGGTTTCCCTTCGGCCATGTGGCTCAGGAATTCGCCGGCAATTTCCGGCAATAGGGTGCCGGTGAGGATGTGGTCCACGTTGCGGGCGCCGCTTTCCACTTCCTTGCAACGGCTGGAAATCGTCGAGACCAGGGCGTCGTCGTAGCTGAACTGCGCTTTGTGGTTCTCGCGGATGCGGTCGCCGATGCGCTTGAGCTGCAACTTGATGATCCTCTTGAGCACTTCGTCGCCAAGCGGGAAAAAGGGAACGATGTTGATGCGGCCGAGCAAGGCGGGCTTGAACGACTTCAAGAGGTCCGGGCGCAAGGCTTCGGCCAGGCCAGCCGCGTCGGGCCGCGTGTCCGGATCGGCGCACACCTTCATGATCGTGTCCGTGCCGACGTTCGAGGTCAAGAGAATGATCGTATTCTTGAAATTGACCTCGTTGCCTTTATCGTCTTGCAGCATGCCTTTGTCGAAGACCTGGTAGAAGATTTCCTGAACCGCGACGTTGGCTTTTTCCACTTCGTCGAGGAGGACGATGCAATAGGGCTTGCGGCGGACGGCTTCGGTGAGGACACCGCCTTCGCCGTAGCCGACGTAGCCGGGGGCTGAGCCAGTAAGGCGGGAAATCTTGTGGTCTTCCTTGTACTCGGACATGTTGATGACGACCATGTTGCGGTCGCCGCCAAAGAGTATTTCGGCGAGTGCGACGGCGGTTTCGGTCTTGCCGACGCCGCTGGGGCCGACGAGCATGAAGACGCCGATGGGCCGGCGCGGATCGGTGAGGTTGGCCCGCGAGGTGCGAATGCGCTGGGTGATGGCTTCGAGGGCGTGCGATTGGCCGACGATGCGTTCCTCGAGCTTTTCCTTGAGCGCGAGCACGGTCTTGATTTCGTCGCGGACCATCTTGCCCACGGGAACGCCGGTCCAGCCTGAGACCACTTCGGCGATCGCCTGGCCGGCGACCACGGGCAAAACGAGCGGCTCTTCGCCCTGGAGCGTGATGAGCTCGCTTTCGAAGGCGGCCAAATCGTCGCGGCAGCGCTGTTCCTCCTCGGGCTTGAGGCGATCGGCCGGTTTGGCATCGGCCTGCTTCGCGCCATCAGGCGATTTTTTTCCGTCGCTCGCCGACTGAATGTGCTTTTCCAGCTTGCCGCGCACCTCGTGGATCTTGGCCACCAGTTCCTTTTCTTTTTCCCAGCGTTTTTCCAGTGCCGCAAGGCGAGTTTGCACCTGATCTTTCTTTTCCTTCAACTCTTGCAAACGGTGCTGGTGGTCCGCGCCGATGGCGCTTTCGCGCTCGAGCGAAGCGATTTCAATGTCGAGGTGTTCGATCTCGCGCCGGCAATCGCCAATCGCGGGCGGCACCGACCCCTGGCTTAGCGCCACGCGGCTGCACGCGGTGTCCAAGAGGCTCACGCACTTGTCCGGAAGCTGGCGATCGGTGATGTAGCGGTGCGACAGCTTGACGGCTTCGGCGACCGCTTCGTCGAGCACGCGCACCTTGTGGTGTTTTTCCAGAATGTCGGACAGCGAGCGCATCATGCGAATCGCTTTGGGCACGTCCGGCTCGTCGACCTTGACGAGCTGAAAGCGGCGCTTGAGGGCGGGATCGGTTTCGAAAAACTTCTTGTACTCCATCCAGGTCGTGGCCGCGATGGTGCGCAACTCGCCGCGCGCCAGGGCCGGCTTCAGCAAGTTGGCGGCATCGCCCTGCCCGGCCGCTCCGCCCGCACCGATGATCGTGTGCGCCTCATCGATAAAGAGAATGATGGGTTGCGGCGAGGCTTTGACCTCGGCAATGACCGATTTCAGGCGGTTTTCGAACTCGCCTTTGACGCCCGCGCCGGCTTGCAATAGGCCGAGGTCCAGCGTTCGAACCGCGACGTTGCGCAATGGCGGCGGCACGTCGCCTTGCACTACCTGCAGAGCGAAACCTTCGACGACAGCAGTTTTGCCCACGCCCGCCTCGCCCGTGAGGATCGGGTTGTTCTGCCGACGCCGCATGAGGATGTCGATGACCTGGCGGATTTCGAAATCGCGGCCGACGACGGGATCGATCTCCCCCTTCTTGGCGCGAGCCGTCAGGTCCATGGTGAACTGGTCGAGCGCCGGTGTCTTGGAATCGCCGGTCGGTCTGGGACCCGTGTCTTCGGCGACCGTCTCGCCCGGAGCGGCCTGATCCTCGCTGCTGCCGGTAACGAGTGCGGAGACTTCGGCGTGCAGTTTCTCGCCAGAGATCTTGATCAATTCCGGCGACGCCTTCTGGATGCGCGCGGACAGATTGCGATCGGCCAGAAGCGCCGCCAACAGATAGCCGGAACGAATGCGGCCGGCCCGGTACTCCAAAGAAGCAAGCACCCAGGCTTCACGCATGAGGTCGAGGATTTCGAGCGACAGTTCCGGGGGCCGGGCGTTGCCGGTGCGCAGTTGGTCGAGGGAGCGGGTCAGCTCGCGCACAACTTTGGACTTGTCGACGTCGTAGTGCTTCAAGACGCGCGGCAAATCGGTGTCCGTCGGCTCAAGCAACTTGAGGAGCCAATGCTCCAGCTCGACGTTGTAGTTGGTACGAGACAGACACAGGCCCGCGGCCGCTTCCAAAGCCCGCCGGCAGGTGGCGTTGAGCTTGCCGACCAACGCTTTCAGGTTGAGTTGCGCCATGATGGTTTACTCGGTGCGGTTGCAATTAAGCAGGGTAACAGTTTGACGCTTTGGTCACGGGTTGTACGTGGCATTAACGCTCGTTGGCCCATAAGTTAGCGTAAACTGAGGCGGTAGGTTCCAATATTCGAATTGGTTGTTCCGAGTGCCAGCCGTCAAGAGGTTAAACACCAGCGCCTGTAGAGGCAATTCGCCGATCACGCTGAGATTGAGCGTTCCACCTAAGTTGGCATCTCCTTCGATTACGACTCGGTCATATAGGAGTGCACTTGCAATCTTCAAATACAGAAGTCCCGTTGAGCTTTGAGTGTATCTACCGCCAACGTATTCCTCACCATCAAAGATCTTTGCCACAGTAAAGGTGTTGTTGCCCAACGTGCTGACGGTGATCGTTCCTGAATTGACAACATGGAAAGCTGAAATCCATATTTGACCAAGGCCGGCGGCAGATACCGACGACCCCATTTGAATTGTAAAGGTCCCAAGAACCAGCAAGTTGCCACCAAGGAATCTACTCTGTCCGGATGTTTGAGTGAGGCTGCGCTCGAAGCGAGTAGTTCCCTCGTAAAACTCGAGAGTCCCGTATTGGCTAAACCAGGTGGTCCATGAAATCCGTGTCATAGCCCCCGCGCTGCCGGTCTTCTTAAAGACGCCATAGTTATTGAAAGCCCCCGAAAGCAACAGTTCGTCGCACTTGACGTCAAAAACGCCGCTTGAAAGATTATTGAACGTGGCGGTGGTGAGAGCGATCGGACCGGCGAACCAGGTCGTGATTCCTTCGTTGTTGATGGTTCGATCCTCAGCAAAGTGCGACGTATGTTCTGGCGAAAACACAACAATAGCAAATTCTCTCCCGGGGAGAATGTTCGTGGTGCCTGATCCCTCCATTACGGACCCGCCAATCCATCGAAAGAAGCTCCCTTCAAAGTTAAGGACGCCGGCGCCCTTTAATGTGCCATATAGTTCAACGGTATGTACGGATGCCGTTACAACGTCGTCTTGCCCGATATCGGCAAACAATGTAGTCATCCCAAGGTTCCAACCTATTTGCCAAGTTCCGGACCCGGCAACAGTGTTGTTTCCATGAAAGGAAAGCCCCGCGGTAGCCAAAATAGCAGATGCCGCGGTTACATTGAATGTGCTCCATTCCGCCACTGAGTTGCTTCCATACCCCAGATACAAATTCCACGCGTGCACATTGATGCTTGAATTGAAACTCCTGAAGCTTGGACCTATTGTGGAGAATGCATTATTAGTCTTGTTCAAAGTTGCTTGGGTCATGTAGAAGTTCTCGGCGGATCCGCCATTAATGTCCACCGCTGTGCCTTCGAAGGAGAACACCGAGCCGCTTCGGTTGTCTACACTTGCGCCTTGATCCAAGCTGAGGTTACCTCCCTTGAATCGGATCGTCCCACTGTTTGTGATTGCGCCGCCAATCAAATCATGGTTTACGTTGGTTTCGATGTTCATCGTCGAATTCGCGGCAAGACTAACGATGGTTCCACCTCCTCCTCCGGCAGAAACTATGCTTCCTGCTTTCCAATCATAGGTACCACCCGCTGGGAGTATTAAACTTCCATACAAAGGAAGCGCGCCGAGGATTCCTGCGTTCTGGTCGACGAGATTCGTCACAGTCAATGTGCGCTCTAAATGCATCCCTGCAGCGAACGCGGCCTCCATTCTTAAGTTTAGAATCGTTCCGGCAAAAGCAATATCTGCAACTGAGAGGGGCGACATGGCGTTGAAAATAGCCGTGTCGTTCGGTCCAGGAACGACATGTTGCATATTCTCGTTTTGCCAGTTATCCTGGTTCGACCAAAGCTGACTCACGGCGCCCGTAAATATGATGTTCGCGAGGAGAGAACGCTCCTCTAGAATCTCGCAGGAAAGCCGAAAAGTAGAAGAAGATGACGACAAAGCGATTTCGCGTAGGCAAGTAGTCGACAGACATTCAAAACCTGGCCGAAATGATAGTATTGTCGGACGGGCAGTTGATCGCCACCATGAAACGACGTTTCTGAAAACAGAGCGCAAGAACATCTTTGACCTCCTGAAGTAAGTCACGCAAATCCTGCTTATTGTTCCTTTTGCGTGATCTTCTGCACGGCGATCCTTGCGGCGAGATTGACTAAGCCGGTCCCATTTTTTTCGTAATTCCGGATAGTAGGTAGAGCTTCAATGGCCAAGGACCCCATGTTGCCCAATGCCTGGATGATTGCAGCTCTTGTGTGGTTCGCTTCGGATGCCGTTGGGTAATCATCGCGCTCCAAAGCGAGAAGCAAGGCTGGAATCGCTTCATGCGAATCCGGTCCTAACTGTGCAAGTCCATTAGCGGCGCTTTGTCGAAGTGCAGGACGCTGCTGATCGGCCAAGAGTTCGAGATAAAACGGCACGAGTTTGGGGTTTCTAGGATCAATTTTGGCCAAAGCCGGTATTGCGATTCGTGCCAAATCGAGTTTGTCCCCGTTGGCAAGTTTGAAGAACACGGAACTTGCTTCCATTGCATGTGGTCCGATCGAGCGCAGGGCAAGGAGCGCTGCATGACTGATGCAAGTTTCTCTTTCGTTCGGCGCGACATCCGGGTCATTGATGGCCTCGATAAGAACTGGCACTGCAATCTTGCTTTCAGCCTCGTAACCTCCCAAGCCACACACGGCCGCCATCCGTACATTTCGATCCTTGTGCTTAGCATGCTCGATCAAATCTGGAACTGCGTCTTTCGAAAACGGCCGCATGGAAACGAGCGCATGTATCATCTTTGTCTTGACGTCTGGAATCTGCTCTATTTTGAGGAGCTTCCGCAGCGTAACGATCGCACTTTTGCCCAGTGGCCCCATCCGACTCAGGGCAGTTGCTGCTTCGAATCGGACCTTGGGATTGTCGTTTTGCAATTGGGTTTGCAATCTACCAACGCAAGCCTCTAGCTCCTCTGCAATCTGTCCCAAAGCCTGGGCCGCTTCCCATTGGACCCGAGCGTTGTTATTGATCAAGTTTTCCTTCAATTCCTTAAATCGTGCTTTATCCACTCCAATTGTCGGATAATCGCCCGCGACAGGAAGAGCGATAAGAATCGCGGCTACCGCGCCGATTGACATGCATCGTTTCATGGCAGGTCCCCGAGCTTTGGACAGCTACTAATCAATCTTCAGCTTGCGCCATTCCAACAGGCCGATGCCGTCGTCGCCGCACAGGTACATGCGTTGGCCCAGGCCGCGGACCGGTCCCTGGTCGGGATTAGACCATTCGGTGGCCCGGCCGAGCTTGATTTGATCGTCCACATGTTCGTACGAGCCGGGGTAAAGCGCGGGCAGAAAAATGTCGCCGGCGGGCCCGCTGCGGACTTCAATACGCGCGCGGGTCAGAAAAAGATCGCGCGTGAACTGTGGCGGCGTGACCGTCATTGTCTCGATCTGCTCGAGCGGCACCCAGTAGTAGTCGCCATGGGCCATCATTTCCAAGACGGGGCCAAAGACATCATCGGCGTCGCGTAATTCTTCGAACGGTTTGTCGTTGAGCTGGCCCTTGACCGGCTGAGCCGATTCATCGGCACGGCGAAGCAAGTCGGCGGCTTCCTTGGTTTGCTGGCCGCGCAAACAGTTAATGGCTTCCAGGCGCAGCTTCACCGATTCGGGCGGGTCGGTGAGGAATTTGGGTTGCAATCCCTCGGAGAAAAGCCGGCGTCGCAGGCGCTCGGCGTGGAGCAAAGTGCGATACGATTGCACGCCGGCGTCCTGTTCGGGGTTATCGTATTTGATGGCGTCGATTTGCCGCTGGGCCCGGTCCAGGTCCCCGGCGAAATACGATAGCTCGAACAAAAAGATGCGCGCGGCCTGATCCGCCGGCTTGCTCTTGACGACTTGAATCTGCGCATCCAGCGCTTTTTGCAACTGGCCCGCCTTGAACAACTCAGCGGCGTTCATGTAGGTTTCTCCGGCTCATCCGCAGATTAGACAGATGACGCAGATTCAAATCGAATCGACAACAACTCTGCTTCCATGCTAAATTCGAATCTGTGAAATCTGCGAAATCTGTGGATTTGATTATGCCTTCGGTTCTTCGGGCTTGGGCGCCTCCTCGCCGCTGATGCCCATTTCCTTGGCCAGCGCCATGGCTTTTTCGGTGTTGCCCAGGACATCGGACAAGAGCGCTTCGAGCTTGTCGTTGCCTTCCATCTTGCTCAAAAGCTGAGTCAGGCGTTGACGCATGTCGAGCAATTCCTTGAGCGGCCCGACCTGTTCGGCGACGCGCACGGGCTCGAAATCTTCCATGTTCTTGAAGTTTAATTCGACGGCAAGCTTGGTGTCCTCGTCGGTAAGCTTGTTCTGCACCTTCATGGCGACGCGCGGGGCCTGCTTGGTCATGACTTCGTTGATGTTGTCGCGGTCGATCTGGATGGCCTTGCGGTCCTTGAGCGGCTTCAAAGCTTCCTTGGGGCTGCCCGAGAGGTCGGCGAGCACGCCGACGACGAACGGCAATTCGACCTGCCGCATCGCGCCGCCGGTTTCGACGTCGTAGGTGATTTGCACGCGCGGACGGCGCACACGGTCGAGTTTGTGTTGCAGGCTTTCGCTTCCCATGATGATGTCTCCTTTTCAAAGTGAGTGCCGGGACGGAGAGCCCCGCGACTTGCACTGGTTTTCCACAGTTTGGGTAAGTGTATAGATTACGAGGGTATGCAGCGATTTGCAAAGAAAAAGGCGTGCGCCGTACCGGAAACGCGCGTTCTCAAGTCCATCGGCACGACCACTACAGCCCGAAAGGTTTTTTGCCACGCTTGCCTGATTTATCGATTCTGCCGCCGCGCGTCTGGGCCGCACCGATGCCTGCTGACGAAAGAACATAGGAGATAGCGGGAAGTTGGGCTGGACTTGGGCATGCCGGAGCGATGGCGGGCCCAAGACCTGCCCCACGCCCAGCCTATGGCAACTCCAAGGAAGGGGCATGGCGGTGAAGAAACTCGGCTGGCTGAGTATAGCGACGGCGCTGGCAATCTCGGTGGCCCAGTCGGACGCCACCGGCTGGCGCAAAGACAGCGGCGAGCTGAGGACCTGTCAGCGCAGGATCGCCGGCCGTATTGAGGATTACACGTGCAATCACGGCAAGGACAACCGCATTTGGTCGCCGGCCTTAGGGCAACGCCGCGACATGTATGTATATCTGCCGCCCAACTATAGCTCGGACATGCGCTATACCCTGGTGGTGTTTCTGCACGGATTCGCAGTCGATGAACAGAGCTTTCTCGAAGTGGCTCCCTGGATCGATCAAGCAATCCAGAACGGTAAGTTGCCGCCGCTTATCGTCGCCGCTCCGGACGGCAGCCTGCCGGGTGAGCCGTGTCTTAGGCAGCCGGGCAGCTTTTTCATCAACAGCAACGCCGGCGCTTTCGAGGACTTTGTCTTGCACGACGCGCTTGGATTTGTCGCCGAGCGCTATCCGATCCGCCCGGAGCGCGAGGCGCATGTGCTGGCCGGCGCGTCCATGGGCGGCTTCGGGGCCTTTAACTTGGGGTTGCGGCACAAGCAGTGGTTCGGCACGGCGGTCGGGATCTTTCCGCCCTTGAACCTGCGCTGGCTGGACAACTGCTGCAATTACATGGCCAACTTCTCCCCGCAGAATTGGAATTGGCGGACGAGCCTTGATCGGCGGCATGAGGTGGTGGCCAAGTTCGCGTGCGGGCTGGTCAAGCTGCACATAAGTCAATTTGTCGAGCCGCTCTTTGGCATGGGCGATCAGGCCCTGTACCAGATCGCGCGGAATAATCCGATCGAGCTTATCGACACGCTCAAGATTCGCAACGGCGACCTGGCGATGTACGTCGGCTACGGCGGCAAGGACGAGTTCAATATCGACGCCCAGGTGGAAAGCTTTCTGTACTTGTGCCAGGAGCGCGGCATCAGTGTGGGCGTCGGCTACGAGCCGAACGGCCGGCACGATATGGCCACCGCGTTGCGTCTTTGGCCGGGGCTGGTGGAATGGCTCGGGACAAGGTTGCAGTCCTACACGCCGATCCCTATGAGCGTGGATTGATCGTGGCAATGCCGTGATTACGTTTCGCGCTCACTTCAAGCCTCGGCAAGAATCAAGCGAGCGCGAAACGTAAACGGCGGGGGTGAAACGTAAACGGGGCTTGACCAAACTCACATTTCTTTCCCATTTTCCAACACCGAAAACCGCTCGAATTGCCTGTCTTCCAAGCAGTTTCAGCAAAAAAACTGGCCTCCCTCGATTCTACTTTATCTGCTAGAGTCCGGCCTCTTCGGATGCTATGGCCGTGGAGCAGTCCTTTCTGACTGCCAACCCGAGCGGCAGGCACATGTCTGCCATACAGGGAATGCAGGCGACTCGAGCGCGAGTTGCCGCCACTCGCGGAGCGAGCGGCCTATTCAGCCCGCCGCGGACAAGGAGGTCGGGGGCGTGGCCAACAACTGGCGGATTCGCCACAAGCTCATGCTCGGCATGGGCCTGATCCTGGTGGTCATGGCACTCTTGCTGGGGGGCACCCTCAAAGGGCTGTTGTCCTACCGCTTCACGATGAAGTCCATCGACAGCAAGTTGGTGGAATTGGATGAAGCCTACAAGCTGCGTGAGGCCATCAAGCTTCTGGGTGAAAGGCCGACGCATCAGCAAACCCATGACGCCGAGTTGCAGCACAACATCAAGCGGGCGCGCAAGGCAGTGCTTCTCTATCAAGAAAAACTGCAAGACACGTTGAATGCCCAGCGCGACATGGACCAAGGCATTCAGGAAAAAGAGCAAATTCAGGCGCTCGAAGAGCGTTTCCAAAAGTTGGAGCAGGAAGTCTACGACTATTTTCGCAAGGCAAAAATTGTCGCGCCCGCGGAGGCCGATCTGCTTTTGCCAGGCAACCCAGTTCGCGTGGCTATCGACGACCTGATCCGCACTTCCAGCGATCTGCACAATCTGATACACGAAGACCTGCACGATCGCATCAAGGCCTCGAAGACGGACTACAAACTAAGCTTCGCGATCGTGGTCGCGACCAGCATCGCCGGCGTTCTCCTGACCATCGCCTTGCTGCGTTTCTTCTATCGCTGGGTGGCCTATCCCATTCGCGATCTGGAACAGGGCGTGGGCTGGGTGGCCAAGGGCAACTTTGATCACCGCATCGAGATTCACTCGGGCGACGAGATTGAAGACCTGGCTGCGGCCTTCAACGACATGACGGCGCGGCTGCGTGATATGTACCGCGACCTGGCTCAGCAGGTAAACGAACGCAGCCGGCAGCTGGTGCGCTCGGAGCGGCTGGCGGGCGTGGGCTTTTTGGCCGCCGGCGTGGCTCACGAGATCAACAATCCGCTCGCCAGCATTGCCTTTTGCGGTGAGGCCCTGGAGCGGCGCTTGGCGGACCTGTATGAGGCGCGGCGCGGCGCCGACCCTCAGGAGAAAGAGATCATCAGCAAGTACCTGAAAATGATCCAAGAGGAGGCCTTCCGCTGCAAGAAGATCACGCAGAAGCTCCTCGAGTTCAGCCGGGGCGGCGAACGGCGTCGCGAACATACGGACCTGGGCCAGCTCTTGCAGGTCGTCACCGACATGGTCCAGCACTTGCCCACGTATCGAGGCAAGGAGATCGTCTTGGAGAATGCCGATCGTATCACCGCCTGGGCCAATGGACAGGAGATTCAGCAAGTCGTGCTCAACTTGGTGGTCAATGCCCTGGAAAGTATGGAGGAAGGCGGCCGGCTGAACATCAGCCAGCGCGTCCACAACGGCATGGCGGAAATGGTCCTGCGCGACACCGGCTGCGGCATGACCAGCGACGTGTTGGAGAATATCTTCGAACCGTTCTTCACCCGCAGCCGCACCGGCAAAGGCACTGGCTTGGGCCTGTCGATCAGCCACCGCATCATCACGCAACACGGCGGCGAGATCGAAGCCGCCAGCGCCGGACCGGGACAGGGCAGCACCTTCTTGGTGCGCTTGCCGATACAACCGTCGGTGCAACAGGAAACCAGCCCGGAAACGCCCGACCCGGAAACGGAGTTTTCCAAACTAACGTCAGCCAAACGGAACCGGAAGGCAGCATGAATAAGGTCGAACTTTCCCTTTCGACCCAAGACGGACACGAATGTCCGTCCCACAAGTAGGACAGCCTGCCAGTTCGTCCTACAAGGAGGAGAGGCTTGACCCCCGCAAAAGGCTTACGAATCCTGTTCGCGGACGACGAACGGTCGCTCCAAGAGTTCATGCGCTCCGAGCTGCCGCGGCTCGGGCACGAAGTCATTGTTTGTCCCGACGGCAAGAGCGCCGTCAAGACCCTCGAAAAAGCCAATTTCGACGCGGCCATCCTTGACTTGCGCATGCCTGGTCTGACCGGAATCGAAGTCCTCGAACAGCTCAAGCAAACCAGTCCCGACACCGAAGTCGTCATCATGACCGGCCACGCCAGCATGGAAACCGCGATTGAAGCGGTCCGTCTGGGCGCATTTGACTATGTCACCAAACCTTGCAAGCTGGCCGAGATTGAGGCGGTGCTGCGCAAAGTGGTCGAGAAGCGCGATCTCAAGCACAAAACGTTGGCGCTGCAAAGCCGCGTGCAAGCCGCGGAAGGGCCGAGTCATCTGGTGGGCGCGTCGCCGGCCATGCAAGCCGTACATCGGCTGATTGCCACCGTGGCGCCCACGGAATCGACGGTCATGATCCTGGGCGAAACCGGCACCGGCAAGGAGCTGGTCGCACGCACGCTTTTTGAGCAGAGCAAGCGCGCCGACATGCCGTTCATTCCGGTCAACTGCGGAGCGCTGTCCGAAAACCTCGTCGAAAGTGAATTGTTCGGCCACCGCAAAGGCGCCTTCACAGGCGCCGACCGCGATCACAAGGGCCTCTTCGAAGTGGCCAACGGCGGCACCTTGTTTCTCGATGAAGTCGGCGAGCTCAACAAGAACATTCAAGTAAAGTTGCTGCGCTTTCTCGAATCCGGAGAGATTCGACGAGTAGGCGAGACCGAGCCTTTCCGGACCGAGGTGCGCGTTCTGTGCGCGACCAACCGCGATTTGCGCGAGATGATTCAAAAGGACGAATTCCGCGAGGATTTGTATTTCCGCGTCAACACCTTCGAAATACGGCTGCCGGCGCTGCGCGAACGCCGCCAGGACATCCCCGACCTTGCCAAGCACTTGTTAGCCCGTGCCGCGCGCCGGCCGCTGGACCAGGTCGCGCCACTGTTGACGCCGGATGCCGTCGATACGTTGCTCGAATACGATTGGCCCGGCAACGTCCGTGAGCTGGCCAACGTCATGGAGCACGCGTTCATTCTTTCGGGCGGCGCCAAGATCACATCGGACCACATGCCGCATCATCTGCGCGGCGGTTCACGAGCCACGCTGCCGTTGTCGAAGCCGCAGATGCAAGTCGCGGCCCACACGCAGCCGGATCTGCCCAAGACGCTCAAAGAAATCGAAATGGACCACATCTTCAAAGTGCTGGAGAAACACCGAGGCAACAAGCCCGCTGCCGCTGCCGAACTCGGCATCGTTCTGAAGACGCTGTACAATAAGCTCAATCAATGGGAAGAAGAACGGCGCCAAGCGGGTTAAAGTAGCAGGCTTGATCAAATTCTTACTTGTAGTCCAAAGGCACCCTAGCCTTCCCATTTGCCAAGTTTCAGCCGATTTTCGTTTTGGCTAAGCTCTCATTTCTTCACATATTTCAGCCATCGGCCGACCTTATTACTATGCGAGGCAAACTCGTCACTTGGAGGTTAGCGCGCATAGCTGCGGGCGTCGCCTGCATACTGTCATGTTTGGCCATTCTCCGGCAAAATGACGACGGCCAAAAAAGCGCCACACTTCCACCGGTTATCGAAGCAGCCGATCCCCAGGCGATTTTCCAGCTAAAGAAGATCATCGCCGCGCGGCGATATGCGAACACGACGGAATTGCTCGATTATGTAATGTGGCTGGCGAATCGCTACACGGTGCACGAGATCGACGATTGGCACAACGAGAATTGGTTTACACGCGACCTGGTCTTGACTCACTTGCTGCAAGCAGTGCAAGGCGACGAGACGAAACGGCCGCACTCGAGTTGCGGCCCGCGTTGCATGATCATGGCGTGGCTGCTGCAGGAGTTTGGCATCAAGAGCCGTCAAATCGGCATCTTCTCGAGCCATTGGCCGGAAACCACGTACGGACACCAGCAGATCGAAATTCTAAACCCGGACAACGACCGTTGGGAGTTGTATGACCCGACCTGGAACGCACATTTTCGGGATGAGTTGAGCGGGCAACGCCTATCTGCCCTAGAAGTGTTCTTTGGGCCCACGAAGTCAATTGCCGGCGTCGAAGACCCGGTCACAGTCGGCATCGTGCCAAGCAATCACGACGGATCGGTCCAGGGTTGGGCGACTTCGTTTCCTTTGCACTTGGGTAAGGAACAGCCGGTGGCGCCGCTGGCACGCTTCGGCGCGGTCATGTATTACTGTTTCCAATCCGAGTGGGATACGCCCATCATCATCAACACGCATCGCTTCGATCTGTGTCGTACCTGGGATTATCCCGCATTGCAAATTTGGCATGCCAGATTCGAGGAATACTGCGCCGCCGTCTATCGGAATTGCTCGCTGCACTTTTGCGACGGCGTGGTGCCCGAACAACTCCGACGGCGATTGGAAGACGACCGCGTCGTGCCATCGTACTAGGAAACAAGTCGAAAAAACAACTCCTCCATATCGTTTTCGCCATGCTGCTCGCGTAAGTCTTGCAGCGTGCCACAGGCGCGCACCTTGCCCTTGCCCACAATGGCAACCCGGTCGCAAATCTTTTCCACTTCGCGCATGATGTGCGTGGAGTAGAGAATGCACTTGCCCTGTTCGCGCAATTGGCGAATGTTTTCCAAAACATTTCGCGCCACCAGCACATCCAAGCCGGCAGTCGGCTCGTCAAAAATCAGCACCGGCGGATCGTGAACGATGGCGCGGGCGATGGAGACTTTCTGGCGCATGCCCGTGCTCATCTTGGCGCCCAAAACGTCGCGAAAATCGTTCATGCGCAGGGAGTCAAAGACGTGCTCCATGCGGGCTCTTAAGCGCTCGTCGTCCATGCCGTAGAGCTTGCCAAAGTACTCGACGAGCTCCCAGGCAGACATGCGGTCGTAGATGGCGGTGTTGGCGGAGAGAAAGCCGATGTGTTGCCGCACCAAGCTGGGCTGAGTGGCGACGTCGCAGCCGGCGATGGTCGCCTGGCCGCCGCTCGGCTTGAGCACGGTGCACAGGATGCGCATGGTGGTGGTCTTGCCGGCGCCGTTGGGCCCCAGGAGGCCAAAGATCTCCCCGGGCTTGGCGTCGAAACTAACGTTATCGACGGCGACGACAAGGCCGCGGCGCAGGTCACGGAAGGACTTGGTGAGGTTTTCGACGTGGATCATTCTAGTTTGCTGATCCTCCGCGCAATGAATTTTTCGGTGGCACAAGGTTCTGAAATACGAACTCGGCGTGCTTCAGCGCCTCCTTGAGTTCCAAATTGAAGTTGATGGGGAGCAACTCTTCGTCGTAGTCGCAGATGTTTCGCCATGCTCGCAGCGAATCCAGTCGTTCGGAAATATTGCGTCTTCTTTTCGACTTCAGAACGCTTTGAGCAATCCATGCTCTTGGGACTTGTCTTCGGACTTTGATTTCCCGTGAAAACCCAGCCAAGTGACAGCGTACCAGCGTGCGTAGCCGAACGCCGCATAATAGGCTCGGCCAATCGCGCTTCGAAAGACCGCTTCTTGCGGCAGAGTTGAATCGGCCCGCAGTTGCGCTTCCAGAAACCGGGCGATTTCAAGAAAGTGCTTCCAATCAAACGGCATTGTATTTGAGCGGCTTGCGAAAATCCGTGGTGACTAGAAACCATCCAGACGCGTTTGTCAACTCATCGTCAAACGCTGCTGTGATGCGGTAGATTCGATCCATGGTGGCAGAGTCGTACCTTGGCAATCGAACATACAAGATGGGATGCCGGTCGTCGAACTCCGGATCCTGATGGATTTCCAGCGTCAATTCGGCTTCCCGACCGAATTCTTCACGTATCCGACGGCAAATCGGCGGAATGAGCTTTGCCAATGCGCGATACTTTTTGAGATACTTCTGCACGCACCTACCACCGCGCACGAGGACATCAACGGGAATCCTGACAGGCTTACTTTTCTTGGTGGCGTTGCGCGTCATAGATCTTGCACCCCGAATGCTTGGGTCGTTTGATTCTATGCATTCTATGCGGCTGAGTTACAGGAAAATACTCCAGCCGCTGTGCATCCGCGGCCCCTGCGGCTGTGCGGCGAGGATTGCCGCCTCCGCCACAAGCAAATCCTGCCAACGGTCTTGCACGGTGTTCTTCGGCAAAACCAGCTCTGTGAGCTTGAGAAACACCGCAAAATGATTGCGCTCGGAGGCTTCGAGTCTTTGGTACAACTGAGCGAATTCCGCATCTCTGCTCACGCGGCCCAGCACTTCAAAGCGCTCGCAGGATCGGGCCTCGACGAGCGCGGACACCAGCAAGCGGTCGAGCAGTTCCAGGGTACCCTGTCCTTTTCGAACCAGTTTACGCAGCTCGTTGGCATACGGGTTCTTGTGCATTTTCGCGAGCTGGCCGCCACGCTTCTCTAAGAGCCGGCACACCAGGGCCAAGTGCGTCGTTTCGTCGCGCGCAATTCCGGCAAGCGTTTTGATCCAGAGCTTCGGGCATTTGGGTTCCGGCCAACGATTGAGAAGCTCCAACGCATTGGCGGCGGCTTTCTTTTCCAGGTAAGCGTGGTCGTTCAAGAGCGCCAGCGGCTCGCGCAACACACCCTCGGCCCAAGCGTCGGGCGTGCGCGAAAGCAGTGGTGACGAATATCGATTGTCTCTCATTTACCATTTGGGTTTGATTTGGGTGTTGGCAGAGCCAAGAAAACATACTCTGCAGCTTCCAAAGCCGTCTCCGACTCCTTCTGCCAATCCGCCATGGCTTCCTCGACATAGTCTGCCAGATTGCGCCAACTCCTGAGGAACTCCAACTTTTCCGATACCCTCCGACGTTTCTTGTTCTTCAAGAACGCGCGCAACGCTCCGTGTTCCTGAGATTTCTCTTCGGGCCTGGATTTCCCTCGAAAACCAAGCCAAGTCCTTGCAAACTTGTGCGCGTAGCCGAATGCAGCATAGTAGGCCCGGCTGACGGCACTGCGATAACATGCTTCTTTATTGGCCGAGTCCGTTTGTGCTTTCGTTTTGAGATGATGAGCAAGCTCCAAAAACTGCATCCAGTCAAAAGCCATGACTGCTTCCGGGGGGACAGAAATCGGTGTTTACGCTCAACCAACCCGAAGCCTCGGTGAGTTCCTTGTCGAAGGGAGAGGTGACTCTCTCCAACCTGCCAAGCAGGCCGTTGGCATAGGAAGGAAGGCGAACACGCAACAGGAGGTGGTGATCGTCAATCTCCGGATCGTGATAGATCTTCAAACCGAGGTCCGCTTCCTCTCCGAACTCCCGGCGCGCACTCTCGCAGATTCTTGGGAGGATTCGCGCCAATGCCCGATGCTTTCGAAGATAAGCGCTGACTTCTTTGGCCCCGGAAACTTGAATTCCGTTGGGAAGTGCTGCGGGCCGTCGAACTTTCGTTGTCACCCGTCTCATGATTGCGGATTTCCGTTTTTCGCCAACCTGGCTTCATTGTTACTCGACTTAGGCGGCTCGTCAATGTACTGATAAAACACGTTCCGCTGCCTGGGAATGAAACCCGCCTCGCGGATAGCGTCTTTGATTTGCTCCAGCGTCAAGTAATGCACGGTGCCGGCCGAGGCGACGACATTTTCCTCGATCATCAGGCTGCCCATGTCATTGGCGCCGAAAAACAGGCCGAGCTGCCCGACCTTGAGCCCTTGCGTCACCCATGACGACTGAATGTTAGGAATGTTGTCCAAGTAAAGCCGGGCGATCGCTTGGGTTCGCAGATACTCGAAAGCGCCAGTGGGTGCGATGTGCTCCATCGCCGTATGGCCCGGCTGAATCGTCCAGCAGATGAATGCCGTGAAGCCGCCGGTCTCGTCCTGGAGTTGGCGCAGCCGGTCGAGCGTTTCGATGCGCTCGGCGAGAGTTTCGACATGGCCGAACATCATGGTGCACGTGGATTGTCCGCCCAGTTCGTGCCAGGTGCGATGGACGGCGAGCCATTCATCGGTCAAGCATTTGTTGACGGTGATCGACTTGCGGACGCGATCGGCGAGGATTTCGCCGCCGCCGCCCGGCAGGCTGCCCATGCCCGCGTCCTTGAGGCGCTGGAGCACTTCGCGGAGCGGCAGCTTGTTGAGCTTGTGAAAATGCCAGATCTCCGGGGCGCTGAATGCGTGCAGATTGAACTTGGGATAACGCGACTTCAAATCGCGCAACAATTCTTCATACCATTCGAGCTTCAAGGTTGGATGGTTGCCGCCCTGCAAGAGGGCCTGGTCGCCGCCCAGCGCGATGGTTTCCTCGATCTTCTTGGACAGTTCTTCGCGCGGCAATACGTAGGCGTCGGCATCGCCGCTTTTGCGGTAGAATGCGCAAAAGTCGCACACGGCCGCGCACACGTTAGTGTAGTTGATGTTGCGGTCGATGTTGTACGTGCGATAGGGCTCCGGATGCAGCCGCCGTGACACCGCGTTCGCCGCCCTGCCGAGGGCGTTCAGGTCTTTGCATTCAAATAATGCGACGCCGTCGTCCAACGCCAGACGCTCGCCGGCGATTGCCTTCTCGAGCAAGTAATCAACTGATGCTGTCATTATTCGACCTGCCTACCAAGCCGCCATTTCGGCCGTCTGGTAATACTCGACGTTGACTCCCTTGCGCGCCAGGCCCAGCTCGCACGCTAACATGTAAAAATGGTGCAGACCGGCTTGTTCGCGTGGGCCAAGGTCGAAGCGGATGATGTTCGCCAGATAGCGCCGGCAAAACCCCGCGTCCAGACCTAAGTGCGGCGCCTCGCGGGCGGCGATCGGGCCGATGTTGGCACAGCCGCGCCGTTTCGCCTCATGAAGCGCCTCAGCAACCGGGCCAAGGTCGACGCCGGGCCGCACCGCCCAAGCCGCGTACACGAACGGCAGGCCGGTCCAGTCGTGCCATTCCTGTCCCAAATCGAAAGCATGTGCGAACCCAGGCAGGCACGCGTGCATCGCCCGGTCGCCAATCAAGAGCACGGCGTCGGCGTCGATGTCGTCGGCTTTGCGGTCTAAGGGGAGCGACGTGATTTCCGGTCGCACCCCATAGCGATGCCTCAGCAACACTTGAGCGAGAGCCGCGCTGGTGCGCGAACCTTCGTCCAGGGCCACCCGGCGAATCGTCGCCCACGGCACTCGGCTAAACAAGGTCACGCTCAGCACCGGCCCCTGGCTGGCGATGCTGATGTTGGGCACAAGGCGATAGTTGCCCGCGCGAAAGTACTCGATAATGGGAATGAGGGCCACATCGAGCTCGCCGCGCTCGAGGCCGCCGGCAAGCCGGCTGGGATAATCCAGCATCAGCT
>JAKEFD010000326.1 GCA_022616245.1 Gemmataceae bacterium
CCAGGATAAGGTTCTTCGCGTAGCCTCGAATTAAGCCACATGCTCCACCGCTTGTGTGAGCCCCCGTCAATTCCTTTGAGTTTCAGCCTTGCGACCATACTCCCCAGGCGGAGGACTTAGCACTTTAGCTTCGGCAGTGAACCCATGTCAAGTCCGCTGCCTAGTCCTCATCGTTTAGGGCTAGGACTACCGGGGTATCTAATCCCGTTTGCTCCCCTAGCTTTCGCGCCTCAGCGTCAGAGGAGACCCAGCAGCTCGCTTTCGCCACCGGCGTTCCTTCCAATATCAACGCATTTCACCGCTCCACTGGAAGTTCCACCTGCCCCTACCTCCCTCAAGTCGATCCGTATCCAAGGCACTTTTCCGGTTAAGCCGAAAGCTTTCACCCCGGACGTGATCGACCGCCTACGCGCCCTTTAAGCCCAGTGATTCCGAACAACGTTCGCACGGTTCGTCTTACCGCGGCTGCTGGCACGAACTTAGCCCGTGCTTCCTCCAGGGATCTCTCAAGCTTGCGCTTTGATCCCCCTCGACAGTGCTTTACAACCCGAAGGCCTTCATCGCACACGCGGCGTCGCTTGGTCAGGCTTGCGCCCATTGCCAAAGATCCTCGACTGCAGCCACCCGTAGGTGTCTGGCCAGTGTCTCAGTGCCAGTGGCGCGGGTCGTGCTCTCACACCCGCTACGCATCTTTGCCTTGGTGGGCCGTTACCCCGCCAACAAGCTAATACGACGTGAGCCCCTCCCGAGGCGAAATTCATTTCCCAGCACGAGGATGCCCCCGCGCTGAATCGCCAGGAATTACCCGTCCGTTAGAACGGCTATGCCCGTCCCCGGGGTAGGTTACCCACGCATTACTGCCCCTTTCGCCACTTCCGCCAGCTCAATATTGCTACCAAGCTGACATTCGTTCGACTTGCATGCCTAATCCACGCCGCCAACGTTCGTTCTGAGCCAGGATCAAACCCTTCAAATGTTTTTGCTTAAACCCGCCACAGAACCCTCGCTTGCGCTTCGGGCTCGTCTAACCCCTCGCTTGCGCGTCGGGCTAGTGTGTCGGGCTTTAGGAACAAAACTGAAAAGCTTGATGATCGCCAAACGGCACAACTCAAAAGACTCGTTGCGACAGTTTGCACCGTCGCGCGAGAGTAATGTGTTGAGCCGTAAGGCGTTACACATCCCCTCGCATTTGGCTTATAGGTGCTTCCCCAATTGTCAAAGAGCAAAAAAGAAGCCTCGCCCAAAGCGAGGCATCCCTTAGTATACGAACCTCATCGGCCCACTGTCAACGGTCGATAACTTTTTTTTGCGAAAAAGATCCACGGCCTCGCACTTCCTGGTTTTTGCAAGGTCGCAGCGGAAAGGGCCAAACCGGCGGGACTTTCCAGGCCCCCAAGCGGCTCAGTCGCCTCCATTATGGAGGGCCAATCACGCAAAGGTCAAGGGGATTCCAGCTGCAAAAGTAACATTTCCGCAATTTGTGGCCATCTCCAAAATCCACCAGCGCTGCCGCTTCCCAAAAAAATCTAATAATAACAACTCGTCCGAGCCGCGACCGTGAGGGAGCGGGCAAGCGCTACTTTTAGCTCCGTGGAGCAAAAGCGATGCTCAAACCTCGTGTGCTGATCCTGCGTGCCCCCGGCGCCAACTGCGACGCCGAGACCCAGTTTGCCTTCGAGCAGGCCGGCGCACTGGCCGAGCGTGTGCACATCAATCGTCTGCGCGAAAACCCAGGCCTCTTGCACCAGTATCAAGTCCTCGTGATTCCCGGCGGCTTCACCTACGGCGACGACGTGGCAGCCGGCAAGATTCTCGCCAACCAGCTGAGCGTCTTCTTGGGCGAGCAGCTGCGGATCTTTCGCGATAAGGAAAAACTGATCCTCGGCATCTGCAATGGCTTTCAGGCGATTCTCAAAGCCGGCCTCATCATGCCGCCCGATGAGGACGGCCCTCTCGCCACCCTGGCGCACAACGCTCACGGCAGATTCGAAGACCGCTGGATCACCCTCGAAGCGGCGCCGGGCAAGTGCCCATTTCTCGCAGGCTACGACCGCTTCGACGTGCCCATCGCGCATGGCGAAGGAAACTTCATTTGCAGAGAGGCTTGGATTCTGAAAGGATTGGAGCAAGCGGGCCAGATTGTGTTGCGCTACGTTGAGAGTGAAGCGCGGAGCGCGGAGGGTGGAGCGCGGAGCGCGGAGAGCGGAGCGCCCGATTCTTGCGCTCCGCGCTCTGCGCTCTGCGCTCCACCCTCCACTACGCTGCCCTTCCCGATCAATCCGAACGGCTCGCAGGGCGACGTGGCCGGCGTGTGCGACGCAACGGGGCGCGTGCTGGGCCTGATGCCGCACCCGGAACGCCACGTGCTGCCGACGCATCACCCGCAGTGGACTCGGCGCGGATTGGCGGAGGAGGGACAAGGATTACGGTTGTTCAGGAACGCAGTGGCATACTTTTTATGATCTTGTTTCTTGCGAAACGGAGGAATTCATGCGCGCGCGGTTTATCGGGTTCGTGACCATTTGCTTTGTTGCCGGCTGCGGCGGCGCCGCACTCTCGGATTTCACTTCGGAGGCGGATAACTTCAAGGCGAAAATGCCGGGCACTCCCAAGCAGCAAACGCAAAGCGTGAAGGGCTTCAGCGTCAAAACCTACACTGTTGAGTCGCGCGACGGAGGTATGATTGTTTCCGTGACCGACATGTCCAGCATTATTCCACCGGGTGAATCAGATGAGAAAATCCAGGACCGGCTCGATGGGTCACAGGCGGGCGCGGTCGGCAATATCGGCGCCTCGCTTATCAATTCGCAGAAACGAACTCTGGGTAAGCATTCTGGTCGAGAATTCAGCGCCAATTTGCCCAATAACAAAGGGAAAATGCGGTCGCGCATCTATCTTGTCGATCGAAAGCTGTATCAAGTGATGGTGATCGGCACCGCGTCCCATGCGGATTCCGCCAACGCGACCGGTTTCCTGGAATCGTTCGCTTTGTTGAAGTAGATTCCCCAAGAGGCTTCAATGTCAAAGTTGTGGTTCTACACGCGTGAAGGCCAGCAAGCCGGTCCCGTCAGCGAGGCCGAGTTGAAACAGCTGGCAGCGAACGGAGTGCTCAAGCAGACGGACATGGTCTGGGCCGAAGGCATGCCGGCGTGGGTGCGCGCCAGCACCGTTAAAGGCTTGCTTGCCCAAGACGCGATCATCGTCAGTCCGTCGGAAGGACTGCGCAAAGCCGCACCTTTAAGGTCCGAACCCCCTTCGAAAGAACGGGCGCCGAAGAAAATTCTCGACAGGGATGAGGACGACCAAGATCGTCGTGAACGCCGCCGCCGGCCCGAGCGCGACGAAGACGACGAAGACCGGCCGCGCCGGCGGCGACGATCGGAAAAGCGCGGCCTTAGCTCGAGCGCAAAAAAGGGCATCGTTGCCGGCGCCGCTGGTCTCGTGCTCATTGTCGCTGTCGTGGTGATCATTGCCCTTACGCGTAGCGGCGGTGGGGGAGGCGGCCCCGGCGGCGGCGGCGGTCCGGAACTCATGGCGGCGGCGGATAACTTCAAGGTGAAGTTCCCAAGCAATCCCAAGCAACAAACGCAGAACATTCTCGGCGCCGCCACGACGATGTACACTCTTGAGACGCGCGACGGCGCCATGATCGTCTCGGTCACCGATATGTCCCACCTGATACCAGCAGGCGAACCGGACGCCAAGATTCAGAATCGACTGGATGGCTCGCAGCAAGGGGCGGTCGGCAACATCGGCGCCAACATGACTTCCTCGCAACGCATCATGCTCGGCGGCAGGCATCCCGGCCGCGATTTTTGGGCCGATCTTCCCGGCAACAAAGGCAAGCTGCATGCCCGCGTCTATCTGGTGGATCGCAAGCTCTATCAACAGATGGTGATGGGCGTGCCATCTTACGTCAACTCCGGCGCTGCGAATACGTTCTTGGAATCCTTTGCCCTGTTAAAATGACGGAATGGCCGCCAATCCCAAAGCCGTCGTTCTTTTAAGCGGCGGCCTCGATTCCACGAGCACGCTCGCGATCGCCCAGCACGAAGGCTTCGAGGCGCACGCACTGACCTTTCGCTATGGCCAACGGCATGCCGTCGAGATCGAGGCCGCCCAAAAAATCGCGGCGCGCATGGGTGCGGCCCAGCACATTGTGGTGCCCATTGATCTTCGCCTCTTCGGCGGTTCCGCACTCACTGCCGATCTCGCTGTGCCAAAAGATCGCTCACTCGACGAGATGGGCGACGGCATTCCGATAACATACGTCCCGGCGCGCAACACCATTTTCCTGTCCTTCGCGCTGGCCTGGGCCGAAGTTCTCCAAGCGCAAGACATCTACCTCGGCGTCAACGTGCTCGATTATTCCGGCTACCCTGATTGCCGTCCCGAATACATCGAAGCGTTTGAGAAGATGGCCAACCTGGCGACCAAAGCCGGCGTGGAAGGCGCGCTGCGCCTGCGCATTCACACGCCGCTCATCCGGCTGACCAAAGCCGAGATCATTCGCCGCGGATGGGAGCTGGGCGTCGATTACAGCCTGACGATCTCGTGCTATGATCCGAGCCCCAACGGCAAAGCCTGCCGCCGCTGCGACGCGTGCCTCTTGCGGCAAAAAGGCTTCGCGGAAAACCAGCTGGTCGATCCAAGTTTGGATTAGGAATAACCGCGGAGGCGCACAGAATCGCAGAGAAAAGGCAAAAGAAAAACGCCAACTACAATCACTGTCTTATTTATCCTTCTATTCCTCTCTGCGTTTCTCCGCGCCTCCGCGGTTCAAGAACTCAATGATGGTGGCCGTGCGCGAACACCGCGCGATCCGCGCCGAAGGTTTGCCGCAGCATGGCGTCGTTGAGCATTTCGCGGGGCGTGCCTTGGCATTGAATGAGGCCGTCCTTGAGACACAAGACGTGATGAGCGTGACGGCTGACAACGGACAGGTCGTGAGAAACGAGCAAGATGGAGACGCCGCGTTCACGGTTAAGACGTGCGATCAACTCGTAGAAGCTCTCTTGATCCTGGAAGTCAACGCCGGCGGCAGGTTCGTCCAGAAGCAGCAATTCCGGATTGGGCTCGAGCGCCAAAGCCAAGAGCACGCGCTGCAGTTCGCCGCCGGAAATGCGGTCCGCGGGCCGGTCCAAGAGGGCAGGGGAGGCGCCGACGCGGGCGAGCATGGTGACCATTTGCGCGCGGACGGCGGCCTTGATTCCGAAAAAGAGCGGGCGTTTTTGTAGCGCCAACGCCAACAAATCGCGCACGGTGATGGGCACATTGCCTTCGAGCCGGAGCTTTTGCGGCACATAGCCGACGTGGTTGGGGTTCTGGTGCGTGTGATCGTGGCCGCAATGAAAGCTGATCTGGCCGGTGTACGGCACTTCTTTGAGGACGGCGCGCAAGAGGGTTGTCTTGCCTGAGCCGTTGAGGCCGATGAGCGAAGTGATCTGGCCGCGGACGATGTCGGCGTGGACATCCTTGAGGACGGCGTTGCCGCCGAGCGTGACGCACAGGCCGCGGATGGAAACCAGGGGCGGGGTCATGGCAGGGCCTTGGCAAGGTTGTCGATGTTGCGGTACATGCGCTCGAGGTAATGGCGCGGATCGGGGTTGGAGTTGCCCGTGGCGGCAGGCGCGGTTTCGAGCGGGTCCACTTCCACAAGCTGCACGTCCAAGCCCTGCTTCTTAAGCTGCGCCTGCACCACCTCGGCCGAGTTTTTGGGATACTGCGGCTCGATGCAAATGGCGCCGACCCCCTTTTCCTTGCACTTTTGCACGAGGGTGGTGATCGAGCGGGCGTCGCCTTCAATGCCGGGCCGAAGCTGCACGCTGCCCATCACTTCCAGGCCAAACGCCTGGGCGAAGTAGCGCAGCGATTCGTGCATCGTGATGATCTTGCGGTTTTTCTTGCCTTTGAAGGCGGCCTGGCCATAGGCGAGCAGCTTGGCGAATTCGGCGTCCTGTTCCTTGGCCCGCTCTTGGTACTTATCTTTGTTAGCGGGATCGATCTCTCCCAGAAGGTTTGCAATGTGCCGCACCATCTCGGCGGCAATCTCAGGATGCAGCCAAACGTGCGGGTCGTGCTCGCCGTGGTGATGGTGGTGGCCGTCGTGGTCGTGGCCCTCATGGTCCATGGGCAACAGCTTTCCGCTCGGCAAGGCGTTGCCGAGTTTGACGAGCTTGGTGGTGCGATTCTTGGTGTCCTCCGCCAGCTTGGTGACGAAGTCGTCCAGCTCCAAGCCGTTGGTGAGGAAAAGATGCGCTTTGCGCACGACGAACACGTCGCGCATAGTGGGCTGATAATCGTGCGGGCCGGTGCTGGTAAGTAGGCAGCGGACGTCGGCGTCGTCGCCGGCGACCTGTTTGGCGAAACAGTAAAGCGGCGGAAACGAAGCCAGCACGCGTTTCTTGCCGGTTTCGGGCCAGGCGTCGTCCGCCTTGCTGCACCCGTAAACAACCAAGAGCAAAACGCTTCCAAGAATCAGTGTCGCCCCAGCCGCGCGGCGCATGCTGTACTCCTTCGTGGTAATACTTTGTAATACCAGTATAGGCAGCACCGGCCGTTGTGGCAATAGCGCTTGGGATCGAATTCAGAGTGATCTAACCGCGGAGACGCAGAGGAACGCGGAGAGACAAAACATACTCTTTTCTTTACTCTGCGATTCTCTGCGCCTCTGCGGTTCACTGAGTTCAATTGTCGCGAGTCTTAAGCGAAGGGTCGAGGCGCACGGCGTCGTCGTAATCGGAATTGGCGCTGCGGATCAGGCCCAGTTCGCGATGGGCCATGCTGCGGAACAAGTAGGCTTGAGCGTCTTTGGGATTGAGGCGCAAGGCATCGGTGTATTCTTTGACCGCTTCTTCAAACTTGCGCAGGTTGTGATAGGCGACGCCGCGCTCGCGGTAGGCGAGCGCGTATTTCGCGTCGAGCCGAATCGCTTCGCTGCAATCGTCGAGCGCTTTTTCGTACTGTTTCATGCGCTGATAGGTGGTCGCCCGGTTGAAAAACGTGGCCGCATCCTTGGGATTTAGCGCGATCGCTTCCTTGAAATCGCCCAGGGCTTTTTCGTACTCCCCCTTCTTGTCCCAGACCATGGCCCGGTCGTTCCAGGCATATGCGTGCTTGTTGTTTAGTTTGATCGATTCCGACAGATCGGCCAGCGCTTTGTCCAGATCGTCTTTTTGGCTTCGTTGCAGATAGGCCCAGCCGCGATTGGCCAGATAGAGATAGTTCTTGGGATCTAGCCGGACGGCAGCGTCGAGATCGGGCAGGGCGCGGGTAATGTCGTTCTTGTACGCATAGAGGATGCCGCGCTCGTTATAGCCTATGGCGTATTGGGGATCGAGCTTGAGCGCCACGTCGCAGTCGGCAATGCCTTTGTCAAACTGATTGAGTTTGAGATAGGCGCTGGCGCGATAGCGATAGTGTTCCGCCTTAGAACTTAGCTCGATGGCCTTGCTGTAAGCCGCCAGCGCCGCTTCGTACTTGCCGTCGGCATAAAGGCGATGACCGTCGTCCAAAACCGATTGCAGGTTCGTCGCTCCGCTTCCCGAGTCCTGCTTGGAAGCGACGATCGGGGGCTGACGGCCGCGCTCGGTCGCGGCGTCTTGACTGCGATCGCGGCGCTCCTGAGAGTCGGCGACGGCGCTGAACCAGAAGAGCACCCACAAGGCCGCACAAGTACGGCAATGCGAAAAAGACACGGACCACCTCCGGCACTTTGAACTTGCAATGTTAAACTCTTGTAACACATCGAATCGGCATCTGCAATTGTCGAGAAGGCGATGCAGGCAGCACTGCCGACGCTGGCAGCGTCGGCCACAACCCCGTAGCCGACGCTGCCAGCGTCGGCAACGACTGGTCAACGCCACACGGCATACCAGGTCATGGCCTGATAATCGCGAACAAAACCTGCTTCTTCCAGCAGTTCTTTCCCTTCGGTCGATGTCACGGGTTGCTCGTTCCAAGTTTCGACGGTGAGTTTGTGCCGGGGGTCGCGAAGTTGATGCTTGCCGACGATGCCGGGCAAGAGCGCGACGGCGAGCCTGAGTGTTTCGCGGCGCGCGCTGGGCAAGGCGGTGAGGCGTTTCCCTTGCTGCTCGATGAGAAGCGCGGGCTGCCCGGCGTCGAGAATCAGCCAGTTGCCCAGCCGGCGCTGGAAAGGCCGCGTGCCGCCTTCGAGGAGCAGAATGTCGAGGGGCGCGCCTGTGCCGTAGAGATTGGCGGGGTCGAGGCTGTGCAACAGGATCGGCGCGGGCGGCTGCCGTATCGGGCCGACTTGTTCTTGAAGCATATGGGCCGCTTCGGGCAGCGCGAATTGCGCGCCCGAGAGGCCCTCGACGAAGTAGCCGCGGCGCACTTCGCCCGCCATTTCGAGCCGGCTGAGGATCTCATAGAGAACGCGCCAGGGCGGCATGGCGTCGTCGAGCAGGGCGATTTCGCGCGCGACCACGCCATAGCGGCTAAGCAAGCGGCGCGCACACGTCAATGCTTGCGCTTCCGGGTCCGGCGCGCCCCAAGAAATCAACGTCCAGCGTCCTTCAGGCTGCATGCGCGTACCGAAACGACGTCGCGTGCTCGAGCGCATCCTGACGCCGGCTGTTGCCCGCGCAGGGCGGCGACGCGCTTCTTCCGAGGGTTCCTCCTCTTTCGTTTCCCCGCGACGGACTGCATCGAACGAATCGTTGGTAACCAGGCCGCGCCGGGCCAGCGACCACAGGCCGCCGCGCACGGCCTGCGGGGACAGTCCGGTTGCTTGCGCTTGATCAGGAACGAACAAGGCGCCGCGCGTTTGCAGGATCTCGTAAACGCGTTCCGCGGCCGCATCCAGCTCCGGTTCGTGCAATGCAGGTGTCGCGAACTCAGCTAGCTGCGCCTTTGGAAAAAACGCGGCCTGGGCCACGCCGCGCTCGCCGCCGCGTCCGGCCCAAATCCAGGCGCCGCCGGCCAAAGTTTCGTCCAGGCAGCGCGGCTGATAGTCCACATGCCGCGCGGGTAGGATGGCCGATTCCCAGAGTTCCGCGGGCAGAAATAAGCCGTGAAGCAGGTGCAAGCGCTCTTCCAATGTTGTCGCCGAATCGGGCGGCGCCCCTGTCGTCTGGGCGCGGCGCACGCCTTGCCAGCTCAGGGTGAAGTCAACGAACTTCGTCGGCGGGCGGGGGACAACCTCGCGCCGCAATAGGGCCAGTGTGCCGCGCTGCATCTGCTCCCAATTGGCGGGGGCGGACCAGTGCGGCACTTCGGGTTGCTCTGGACTGGCGACGCGCAAAAGCCGGCCCTTCTTGGTCCATTCTTCGATTTGATCTTTTGTCCAGCGTTCTTCGAAAGGATAACGCGCCATGACATCGGCCAAGCCAACGAGGGCACGCGTTTCGAGATAACGAAATAGAATCTTTTGCGCCGCCTCCTGGCGCGAGTCGAGTGACTCGACAGATTCGGCGAACGCTAAACGGTACTCCGGCTCCACTTCCGTCAAGATCCATCGTTCCAGTTGCGCAACTTCAGCAAGTTGAATGCACCGGGCCCGACCTTCGGCTTCGAGCTCGCGCGCAAGATGCTCCATCGCGCCGTCGAGTTCGGTGGGGGCCGCATCGCCCAAGCGCCTGAGCCATTCGGCCATCTCGGCCTTGCTGCGCGGCGGCCGGCCCACGCCGCGGAGGCGCTGATCCACTTGCACGACGGCGCGTGCATCAAGGGCTAATTCTTTGTCGCCGACCAGTTGATCCAAGAGGTGCTGGTCGAGCCGCGTGTAGGTCGCGCTCGATTCCGCCTCCACGCCGTCGTATTCGTACATGCTCGCCGACTGAAACGAGAACAAGAGCGCCGCCGCGAAAGGGGAGGGCGCTTCTAGACGAAGCGACTGCACGCGCACGCTGCCGGACGCAATGTCGCGCAACAAAGCGCGCGTCCTGGGTACGTCGAGGTGATCGTGCAGGCATTCGCGAAACGTCTCGACGACGATGGGAAAGTCGGGAAAACGGCGCGCGACCTGTAGGAGATCGCGGCCGCGCAGCCGTTGCAGCCAGAGCGGCGCTCGCTTGCCCGGCTGGACGCGCGGCATCAGGAGTGCCCGGGCTGCGTTTTGTCGAAAGCGCATGGCGAACAACGCGCTGTCCGCCAATTCGTCGAGCACCAGGTCTTGCAGATTCTCAGGCGTCAGCCCAGCGAAGATATCGAGAACCGGCTCATCGCTTTCCGTCAGGCGGAGAATCACGCCGTCGTCGTCGTGCTGAGCCTGAGGGCGATAGCCGAGCCGCGCGCGCAAGATGTTCTCGAAAGCGAGCCGGAGCGTGAGGTGGACGCGCTTGCCGAAGGGACAAAGCAAGATGACTAGCCAATCGCCCAAAGGGTCGCGCATTGCTTCGACGGTCAGCAGTCGATCGTGCGGCACCACGCCGGCGCGTGCTTTTTGCCGGCGCACAAAGTCGCGCACATTCTTCGCGCCGGCGGTTTCGAGGAAGTGCTCGCGCTTGAGCCAATCCACGCAGTCCGGATCGTCCAGCTTCTGTTCCAGCTCTCGGACGAATCGGCCTTGGGCGACGCCGAGGTCGTGGCTGCGTCCGGTCCCCTCGCCGCGCCAGAACGGAACCAGGGCAGGCATCCCCTCGGCGGGATGAACGACGACGCGGTCGGTTCCGATTTGGCCAATGCGCCAGGCGTTGGTGCCGAGTAAGAACGTGTCGCCTGCGCGCCGCTCCCAGATGAATTCTTCGTCCACTTCACCCAGGCGCAGGTTGTTTTCGGTGAC
>JAKEFD010000327.1 GCA_022616245.1 Gemmataceae bacterium
CCGTTGCGCAAGCCCGGCAAGCTGCCATACAAGACGCATAGCTTGCAGTACGACTTGGAATACGGCAGCGCCGAGCTGCACGTGCACATCGACGGCTTCAATCCGGGCGATCGCGTTCTCCTGGTGGACGACGTGTTGGCCACGGGCGGCACTCTGGTCGCCGCCTGTCAACTCATTGAAAAAGCGGGCGGGATCGTGGCAGACTGTGCGGTGCTCTTGGAGTTGTCGTTCCTCAAGGGGCGGGAAAAGCTAAAGCCGCACGAAGTATTCAGCATTCTGACCGCATAGTAGACCCCACGCTCCGCGTGGGGGTTCCAGCCCCCGACTTCATCTCTGTCGAGCGGCGCAAGACGTTAGCCCCACGCGGAGCGTGGGGTCTACTCTTCCTGGGCCAAGAGCTCGATGGCTTCGCGCAGGCCGCGGTGGCTCTCGAAGAAACGCTGCGCCAGGCTGTCCAACAGGCTGAGCAGTTTCAACAAGTCGTTGACGCGCTGGAAGCGTCGCAGGCTGGCTTCGTCGGCAGCGAGCGGTCCGAGCGTTTCCGGCGTCAGTGCATCGCGGCAGCGCTTGAGCGTGTTAAGTATAGGGTCAATCTCGCGGCGCTTGCGCTGATTGGCGACCAGCGTGAACATTTCCCACACGTCGCTGAGCGATTCGTAATACTCTTTGCGGTCTCCTCTTTTGTGCACCCGGCGGACCAACCCCCATTCAACCAGCTTGCTGAGGTTCATCGACACGTTGCCACGCGAAATGGCGAGACGAGCCATGATGCCGTCCATCGATAATGCGGCGCCGGTGATATAGAGAAGTCCGTGAATGCGCGCCATGGTGGGACTGATTCCCCACAGATCCGCCATGTTGTTCCAAAGCTCGACAAATTGGTCTTCGACTGTTTCCAGGCGCAAGGGCAAATCGGATTTGGTTGCTTTCATGGTTTTTATTCCGTTTAGGAATTTGTGAAAATTGTAGGCGGCTAGGAGGTGTAAATCCATACGGGTTTTTTTGACAAGAGCGGATGCCCAAAGCACACTAGTTCTAGGAGGACAGGGCCGATGGCGGCGGCTCAAAGCGGGGGAGACCTCGTACATGGCGGTGGAGAACGTTGCGACTGAATTGCAAACTGTTGGCCAATATGACCTTGTGGCAAAAATTGCCGATGGTGGTATGGGCACGGTTTACAAAGCACGGCAGCGCGTCACCGGTGACACGGTGGCGGTCAAGCTGTTGCCGCGCCATCTGGCTGCCAATCCTGTCTTCTTGAAGCGCTTCGAGCAAGAGTACATCGCCGCCAAAGCTCTGAATCATCCCAACATCGTCAAGGCGTTGGAACAAGGCAACGCGGAGGACGGCACGCCTTATCTGGTCATGGAATTCGTTGAAGGCCAGTCGGTCGGCCAGCGCTTGGAGCACGTGGGCCGGTTCAACGAGCAGGACGCTATTCGAATCATCGGCCAAGTTTCGCAAGCCTTGCACAAAGCGCACAAGCAAGGGCTTATCCACCGCGACATCAAGCCGGACAACATTCTCCTGACTCCGGAAGGCGTGGTCAAAATCGTCGACCTGGGACTGGTGAAAGAAGTCGACGCCGATCTGAATTTGACGCGCACCAACCGCGGGCTGGGCACGCCGCACTTCATGGCGCCGGAGCAGTTTCGCAACGCCAAGAACGCCGACGCCCGCTGCGACATCTACTCGATGGCGGCCACACTCTACATGATGGTGACCGGCGATTTGCCTTTTGCCTCGTGCGGCCCGCTCGACGCGTGGATGAAGAAGATCAACAACGACATTGTGCCGCCGCGTACGCTGGCGCCATGGATTTCCGAGCGCGTCGATTGGGCCATTCGCCGTTCGATGAGCCCTGAAGCGGCCAAGCGCGCCGGCACCTGCCGCGAGTTCCTCGAAGATTTGACTGGCCGCAGCACGCGCCAGATGACCGATACCGACCTCACCGGCGAAAACGGCGACTCGTGGTACATGGTCTACAAGGATGATGACGCCGTCGTGCACACGGTGAAAGGCACGATGACCGGTATTCGCCGATCCTTGAAAGAAGGCATGCTCGGCGATGCCAGCAACATCCGCGTCAGCCGGACGAAAGACGGGCCATTTGAGGCGCTGAGGAATCATCCCGAGTTTCGGGACTTGGCGGTGGCGCCGGCCAAGGTCCCGCCGGTCGTGTCGATCGCCCGCACGCCGACGCCGCCGACGCTCAACATTTTGGCGCCGACGCCGGAGCCGGTTGCGACAGAGGCGCCCACGCCGATTCCGCTGCCAGCGCCGGAGCCGTCCGTGTCCACTTCGCAAATAATCTTGCCCAACATCTATATGGGTCCGGTCGCCCAGCGCTCTGGCTGGAGCCGCTGGATCATATTGACAATAGTGGCGCTGGCGGCCGGCACGATCGGCTTCTTTCTCATGCCGATGCTGAAGTTTTTCGAGATTCTGTAGGACAGGTCATTACGCCGTCCTTGGCACAGAAGGAGCTCTAAAGTCTTTCAACACGACCACCAGGACGGGACTCGCTCTCCGTCCTATTCCAGGAAACATGCGTACCGCCAACAACAAACTTGCGAAGGTATCCGTTCGCTCTTATTTGCGGCCCGGCGATATCGGCGCCGTGGCGACGCTCCACGGACTTGTTTACGCGCGCGAATATGGCTTTGATGCCACGTTTGAGGCGTATGTCGCGGCGGCGCTTGCGGAGTTCGTGCTCTTGCAATTCGAACCAACGGAGCATACGCCGCCGCGCCAATGTATTTGGATCGCCGAACACAGCGGCCGGGTGGTCGGTTCGATCGCGATCGTCGCCGCATCGGAGGACGCGGCGCAACTGCGCTGGTTTCTGGTCGATCCCGCGCTACGCGGCGCGGGCCTGGGCAGGCGGCTCTTGAACGAGGCCGTCGCGTTTTGCCAAAGTTGTCAGTATCGATCCGTCTATTTGTGGACGACGAGCGCGCTAACGGCCGCCGCACATCTCTATCGTTGCGTCGGATTCCAAAAAGTTGCGGATTTGCCGGGACGCAGATGGGGCGCGTACGTGGTGGAAGAGAAATATGAATTGTCGTTAAGCTAGCGGGTTGTCGTTTGCAATTGACAAGCAGTCCAATCGCGTTGAACCAATCACTTTTTTGCATTACTCTTTTTCAGGTGTTTATTGGCGAATAGGATGTACTGCTCCCAATCATAGCGCGTCACATCGTGCTTGCCCGAGCGATTGTGGTAGCCGATCGTGCCCATGACCGGCGCGTTGAGCTTCGGAATTTCCTTCGCCGGCAGGCCATCCGTGCCCAGGAGCTTGTAGACCGGGTTGGCGTGCAAGCAGGCGAGGAACTCGCCGCGCGGGTCGGCCCACTGGTCTTCCTCGGCACTGGCAACGTAGACCGGCCTGGGCGCGACCAGCGCGATGAGCATGTGCGCGTCCACGGGCAGGTCGTCCTCCTTGTCGTTGTACTTGCGGAAGTTATTGCAGAACCAATGCGGAAACGACGTGTTGATGCGCCAGATGGTTTCGCCGAAGCGCCGCCGCGTGATGGCCGCGCCGCCTTCGCCGGAGTTGTTGCTGATGACAATCGCGAAACGCTGGTCCTGTGCCCCGGCCCAAAGCGCGGTCTTGCCCAGGCGCGAATGCCCCATCACGATCACCTTCGTTGCGTCGACGTCCGCGTCGGTTTCCAGATAATCCAAAGCCCTGCTGCAGCCCCAGGCCCAGGCGCCGATCGCGCCCCACTCGTTCGCCGCCGGCCGCTTCTGTCCCGCCTTGTAGAAGAGCGGCTGTACGCCGTTCTGAAAACCGTCGTCGAAGTCCGGGTCGAGGTCGCCGTAAAAAAACGTCGCCAGTCCGTAGCCCGCGGCCAGGATGTCGTCGAGTGAGAACCGGCTCGCCTCGCTGCCGCGCGTTTTCTCCGTCGCCTTGTTATCCACGCCGCCGCCCTTGGCGTCGGGGCGCATCCACTCTTTGGACAGCGTGATGGCCGGATCGGAATGGACGGCGTGGTTGCCGTTGAAGTTCGGGACGAGGAATACCGGTACTGGTTTCTTGGCATCGGCAGGTAGATAAATCAACAAGTCCATCTTCGGCCCATCCTTCTTGCCCGTGAAGTAAATGGAAACTTCCTTGCGAATCGCCTTGCCGCCGAGCGCTTTCTTGTCGATGCTCTTTACTTCAAAGGTCATCTCTTTCGGCCGGCCCGCGGGCGTCTTGCCATACATTTCCGTTTCGAAGAGGCGCAGAATTTCGCCGCGCCGCCGTTGCGTCCACTCAGAGGGCGTTTTTACTTTGTCGCCCGTCGCAAAGAGCAAGGGATCGGGCAGCGTGAAATCGGGGACCTTGCTCTCGTCGTA
>JAKEFD010000328.1 GCA_022616245.1 Gemmataceae bacterium
AACGCTGGTTCGAACGCGGCGTCGCCACCTTGGTTTGCCTGCCTTGGGACGCCGCCACGGGACTGCGCTGGGCGGAACTCCTTGCCGACTTGCGCCGCGCCCGCCTGGCCATGTCCGTCAAAGACAGCTTGATCGCGGCCACCGCCCTTGTTCACGATCTTACTTTGGCCACCCGCAATTCGAAGGATTTCAAGAAAGCGGGCGTCAAAGTTGTCGATCCCTTCAAATGACCCACGGCTAAGCACACCGAGCAACCGAATGAATGGCGCGGCCATTTCGAGGCGGCCGCGCCAGCACTCGCATCGTCCCGAACGAGATGCCGATCAATCATTCAGCCCCTTCAATTGTTTCATGATCCCTTCCAGCTTGGGCCGAACAGCCTGGACCGCGGGCTGGGCGAGGACGGTATCCACGAGCGGCTGCAGGCTGCCGGTCCCTTTCTGAATGAGATCGCCGACAGTTTTCTTTGCCGCCTCGGGAAGCTGGTCGAACTGCCCCGAGAGCTTGCTCACCGTGCCCTCCAACTCTTCCAATTTCGGCAGGGCTTTCAGCGCGGAATCCTTGTCGGTGATTTCCGCCAGAGTCTTTTGCAGCGAGGGGATGACGTCGCCGACCTTCTGGACCAGCTCCGGCGCTCCCTTGACGCTTTGCAGCGACTGCTTGGCCTGTTCGGTGGCCTTGGAGAACTGCACCCCAAGCGCTTCGGCAGCCGTGTTGGCGGCGTCGCTGATCTTTGCCTTGGAGTCCGCCAGACCTTCTTGAAGGGCTTTGCCGGCTTGTTCAAGCTGGCCTTTTGCCTTGGCCGACGGATCCTTTTTCGCCTGTTCGCCGCAACCGGCCAGTAGCAGTGCGAAGCCAACGCACGCCCCGATTCCCATCAGCTTTCTCATGACTCTACTCCTTGAAAAGTACCCCCCATGCTGTTTCATGGTGTCCTGCCCACCTATTGATTCCTTTCTTTTGCCTACTCTATGATCCTTTGTCTTTGTGGTTATTCCCTCGCTCGCGCGTCGGGCTAGTGTAAATGTGTCTTTGTGGTTATTCCCTCGCTCGCGCGTCGGGCTAGTGTAAATGTGTCTTTGTAGTTATTCCCTCGCTCACGCGTCGGGCTAGTGTCTCTGTTGTTCAAATCCCGGCTAGCGCTTTTTTAGCGCAGCCTTCTTCGTTTTGGTGCGCTCGACGAATTCCATTGCGCGCAACTTGGCGATGCGCGCGATCAACTTCACGGGGACGGGTTTGGTGAGTGGAAAGCGAATCGTGCCCTTACTCCGCTCATAGGGCGCCAGTTCGTCCTTGAGCGCCGATACGACATAACTGGTGGCAGGATAGAGCGAGTAGTGCTGCTTCCACCCGGCGAAATAAATCACGGCGCCACCATGGAGATTGTACGCAGGCATCTGGTACGAGATCACTTCCTCGGCGTCGGGCAAGGCCTTCTGCATGACGCTGCGCACGCGCTCGAGAATGCCTTGCACTGCCTCGGGCTGCGCGGCGATGTATTCGTTCACGGACTTGAAGTCAGTCTTGGCCATGGTTACCCCGATTCCCGCGTAGCCGAAGTCGTGAGACTTCGGCTGCCGCTCCGAACTCTTACGAGTTCGGCTACACGGTCATTAGACTTCGAGGCTCATTTTTTCTGCTTCTTGTCCAGGTCGACGACGAAGGCCCGCAACAGGGCCAGTTCCTTCTCAGTCCAGTGCGGCCTTTTGAATTTGGGGTCCTTTGCCGGCGGCGGCATGATCCTTTTGGGATCCTTATCGAGCATGCGGGCGAGCAGGCTGCCGGCATCGTCCGGGATGAAAAATCCCTGTTTAATCAGCATGGGGAAATCCTTGTCGATGTCGCCGGTCATGCGCAGCGCCGACACGGTCTTGGCTCCCGCATGGCAACCGACGCAGCCGTCGCGCTCGTGCCGGGTCAAGAGCGGCCAGAGTTCCTTCGCGAAGCGTTTCTGCAAGGCCTGACGATCCTCGGCGCTAAGCCTGTCAAAGTTCGGCTCCTGCTGTGCCTTCGACTCCAGCTGCGAAAAAATCAGCAGCGTCGAAATCCCGACGACGAATAGGCCCCAACCAAAAGGTCCACGCCAACGATTCATGTCCAATCCTCGGTTAACGTTTTCTCAAAACATTCGAGATTTCCCCACGGAATGCTATTTGCCGCGACAGCACCCAAAGCACACAAAGCAAAGCGGTTGCCCTTTGTGTTTTTGCGTTTTTCGCGGCGTAAAAGCTGTGCGAGGCCAATTTGACTGGCCAATCCGTCCTACTTGTCATCGGGGTTGATCAACTGGAACGCGACAGCGGCCGCGGCGCCGGCCGCGAAATCCGCCGCCAGAAAAATCCAGATGTCGACGACGTTCGACAACCCCATTACCGTGATGCCCACCGCGACCGCCGGGTTGAAAGCACCGCCGGAGATCGGGCCCACGGCAAAGGCCCCTACCAGGACGGTAAAGCCAATCGCCAGCCCATAGAAAGAATTCCCGCTTGTCCCTTTGGCGGTGGCCACGTTGAGGACGACGTAGCACAGGGCGAACGTGAACAGCAATTCGGCAACGAGCGCACGGCCGATGTCCGGCGTGGCGGCGGGCACGCTTGGAAAGTTCTTCAAAAACAGGACGATCACGGCGGCGGCCGCGGCGCCCAGGACTTGCGCGATCATGTACGGCGCCACGTCGGCGGCAGGGCAGCGGCCGCGCAGAAACACCGCCAAGGTGACCGCGGGGTTATAGTGTGCCCCGGAGACATGTCCTCCCGCGAAGACCATCACCATGAGAACTGAGCCGATGGCAAGCGGCGCCAGCGGGCCAGCGCCGCCAGGCGAAATGGCGACGCAGCCAATGGTGGTGACGAGGAAAAACGTGCCAATGAACTCCACCACATACTTTTTCATGCTGGCGTTCTCCTTGTTGAAAGATGCGTCGCCGATTGCGAAGGAACCGAGTTGGCGTCATTCTGTCCTTGTCAAGTGCAAGAGGCAACGCTTTTCACGTATTGGATCGCCGATCACCTTTTCGGCGGGGCCGCTTCCAAGCGCTCAAGTTTCGTTTCGCGTCCGACTTTCTGAACGCTCTGTGCCTTGTCGTAGCTTTCGATGAGACACCGATACGGCGGCACGATGTGATCCACCATGATCTGCGCGAACTCCATGGCATCCGGCCGATTCCATGTGCTCATGAGTTCGCACAGGACGGCATACGTGTCGATCGGCATCGCGCCGGCCTGCACCACGCGGGCGAGCGTAAGATCGGTGGCCATCTTCGACCAGTTGCCCGAGGCGTCGATGATGCAGAAGACCTTGTAGCCGGCGACGAGGGCGCTCAGCGTCGGGAACGACATACAGACGCTCGTAAGCGTGCCGGCGATGAGCAACGTTTTGCGTCTGGTCTTTTCAATCGCCTCGACCCATTTCGGATTGTCCCAGGCGTTGATCTGGCCGGTGCGCGGAATATAGACCGCTTCGGGGTTGTGCTGATGGACTTCGGGAATGAGCGGTCCGTTCGGGCCGTCGGGGACCGACGCCGTCGTGAAGGTTGGAATCTTGGCGAGGCGAGACACCTTCGCGAGCGCGGTCACGTTCGAACGCAGCACCGCCAGCTCGATGTCGCGGACCAGTTGGAACAGCCCGCTTTGATGGTCGATCAGACACATGACGGCGTCTTGGGGGTCGATCATCCACTTGTTGAATTCTGCCATGGAATTCTCCTTTGCACGAGGGACAGAGACTTGGTCAACTGCGTCCTAATACCTCTGCAAGATCATCTCGGTCTTGAGGACGTCGCGCTCCAACAGCCACTTTTGCGCGCGCACGAATGCCATCAGTTTGTCGCGGAAGCCGGAGGCCTCGGTTGGATCGCCTTCCTTGAAGGAGAGTTCGACGACTGGTTCGAACCCCTGGCCCGACTCGGTCTTGATCAACCACACCTCGAAGGCCAGGTCGGGGCCTTGCCATTTGCCGATCCAGCGTTTGCCCAACACGGGACCGTAGAGGTGTCCCACCGCCAAGATTCTTCTGGCCCAACCCTCTTTCTTCCAGCGGTTGAGCTTGCCGGGCAGTCCATCGAGGACCGCCTGGCGCACCACTTCGGCGGCGGGCAGGTTCATGGCGTCGCAGCCCTTGGCCTTGAACTCCTTCTTGCGCGTGAAGCTGAGGGTCTGCTTGCTGTAGCCCCACTCGACTTGGGCAGCGTAGTCGTTCTCTTTGTGGAAACCGTGCTCGGCCGCGCGGGCTAAAGCGTCCGCCAGCGTGCCCGTCGCCAATGGATAGCGGCGCTTGTAGCTCAGCTCGAACTTCTCGTCGTCTTCGAACTTGCGGACCCGGACGCTCCAGCCTTCCGCGTGGACCTGCAACGGACGGGCGTCGATGAACTGCATCGCGATTTTGCGATTGGATGACTTGAGATCGAACACCTTGTCCGCGTCCTTGCTCGGCTTGAACTCGACGTCGAGCACCTTGGCCGCGTCGAGGAAGAGCTTGACTTCGTAATTGGGGATCGCTGTTGCCGGGGCCGCGGCGACGGTCGCGGCGGTTGACTCGGATGTCGATTGGGGCATTGCCATCTCCTCGAGTTGAAAAAGATGAGTGGGCTGTATTTCCCTCGCTCGCGCGTCGGGCTAGTGTACAGACCCTTGCTCTCGCGTCGGGCTCGTAAAGACAAGGGACATTCTTACGAATGCCCCCTGTCGAGCGAGCCGCAACCGTTAGCGCGTGGCCGCGCGGCCAACCAGAATGCGATACAGGACCAGCACGATAAGTGCGCCGCCAACGGCAACCGCGAAACTGGTCAGGTTGAAGCCGGCGTTGATGTCCAGGTTAAAGAGCTGGCTGCACAGATAGCCGCCGAGCACCGCGCCGGCGATGCCGATGAGGCTGGTGATAATCCAGCCTCCGGGGTCCTTGCCGGGCATGATGAACTTGGCGACCGCGCCCGCGATCAGACCAAAAAGCGCCCACAACAAGATGTTGACCAACATGGGAACATTCCTCCGTCAAGAGACCGCGTCGTACTGGGGCACGGCGGAATTCCCCAGGCCCCTCGGCCGAACACCGGTCGATTTGGGAGGACCCGGCCTTCCGTGAAAAGGCGGTTCGAATTCAGAATCACCGCAGAGGCGCAGAGAAGCGCAGAGTAAATACGATGAAAGAAGAAGCAGATTATCTGTCGCGTTTTCTCTCTCTGCGTTCCTCTGCGCCTCCGCGGTTGAATTCTACTTGCGCTTGAACTTCAATCCTGGATCATTTGCCGGCCCGCCCTCTTGACGAAAGGTGAAAGCGCCGCCGCTGGGATCGGTGATGTCGGCCACCATGACGCCGCCCGCATCGGGCTCGAGCGCCAGCGTGGCGCCGTCCAAGGCATATGCGCCTTTCACTTCCTGCTTGGTCTTGCCTTGGCGATAGGTCCAAGTAAACGATTTGTCTTTCGACATCGTCAGTTCAAAGGTGGAGTTTTTGGCGCCGGAGGCAGACCACGCGCCGACCAGTTTTTCCTCGTCAAACTTCGCTTCACTCTTGGCGGGCGTCTTCGCCGGCGTTTCTGGCCCCTTGCCCAGGGATGTCAAGAGTTGGGCCGAGACGGTGTCTTGCGGAACGAGCTTGTGGACATGCTGAAACTCCGTGGCCGCGGGGTCAGGGTTGTTTCCGGTCAGGTAATGGTAGCCGAGGACGAAATGTCCCTCCGCCGATTTGGGATTGGCCGCCACGAAGTCTTCCAGTTTGCGAAGCTGGTTCGCGTAGGTCGCTGTGTTCGCATACAGGCCGCTCATAGTCGTCCAGTCGAATCCCGGACCGACGGCCAAGACCGGGTGCAGAGCCGTCGCCGCGTCTTTATAGTTGCCGAGCGCGTACAGCACGAGGGCGCGGAATTCATGCATCACTGCGTCCTTGGGCATGCTCGTGAGCGCTTTGTTGACGGCGCTCAAAGCTTCCTTGTAGCGCTCTTCGTAAAACAGGTTGCGCGCGTTCTCAAAGCTGTCCATGCCTTCTTGCGTGACGCCCGGAGGCAGGCTCGCGGATTCCACAGTCGCGGGCGGCGCGGTGGCCGGCGCTTCCGGCGGCGCGGCCAAGGGCTGCGAATAATCGAGATAGCTGTAGTCGGCCACCGCCGGCGACGGCTCGTAGTACGGGTTGGAATACGACCCGGTGCCGAACCAATACCCCATGCGATTGACGCCCCACATGGTCGTGCCGAAAATCATGGCGGCGGTGTGGTCTTCCCACAGGTGCTCCCAGCGCTCTTCCCCGTAATGGCCGTGCCAGCCGCCGTGATACCAGCCGTCGTGATGGTGGTAATAGTCGTCGTGCCAGTTCTGCCAGTCTTCACGGCGATTGTTCATATACTCCTGGCGCTGCTCCTGAGTTTGATTCCGGAAATCCTCGCGTTGCGACATGCGGTCGTCCAAGTTTTGTGAGCGATTTTGGAGGTTTTCCTGGCGGTTGCCGACTGTGTCCTGACGGCGGCCAATGACGTCGCCGGCCAGAGCGCCGCCGGCGATTCCCAGGCCTAGACCGGGCAGCACGCCTTGACCGGGCCTGCCGTAATCGGGGCGCTTGCCGACGCCGCCGTCGATTTTCTTACCGATGCCGCCATCGATTTTCTTGCCGATACCGCCGTCGATCTTCTTCCCGATGCCACCGTCGATTTTCTTCCCGATGCCGCCATCGATCTTCTTGCCGACGACGCCGCCATCGATGCCGGGCCGTTTGCCGACGTCGAGTCCGGGTTGCTTGGGAAGGGTGATGTTGCCGGGCTTGAGATTGGCTGCACCACCACCGATGTTGGGGCCACCGCCACCGACTTTGGGGCCGGCGCCGCCGATTTTGGCGCCGCCGCCACCGCCGCCGACCTTGGGCGCTTGGACTTTCGGCGCGCTGAAACCGGGCGAGTGCCCGCCGCCGCCGATCTTGGCGCCGCCGCTGCCCGCAGGTCGGGCGCCGCCGCCACCCGCAGGTCGCGCGCCGCCGCCGCCCGCACGAGCGCCGCCGCCCGCACGAGCGCCGCCGCCGCCTCCCCTGCCGCCGCCGCCGCCCCCGCGGCCCTTGGCCCAAAGCGAACCGAGCAACACGGCCGACAAAACGAAGATCCCGATCCAGCAGCAGGTATTTTTCAAACGTCTCATGTTGATTTCTCCTCGAGATTGTGTGCTCTTGAATTCAAGTGGGGCGAACATTCTTGTTGCCCAACGAACACCAGCGAAGCCGGGCAAACAAGAATGTTTGCCGCATGGACATGATTACCGTTTGGGCTGCGGTGGTTTGCGCACCACCGCGGCAGCCAGGCCCGGTATCCGTTCGTCGCCCACGATGCGATCGACCGACACGAAGTTCATTCGATCCCGGCTGACCTGTGTGAGGTGATTCGTGGTGGTGACGACTTTGCCGTCGTCGCTCACGCCCTTGGCCTTGATGACCCAAGTGTCATCGACCAGGCTCCAATGGCCTTCGCCGAAGCCGCCTTCGGAATCAAAGATCCACGAGCGAATGTGCTTGGCCAGCGGGTCCCAGCCGATGCGGGCGCTGCCTTTCAACGTGCTTCTGCCCTTGACGCGCACGGTGAACTCCTGCAGCAAGAAGGTCTTGTTCTCGGCCCAGCGATAGGACGTTTCCACAATGGCATCCGGGCTCTCGTCGATCCAGTCGCCGATGAGCCATTCCAGATCACGGAGGTGTTCGTAGGGCGTCAGGCTTTCCTGGTTGTAGGTGCGTGCATTGGCCATCAGCCAGCGGCCGTCTTGTTTGATGTGCACGACTTGATAATGGCTTTGCGTCGTAGCCGTCTTGCCGTCGGGAAAGAAGACGCTGGTGCCGTCCTCGATGGCGGCGGTGTCGTTTAGCCGGCGCACGGTGTCGAGGCTGAGGCTAATGCGCGCCTGGGGATTCTCTTTGAAAAAATCGGTCAATGCTTCCTCGATCTCCTTGCGGCCGCGCAGCACCGTGCCGTCCAGTTCGGTGATTTCACAGTCCTTGGTGAAAAGCGGCACAAGCGCTTTGACTTCCTGGCGGTTGTAAGCCTCCATGAAGGCCTTGGCGTTTTCGAGGATGGCCTCTCTTTCCGGGTCCGCCTTCTGGGCAATTTCAGGCTTCAAAGCCGGGTCTTGCGGGCTTGGCTCGGCCGCCCCCCAGCGGATGACGGCGAGGGAAAACAGAGTGCCTCCCAGCAGAATCAAGCACCATCGCTGCAGTCTCATGCGTAACTCCTTTTCAAACCTGGATGCACGTTTCGTGCTCCTAGTCCCGTAACTATAGATAGGCTTCAGCAATCAAGATTGGAATCCCCCTGCGGGTTCTACGCTTGGGGTTGAAAAACCTGAATCTGATTTCTTTCTAGTTGCCTTTTTGGGCGAACACGACAGCAGCGCACACAGTTAGCCCGTCCGCTTGCAGTGCGGCGTTCGAACTTGCCGGCACGCTCGTCTGGACTTTCGCGCCATGAGCGGCCCACCAAGCGGCGGCGTCGGCTGTGGTCCAGCGACCGTCGACGGCGCAGGCCTCCAACCGGCACAACAAATCGGCGGCATCGGCCGGTCGGTCGGCCGGAGACTTGGCGAGGCAAGAGAGCAATAACTGCTCCAATTCGGGGCTGACTTGCCGTCCACACCGGGCCGACGGCGCCTCCGGGGCAAGCTGCGCGTGCTTCAGGCAAATCTCCGTGACAGAGGCGCCGTTAAATACGGGCGCGCCGGTGAACAAGAAATACCCAACCGCTCCAATCGCGTAGACGTCCGCACGCGCGTCGACCCGGTCCGGCTCGCTCAAGGCTTCCGGGGACAGGTAGAGGGGCGTTCCGGTCACATCATGGGGCGAAGTGAGATTGGCCCTTTCGGGACCGCCCAGCGCCTTGACCAGCCCGAAATCGAGAACTTTGACGAAGTCGTAAAGCCCGCCGCGACAGGTGAGAATGATATTCGCCGGCTTAATGTCGCGGTGGACCAGGCCGGCCGCATGCGCTTCGGCGAGCGAGCCGCAGACCTGGCGTAGCACGTAGAGCAAGCGCGCTTCGCCCAAGGGACCCGCGCGCGTCACCAGATCGTCCAGGTTAATCCCTTCCAGGTATTCCATGGCGTAATAGAAAATGCCCTCGGGAGTGCGGCCGTAGTCGAAAATCGCCACTGTATTGGGGTGCGTCAGGCCGCTAGTGAGCTGGACCTCGCGCTCGAAGCGGGCGATCGCCGTGCCCGAGATTTGATCGACATTCAGCAGCTTGACGGCGGTCGGCCGCCGCAGCAGCGCATGCCGCGCTTTGTAGACGGTGCCCATCCCGCCGGACCCGAGCCGCTCGACCAGTGTATATTGCCCCAATTGCTTGGCAGTCACCGTGGCTTGCCGCAAGGCGCGCCGCTGTCGCGCGATCCACAGCATGGCCGCCAACACGCCGGCCGCGCTCAGAACCAGCAGAATGATCAGCACGGCATAGGCGCCGCGGAGAATGTAAGCCGGCCGAAACGCCTCGGCGACATCGATCTCGGTGGCGACGCCGAAATCATACTCGTCCAGCCAACGCCAGGCGCCGACCACAGGAACCCCGCGATAGTCCCGATAGCCGTCAGCGTCGTGGCCCTTCTTCCCCAGGACGGCCTCTTTTGCCATGCGTGTGAGGGGCTGATCGGGTCGGCGGATTCCCGGACGGGCCCCTTCGACCATGTTGACGGCCGGATCGCGCAACTCCACTGTAAGGATGGAGTGAATTTCCGGCCGGTCGACCAACAGGCCGATCTGCTTCAGTTGTTCGTCAAAGCGGCTCTGACTCAGGAGCAACCCCTGGCGATCAAACACATATGTCTCACCGCTATCCCCAGAACGCGCGACTTGCAGGATCCGCGTGAACTCGTCTTCTGGACGAATGCGCATGTCGAGAGCGGCGATGGTCTGCCCGGCCTGGTCCCGCACGCAGGCGGCCGCCGACATGACCGGCAGATTCGCCCGCAGTTCGCCGTGTGCATCGGCGAGCAAGAGCGGACTGAGGAACGGTTTGGAAACCGCCGCCTCTCCGCGCAATACATTCCCGAGAAACTCCCAACGGTAACCGGTGAGCGTCAATCCCACAGGCGCGTCATGTTCGGCTGCCAGGACAACTCCGCTGGGGGAGACCAAGACAAACCCTGCATAACCGGCCCGCCGAAGCGGGCCCGCCAGTCGAGATCGTATGACACTTTGGGCTTTGGACTGAGTGAGTAGGCGCTCCACGTCCTGTTTACCTTGCGCCAGGGCGAGTAACTCTTGTGTCAGCGCTCGCAACTGATCATCGCGGGCAATCAGCTCGGCCGTCGTCCGCTGGTTGCCCATCCAGACATGAAGTGCGGCCAAGTCGGCTTCGAGTACTGTGGTCAACTCGTTGACGCGCTGCTGACGCATAGCGCTTTCGACGGACTGGACGACCCACCAACCGGCGCCGCCCAGGAACAATGCCGCGACTAACGGCCAGGTCCAGAACTGGCGGCGGAAAAAGGTTCCGGTGGCTCGGAGTATTGCCGACCCGCTGGACAAGAGTCGCGGGGACTCCATTGCTGCCGGCGGCGGAAGAGACGCCGGCTGCGGCGAAACCTTGGCGGGCTGAACTCCGGCAACACGTTGAAGTAGGCTCGCAAGCTGCGGGACGCCCGCGGGCGCGCCGTCCAAGCCGCGACCGTGAGGGAGCGAGACGCCCGAGGGCTGTCCCCTCACCCCCGGCCCCTCTCCCCCCAGAGGGCGAGGGGAGGAATCGTCAGAGGAGCCAGAGGTGAGAGGATGAATCGGCAACGGCGTGTCGCGCAGACCGCCGTCTGTCTGGACAGCGGCGGCCGGCAGCGTCAATCGTCCCTCGCTCGCGCCTCGGACCAGAGTTAGCGCACCGCGAGTCAGATCATCCAACCGAAGCTGACAGGCCGTACAACCGGCGACGTGAGCCTCCAGGGACTCCTCTTCGGGGCCGCTCAATTCGTTAGCCAAAAGGCTTTCTAATTCTTCACGCGGCGGGCAGGCGTTCACACCTGGCCCCCTTCCAAGTAGCGGACTTCGGCCTCGAGCAGTTTCTGTACGTTGCTCTTGGCCTTGTAGACGGAGGTGACACGCATCCCCAGTTGCGCGGCCGTAGCCGCGCCCGACAGTCCGTCGAGAGCGGTTAGCCGAAAGGCGTCCCAGGTCTGTGGCTGCACGCGCGGGCGCACTCGGACCAGCGCCTGGTCCAATACCTCTTGCTCATAGGCGGCTTCCAAGCGCGCCGCCAGGTCGTCGCGGGCCGCCAGCGTCAGGAGCGGATCGTCGGCAGCACCGTTTCCCGCCGCAGCGAGCCGCCGGCGGCCACGCGCCAGATCTTGCCAGGCGTGGTGCGTGACTGTCTTGAGCCAGCCGCGAAAGCTCTGCGACGGATCGTAACGGAAGGTTTGCACGGCCCCTACCAGCTTGAGCAAGACGATCTGAACAATGTCTTGCGCGTCGGCCTCTTGAAGGCCCCACTGCCGGCACCAGCCGTGAATCCGCCGGCCGTAGCGCTCGACAAATTCACGCCACGCGGCCTGATCGGAAGGCTGCTGTTGCAAGCGCCATAAAAGGGTGACGCTGGTCAAGGATTCCTGTTGCACCATAGATGCTCGCCCGGCATGTGACTGCAGGCGGACTGCCTATGCGCCGCGGACCACGCGGACAGGAAAGTCCACACTCCAATCAAAGACGATGCCAATCCCAGACATGAAACAATGCGATAGGGTGATCGTACCCGATTTCCAGCGCAACGTGGGTAACTTTTTCGTTTTTAATACATCCTTCACGGAACTTCACTTAGTAGTCCCTAGCGATTCTGTCAGAGCCGCGCCCGTCAGGAAGCGAGAAAATGTGCGGACTTGTCGGAATTTGAATCACACGAGCGATGGATTGGCCAGCGGCTTGTCGGGAATGGGCAGACGTGATTTACCGTCGGGCCTGTGCTGTGTGAGCGAGTTCAAGACGACGTCGATGAGCTGACGGCGGTCGATGGGTTTGGTGGCGTAGAATTCGCAACCGGCTTCAAGGCAGCGCTGCAACTCGCCGGTCAGGGCGCGGGCGGTGAGCGCAACGATGGGACGATCGTAGCCTCGTTCGCGCAGCCGGCGCGTGGCTGAGTAGCCGTCGAGCACCGGCATCTGCATATCCATGAGGATGAGGTCGAACGGTCGCCCTTCATCCAAGGCGTTCTGTGCGAAGTTGACAGCGGCTTGACCGTCCTCGGCGACGACGACGGTAGCGCCGGCTTTGCTCAGGTGGAACGAGATCAGCCGTTGGCTGTCCGGGCAGTCCTCGGCGAGCAGAATGCGCAGATTGTCGAGCGGCCGCGCGACGGCATCCGCCGCGGCAGCCGGCTCGACGCGCAGCTTGCCGGCTTCAATCTTGGAGAGATCGAGGATGTCATTGAGGATATCGAGCAGGTGCTGGCCGTTGCGCTTGATGGCTTGCAGCGCCGCCACGCGTTCGGGCGGGGCGTTGTGCAGGTTGCTTTCTTCCAGGAGCACGTCGGCGTAGCCCAGAAGCGCGGTCATGGGCGTGCGAATTTCATGGCTCATGTTGGCCAAGAATTCGCTCTTGGCGCGGTTGGCGGCTTCGGCGACGTCCTTGGCCTGACGCAGCTCCTCCTCGGCGCGGCGACGCGCCCGGCGTTCTTCAGCTTCGCGCAGCTCGCGCGCCACCGCCGCCGGCAAACGCGCCAGCCGGTCTTTGGCAATGTAGTCGTGAGCGCCGGACCTCATTGCCGTCACGGCAATGTCTTCGCCGATGGAGGCCGACACCATGAGAAAAGGCAGGTCGACGCCGCTGTCGCGGATCAGTTTGAGGGCTTCGAGGCCGCTGAAGTAGGGCAAGCCAAAATCCGCGATGACGATGTCCCAGCGCTCTTCGGCCAGGGCGGCGCGCAGGCTGGCAGCGTTATCCACGAGACGCCAATCCGGATCGTAGCCGCCGCGGCGCAGCTCGCACAAGATGACGATGGCATCATGCTCCGAATCCTCGACCATCAAGACCCGCAAGGGGATTTCCATCACTGCTCCTGACGCTACTCTGCGGCGCCCTCCTAAGTCTACCACACAAAAGGATTTGTCGTTCCGGGCTGAGTTTGCTGCCTGGTCGCGATTTGTAAGCTACAATTGCATCAGGAACAATGGCCGAAGTTCTCATCATTCGGCCGTTTACCCTACCCCAGACGCGCCGTTGCGTTTCCCATCCGCTGCGCTCTCCTCACCGCGCGTTGTGCAATCGGCCCAACCATGCACCACGAACCGTTGATTTCCGATGTCGCCGATGACAAGGAAATGCGCAATCTTCTGGAGGAATTCACCTCTGGGTTGAGCGCCACCTGCCGGCGTCTGGAAGTGAGTCTCGCTGCCGGCAACGTGGCCGAAGTGCAACGACTGGCGCATCAACTGCGCGGCAGCAGCGGCGGCTACGGCTATTCTCCGATCTCCCATGCCGCCGCACTCCTGGAAGAGGCCGCGCACAAACCGGCCACTACTCCGGATGTGATCCAATCCCTGGGCGACAAACTCCTGCGCCTCTGCAAACGCGCTCAACTCGGTATGCGCTCGCTGCTTCTCCAAGCAGGATAATGTAATCTGCACAACACCAGCCCGACGCGCTAGCGAGGGCGAGCGTGTCGCCGCTGCGGACGCCACTATTTTCCTGCGATTCCTCGCAGGTTCTGTGCAATGAGATTCATTTCCTCGGACAACCTTTCTAGCACGTCGACGGGGTCCTACCCCGGCAGCGTTGCGTATTCGGCTTTTCCGGATAGAATCACCATCTCTCATGACCGCAGAGACAACACCTCCGTACCGCATCGTCATCGGCCTGGAAGTGCACGTACAGCTCCTGACGCGCACCAAGCTTTTTTGCGGCTGCAGCACGAAGTTCGGCTTACCCCCCAATTCCGCGACCTGTCCCGTTTGCACCGGCCTGCCCGGCGCTTTGCCGGTGATGAATCGGCACGCGTTTCAGCTTGCGCTCAGGGCGGCCCTCGCGCTCAACTGCCGGATTGCGTCCTTCACTAAATGGGACCGCAAGAACTACTATTATCCCGATCTTCCCAAAAACTATCAGATCAGCCAGTATGACCTGCCGTTCAGCCAGGACGGCTATCTGGAATTGGAGAATGGAACGGGTTCTAAACGCGTCGGCATTATCCGCGCGCATCTGGAAGAAGACGCGGGCAAGATGCTTCATGACGAGCACGGCGGTGCGCGGGACAGCCTGGTCGATCTCAATCGCACCGGCACGCCTCTTTTGGAAATCGTCAGCAAGCCCGACATCGAAACCCCGGAGCAAGCCAAGGCCTATCTGGAAGAGATCCGCCTGTTGCTGCGCGAAATCGACGTGTCGGATTGCGAGATGCAGGAAGGCAGTTTGCGTTGCGATGCCAACATCAACATCCATGTTCCATTGAGCGGACAGGCGTCGGGGGTCAGGAGTCAGGGGTCAGGGGAAAGGAGTCAGGAGTCAGGGGGACAGGAGCCGGAGTTGTTTGCAGCGACGCCGATTGTCGAGGTCAAGAATCTCAACAGTTTTCGCGGCGTTGAGCGGGCCATGAACTACGAAGCCGAGCGGCAGTATCAAGAGTTTCAGAGCAAGTTCGGCGCAGCCTGGCAGATCGATGCGGACGCCGCCAAGCCTTTCGGCGGCTATCGGGTGGCGCCGGTCTGCGAAGTACGCGGCGGCAGGCTCATCCCTGTGGCCAAGGCCACTGCCGGCTGGGACGACCGCCGCGGCCAAACGGCAATCCAGCGCCGCAAAGAAGAAGCTGCCGACTATCGCTACTTCCCCGATCCGGACCTCGTGCCGGTATTTGTGAGCAAAGCGGATCTGGATCAAGCGCGCGCGGAATTGGGCGAGTTGCCCGCGCTGCTGCGGCAGCGCTTGCAAGAGGACTACGGCCTATCCGCGTATGAGGCCGGCGTTCTGGTTCGGCACGGCAGGCCGCTGGCCGCCTATTTCGAACAAGCCGCGGGGCTGTGTCAAAACCCCAAAGCAACCGCCAACTGGGTAACCAACGAGATTCTGCAAACGCTCAAAGAGCGCAAGCTCGCGGTCAAGGACTTTCCGATTCCGCCGGCCTCTCTTGCCGACCTCATCAACATGGTCAAGGCCAAGGGCCTCAATAAGCAAATCGCCCGCGCGATGTTCGCGGACATGTTGCAAGGAACGACCGTGAAGGATGCGCTCGCCAAGTTCGGCGACGCGCTGATCGACAAGGAGCAGCTTCGCGAAATGGTGCAAAGGGCCGTCGCGGCCAACGCGAAAGCGGTCGCGGATTTCAAGAAGGGCAAGACGAAAGCCGCCGACGCTATCAAGGGAGCGGTGATGCGCGAGACCAAGGGCCGCGCCAACATGGAAATGGTGCAGGAACTTCTCCTCGAGGAGCTGAACAAGAACTAGATGAACTGCTACCGCGACAAAGTGGTCCTTATCACCGGCGCGTCTTCAGGCATCGGCCGGGCGGCGGCGCTGCGGTTGGCCGGATACGGCGCGCGGCTCGGTTTGGCGTCGCGCTCGCAAGCGGAGCTCGGCAAGCTGTGCGGCGAAATAGAAGGGCAGGGCAGTCACGCTCTCGTCCTGCCGACCGACGTTACCGAGGCCGAGCAAGTCCGTCGCGCAGTGGACCAAACGATCGAGGCTTACGGCAAGCTCGATATCCTCATTTGTTCCGCCGGCTTGTCGCTTCGTGCTTATTTCGAAGACACCACGCTGGAAACCCTCGAACGAGTCATGCGCGTGAACTTCTTCGGCACGCTCTATGCGACGCATTTTGCCTTGCCGCACGTGCGGAAAACCAAAGGCTCTCTGGTCGCAATGAGCAGCCTGACCGGCAAGCGCGGCATCCCTTCCTATGCTCTGTACGGCGCCAGCAAGTTCGCGATTACGGGGCTCTACGAGGCGCTGCGGATTGAATTGGCCAAAGACGGCGTACACGTCGGCGTTGTCTCGCCGGCGTTTGTGGATACGCCGCTCAGGACCAATGTGCTCGGACCTGACGGTCAACCCTGGCCCGAGCCGCCGGCGCCGCCCTTCCGCATATGGCCGGTGGAAAAATGCGTGGATCGTCTCGTCCGGCTCATCGCGCGCCGCCAGCGCGAAGCACTGCTGCCTGCTTTCTCAGGCCCGCTTCTCTTGCTGGACCGCATTCTCGGCAGTCGATTGGGGGATCGCTTGCTGTCGAAACGGTTTCCGCATGACAATTCGAAGCCGCCATCCTAGAGACAATCCTACTTGTCTAGTCGAAGAATCGACCTTCCTTTTTGCCCCAGTTCGTTCTATGGTCCTTGGCGACCAATTGCTCCTCTCGCCCTTAGAAGAGGGGACGGGTGTGTGCCATGCGCCGCCAGAATAGCAAACTCGGGGAAACCAGGCTTGTCTTGTTGTTGCTGGTTTGCGCCGGTTGCGCATCCACTGCCGACCACCGCGTCAAGCAATTCAACGACGACGGCGTGTTCCTGTTTTCGCGTGGAGATTATGTCGGCGCGCGCGACAGCTTTGAAGCCGCTTTGACGCTCACGCCCCAGGATCCGGCCTTGGTTTTCAACATGGGCCAATGCCATGACCGACTGGGCGATTGGCGCAAAGCCGAGCAGTATTACCTGACTTGTTTGGAACTCGATGTCCAACACGGGGCGGCGCGGCACGCGCAAGCGATGCTGCTGTCGCGCACCGGGCGAGCGCCGGAAGCCAAGCGCATGGTCCAAGACTATGTGCAACAGCATCCCAATCGGGCCGACGCCTTAGTGCTCGACGGCTGGCGGCTGCGGCAGGAAAAAGCGTTGCCGCTGGCCCAGCAACGCCTGCAGCAAGCCCTCGCGCTCGAGCCCAATCACCCGCGCGGCCTCGTCGAACTGGGCATTGTTTACGAAATGACCGGTATGCCGGAGCGGGCGTTGGCTTTGTACGAGCGCGCCCTCGGTCGCGACCCCATGCAATTCGAAGTCGCCGAACGCGTCCGGCAATTGCGCGGCAAAGGCATCAAGCAGCCCCTTCCCGATTAGACACTTTGGAACTCGACGGCAAAAGGTGTCTGGCACTCTCCTAAACCCCATAGCTGGAACGAGTTCCAGCACTCCAAAAATCCATCGCCGAGCGTGACAAAAGTCTAATTGTGACCTATCTTTTCATGTCCCGCCGTGAACGGAACTGAGGAATCCTCCGTGCCAGAAGTTGCCCAACAGCTCAAGCGTATTTTCGCTGATCCCGTGGAAAACATCGTGCTGCAATTGCCGAGAGCGCTCGCGGCTTCGGCGGCGGCGGCACTCGTCGATTTCGGCGTTCTCTGCTTCTTGGTCGAGTGGGCGGGTTGGAATCCGGCGACCGCGGCGGTGGCCGGCTATCTCACCGGCGGTGTTCTGCAATACATCTTGTGTTCGTTGTGGGTCTTCCCTAACGCGCCCGCGAACGCCGCCGCTGGTTTCGTCGCTTTTACAGTGCTTTCGCTGGTCGGGCTTGGCATCACGTGGACTGTGATCCTGGGCCTTTACGACTTTGCGCACATCCACTACACCTTTGCCAAAGTGATCGCCTTGGGTCTCACGTTTTTCTGGAACTTCTTAAGCCGCAAGTACTTGCTCTTCCGCAGGTCCTCCGAAGCATTGCAAACTTCGGAAGCGTGAATTCTTGACCTATAGTTGCAAAGCAGTCGGCCGCCCACAATTTCACCATTGGTCGCCCCTTTGGGTCATGAACACCACTCCCCAAACCTGGACCCAACGCTCACTGGCCGCGCTAACCGACCTGGCAGCTCGGCCACTTGCGCTATTTCTGGTGCTGCTCGCACTCAATGCGCTGATTCGCCCTTATGCTGGCTTCACACACGACGCGATGCTCTACGCCGGTCAGGCGCTGAACCGGGCCGAAGGTTTGCTCGAGGATGACCTTTACTTCCGCTACGGCTCGCAAGACGAGTTTTCGCTCTTCTCGCCGATCGCTGCTCCCTTAATCCAAGTCCTTGGCCTGAACTTGGCGTTCTTCCTGCTGTTTCTCGTTTCCAAGACAATACTAGTTTTCGGCATGTTTCGGCTGATCCGCGCTTTGCTGGACGACGTGGCGATTGCAAGTCTGAGCCTGCTCCTTTTGGTAATGGAGCCTTTGCCCTATGGCGGCATGGGCGTGTTTGTCGTCAATGAATCTTTTCTTACGCCGCGTCTGGCATCTTCGGGGCTGGCGCTCTTGGGTTTGGCCTCCGTGCTCGAGCGACGGTTTTTGGTCGCAGGACTCCTGTTCACGGCCGGGGCGCTG